>CBHTUE010000037.1:0-26849 GCA_966096115.1 uncultured Phenylobacterium sp.
GCGTTCGGCGCCCTCGCCGGCGGCGCGGTGGCGATCTGCGGGGCTTCGGCGGCCATGGCCTTCGCCAGCCTGCTCGGCGAGCGCCGCGTCAGCCAGGCCCAGCTCACCCTGGTTCTGGTCGGGATCTCGGCCATGAGCGCCGTCGCCATGACGCTCTATCCGATCCTGGCCCTGCACCTGGGATTCAGCGACACCCAGGCCGGCTTCATGCTCGGCGCGTCCATTCATGACGTCGCCCAGACCGTGGGCGCCGGCTACAGCGTCTCGCCCCACGCGGGCGAGACGGCCACCATCGTCAAGCTGGCCCGCGTGGCCCTCCTCGCGCCAGCCATGCTGGCGGTCGCTCTGTTCATCCCGCGCGAGCCGGGCGCCCGCATCCGCGGCCATATCCTGCCCTGGTTTGTGGTGGGCTTCTTCGCCCTCGCCGCGATCAACTCGACAGGCGTGATCCCGGACGTCGCCGCCGCCCTGTCGGTGAAGGGCTCGACCTGGCTCCTTGCCGGCGCGGTCACCGCCACGGGCATCCGCTCACAGATGCAGAGCCTGACCGAACAAGGCGCCAAGCCACTGTTGGCGATCCTGGCGGCGACGTTGGTCGCCCTGGCGCTCAGCGCCCTGGCCGGCGCCTACCTGATCCCCTAGCGGCTCACCTTTTCGGCGGCGGCGCGGTCGAGGCGCGCAGCACCAACTCATGCGGCAGGCGGCGGTGGACCACCTCATCCGGCGTGCCGAACAGGAGGCTGGCCGCCGCGTAGGCCAGCTCGCGCGTGGGCTGCCGCACCGTCGTCAGCGGCGGCCACAGCTGGCTGGCCAGAGCCGTGTCGTCAAATCCTGCGACCGAAAGGTCCGCGGGCACTGAGATCCCACGGCGGTGAGCCACGGTCAGAACGCCGGCGGCCATGTCGTCATTGCTGGCGAAGATCGCGGTCGGTGGCGCGGCAAGGTCCAA
The DNA here is from genome assembly GCA_966096115.1 of uncultured Phenylobacterium sp. Lineage (GTDB taxonomy): Bacteria > Pseudomonadota > Alphaproteobacteria > Caulobacterales > Caulobacteraceae > Phenylobacterium. The sequence continues at coordinate 950 of CBHTUE010000037.1, forward strand.
CAGGATGTCCGCCGCCGCTTCTCCCGACGCAAAGTCGAAGGCGCCGGGCCTGACATATTTGGGCTCGAACGATACGCCGGCCCGGTCCAACGCGCGGCGGTAGCCGAACAGGCGCAGGTCGCTGGCGGTATGGTTCGTGTGGCCGATCACGAAGCCGATCCGGCGGTGGCCGAGCGCGATCAGATGACTGGTCATGTCGTCGGCGGCCTGCACATCGTCCATGGAAACCGAGGAGCTGCGTTCGTGCTCCGTCCCCGGGGAAATGCGCACATAGGGAATGCCGCGCGCTTCCAGTTCTTCCAGGGCGCCTGGCGCGTCTGTGACGGGCGACGACAGGATCACACCGTCCACCTGGGTCTGGTCGATCAGGCCGCCGACTTCCTGGGCCAGGTTCGGCGAGGCCACGTCGGTGGGCTGGGCGAGCAGACGCACCCCCTCCTCGACGCAGCGCGCCCAGACACCGGTCTGGATCTGATGGATGTAGTGCGGGCTGTGATTGTCGTAGATCAGCGCGATCTGATAGCTGCGCTTTCCGGCCAGGATCCGCGCGGCGACGCTGGGCGTGAAGTTCAGCTGCTCGACGGCGCGCTCGACCCGCAGGCGGGTCTTCTCCGAGACGTAGCGTTCCTTGTTCAGGACTCGCGACACGGTCTTCATCGAGACGCCGGCGATTTCCGAAACGTCCTTGATCGTCGCACGCATCACGTTCGTCTGCCGCCCATGCGGCGATCATAGGCGGGACACCGAGACGAAGGCGATACTCAAGGCGCCGAAACCGGCGATCGTGCGAGCACCTTGGGCCCCTGCTCGCTCCGCGGCGTCGAACCTCCCCAGATCCGGGAGCCCAGACAACAACCAACAGCGGACCTTCCCAAGGTCCCGGTTGAGTCAGACGTGGAACGTGGGGCCCGAAGTGGGACCCGACCCAGTTCGCGGCCAAGTCCTGTTGCCTTTCAGAGCGCCTCGGCGATGAGCGTCACCGCCACTTCCGCTAGCGCGCTGGATTGGCCCTCGCCGGCAGCGCGGACCAGGGGATGACCGCCCAGTCCGGCGAGTCGCAGGCGCGCGCTACGCGCGGGAACACCGCGCCCAGCCACAGGCCGTCCTCGCGCAGCACCCAGCTGGGGAAACTCCAGACCTCAGGATCGGTGTAGTCGCAGCCGTCGTCGTCGTTCGGCCGCGCCATCTGCGCCCGGTGGTAGCGCTTCAGGAGCGCGACGACGGCTGGCGCGAAGGTCTCGCTGCGATAGCCGTACCAGGGTTGGCTGTCCTCAGCCGGCGGACGGCCCGGCCCCACGGGCAGCACCTCGTCGAGCTTCAGCTCGCGGCCGGTGCGGGCGTCGAAGCTGTGCCCTTCGACGCCGAAGTCGGGGTGCGCCGTACCCGCGCAGCTCCAGGAGGAGCGCCAGAGGTAGCTGACATAGATCGGCCCCAGCCCGGGCTTGTCGGCTTCGGAGGCCTCGGCGCCAGAACCGCTGCCGTCCTCGCCGGGGCACTGCAGCCACGCCAGGACTTCCTTCCACTGATGCCGCGTCAGCGCATGGTTCATCGCCGCCATGGCCGGCGTCGCGTACCCGCTCTCCAGGCGGAACAGCCGGATGCCGGTCAGGCCGTTGCGGTACCAGCGGATCGTCTTGCCGTTGACCGTCTGAAGCCGCTCCGGCGACAGCGTCAGCCCGGAGAGTTGAAGGCGCTCGTAGAGGCTGAGGCCCGCAGGCAGATCGGCGGTCGCCCTGGGCTCGGCGGCGCGGTGAAGGCTGACGGGGAACTGCCGCCCCGTCTTGGTGACCAGCACGCCGCTCAGCCCCGTCCCGGCGCGCGAGAGCTTGAGGCGGTCGCCGGTCAGGCGCGATTCCAGCTCCAGCGTCTGGCCGCGCCGGTCGCCCGACAGCTCGATGTCCACCCGGACGTTTCGATAGAAGTACTGGCCGAGGGTCCCGTCGGTCAGGGCCATGACCACCGCCGCCGACCCCACCGTGCCCTCGAACGTCTCCTCGGCGGCCCGCGCGGGGCTGGCCGCGAGCCCGGCGCCGATGATCAGGAGCATGAGGAGGCGGAGCATGACGCCTCCTACCCCGGTTCGCCGCCGGCGCGAACGCTCCAGCGGGGCGCGGACGATCGCGGGCCTATCGCGCCGGCCTGGTGCGGTCGGCCAGCACGGCCAGCACGGTTCCGCCCACCAGCGCCGCCAGCAGCCAGGGACCGTGGGCGAGGCCCTGGTCGATGGCGCGGCCGACGGGGTTTTCGACGCCCAGGGTGCGTTCGGCGATCCAGGCGGCGGCCGCGGTCGCCGTGAAGGCCGCCGCGGCTGTCCGCACGCCGGGATAGCTGCGGGTGCGGGCCAGGGTGATCAGGGCGGGCGTCACCGCCGCCACCACGGCCAGCTGCACCAGCTCGATCCCCAGGTTGAAGCCCAGGATCGACTGGGCCTTGCGCCAGGGGTCCAGACCGAAACGGCCGATGACGGTGGCGAAGGCCAGGCCGTGGACCAGGCCGAAGCCCATGGCGACCACGGGCTCGCGGCCCGCGAACAGCGGCCGCCAGGCGTGGCCCGCCGAGATCAGGATCGACACCGCGATCAGCACCTCCACCGGCTGGGCCGGCAGCCGCCAGCCCAGGAACGCGCCGCCCAGCAGGGTCAGCGAGTGGCCGATCGTGAAGGCGGTGACCACGCCCAGCAGCCGCCGGATCGTGAACCTGAGCCCTCCGTACTCGCGCCAGCGCCGCTCGCGCGCGATCAGCGGGGCCGGCAGCAGCAGCGCCAGCAGGAACAGCAGGTGGTCGTGGCCCTCGGCGATGTGGCGCATGCCCAGGCCGATCGCCGAGCCGAAGCCGCGCCAGGCGCTGCCCGCCCCGCGGTCGACGTGCAGGGTGCGCGCGCCCCACTGCAGCCCGCCCAGCAGGCGCGGATCCTCCGAGAGCTGTCCGCCGGCATAGTCGGTGCGCACCAGCACCAGGACGAAGTGGTTGCGCACCCGGTCGATGACGCCGGAGTAGCTGAAGTCGAACCGCCGCAGCGACGCGCCGGCCGGCGGCCGCATCAACACGCGGCCCACGAGGTCCGGGCCGCCGGCGTCGGCGACGATGCGCAGGTCGCTGAGGGTCAGCGTCCAGGGCCGCCCGTCGGGCGTGCGGACCGCCAGGTGATCGAGGACATAGGCGCGGAGCTCCGGCGGCGCGGGGCCGAGGCGCGGCGACACCGGGCGGCCCAGCGCATAGCCCAGCTCGCCCAGCGGGATCAGGACTTCGGCGGTGACGCTGTCGCGGGCGAAATCGAGCCGGATCTCGGAGTTGGGCGTCAGGTGCGCCGCCGCCGGCCCGGCCCAGGTCGCCAGGGCGGCGACCAGCGCCGCGATCAGGAGGCGCAGCCGCCCCATCAGTGGCCGAACCAGATCAACGCCCCGTCGGGATCGAGGCTGCCCGGATTGAGGGCCAGGGCCTTCTTCCGCTCGGCCTCGGCGTCGGCGTCCTGGCCGAGCAGCAGGTGCGCCTGAGCCGCGGCGACATGCTGGTCGGCCGAGACGTAAGCGCCGCCGTCCAGGGGCTTCAGGATGCGCAGGGCCTCGGCCGGGCGGTTGTTGGCGATCTCGGCCCAGGCCAGGGCGACGGCCGAGGCGCCGTAGGGCCGCGCGGCATAGTCGCGCCGGGCCAGGTCCAGCGCGCGGGCTGGGTCGCCGAACGCCAGGTAGTGCTCGACCGCGTGGCCCCAGGCGGCCTCGGGGATTTGCGCCAGCCGCCGCTCCCAGATCGCCCCGGCGCGGTCGGACCACAGCTTCGAGTTCGGATAGTCGCCCTGCGCCCGATAGAGCGCCGCCAGCGCGTCCATCGCCTCGGGCGCTCCGCTGCGCTGGGCGATGGCGGCGAGCCGGGCGATGGCCTCGGGGCGTTTCCCGGCCAGGGCCAGCATCTGGGCCGAGTGGGCCTCGGCGAGCCAGTACCCAGGAAACAGCCGTTCGGCCTTGGCGAAGTGGGCCGTGGCCTTGTCCCGGGCGCCGCGCTGCAGCTCCAGGCCGCCGCGCTGCAGTTCCAGGTTGGCCAGCACCTGGGCGGTGGGGAAGCGCATGGCCCGCTCGACCGCGTCCAGCGAGGCCAGGGCCGCGTCGATGCTGCCGGTCTTGCCCTGGTAGACCGCCTGCCGGAACGCCTGGCCGCCGGCGGCGTCGCGATCGGCGCCGTAGAGCTTCAGCGCCTCGGCGTAGCGGCCCCGGTAGAAGGCGATGTCGCCGCGCATGCCGGCGATCTCGTCGGCGTCGTCGCGCTCGGGCGGCACGGCATAGCGCCCGATGGCGTCCAGCATGGCCTCGGCATGGGCTAGGCGGTGCAGGGACAGGTCGAGGGCGGCCTGCGCCAGGTGCGGGCCCGTCCCCGGCGCGGCGTGCGCGAAGCCCTGGTCCAGCGCGGCCTGGGCGGCGGCGAAGTCGTCGAAGGAGCCCGTCAGCCTGGCGCGGGCGATCCAGGCGTGGGCCAGGCGCTCCTGCTGCAGCCATTCGTCGGGGTGGGCGGCGGCGACCTGTTTGACGCCGTCGACTTGCTGGTCGGCGCGCGCCAGCGCGGCATCATAGGTGAGCGGCGCGCCGTGGGTGGGTTTGCTGTCGGGCGGAGGCTGCGGCAGCGACAGCCGGTCGGGGAACAGGGCCTTGGCGCCCGCCGTGACGGCCAGGATACCGAGGACGACGAAGGCGGCCCTGCGAAGCGTCGGCCAACCGGTCCACTGCGCCAATGCCGCCAAGGTAAGCTCCGCCGGGCGGGCCAACATGCCCGCCGGTGAAGATAGCGGTTGGCGCGGCTATGTCAGCCTTGCGCCAGCCATTGGCGGGCCTGGCGCTGCGCCTCGGCCACTTCATCGGAGGCCATCTCCTCGGAGAGCTCCTTGCGGTACACCTTGGCTTCGACCGAACCGCGCATGGCGGCCAGGTTGAACAGCATGTGAGCCGAGACGTAGTCGAGCGGCGCGCCGCCCTGACCCGTCGAATAAAGCAGGCCCAGTCGAAACAACTCGTCGCCCGTCGCGTCCGGAGTCGGCAGCGGCAGGCCATCACACTTCGTGTCGATGCTCGCCAGCATGGTTTCAGTCCCCATCTGAGCCGGCGGACCCGCTTTTCTGCGCATCCTTGACCAGCCGATGACCCCACAGAACCAAGCTTAGGTTGAACACATGGTTAAGGGCGCTGTTGTCCAATCGACAGGAAGGCCGAGTGAGACGTCCTGCCGCAGTTCGGCAAATCAATGAGGGGTTTAGGCGGCTCTCGCCCGAGTTGAACGTCCGCAACCGGCCCGGCCCGCAACCTGACGGCCACAAATCCTGTTCAGGGACAATTCAGGCGCGGTGCGCCAGGATGGCCGTGAATGAAGCGCCTGATCCTCATATCCGCGGCGATCGCCGCCCTGGCGACCAGCCTTCCGGTCGCCCAGGTCGCCATGGCCCGCGATCACGATCGCGGCGGCCAGCAGGGCGACCGTGGGGGCGAACGCGGCCGGGGCCCGCCCGAACGCCGCGGGCCGCCGGAACGCCGGGACGAGGGGCGCCGGGGGCCGCCGGAACGCCGCGACGAAGGCCCCCGCTACGAGCGCCGCTATGAGGATCGGGGCCCGCCCGGCCGCCGTGCGTTGCGCGAGGACGACGACCGGCGCGACGAGGGCCGCCGCTACGAGGACGGCCCCTACCCGCCTCCGAACGCCGGCCCGGCCCGACGCGGCGGCTACCTGCCCGACCGCTATCGCGGCGGAACGGTCGACGACTACCAGCGCTTCCGCTTGCGCCCGCCGCCCCGCGGCTACACCTGGGTGCGGGTGAACGGCGGCTTCGCGCTGGTCTCGATGGCCGACGGCCGGATCTTCGACGTCATCCCGGACTAGGGTCGCGCCCTAGCCCAGCCCCAGCTTGCCCCGCAGGAGCTGGTTGACCGTTCCCGGATTGGCCTTGCCGCCGGTCTCCTTCATCACCTGGCCCACGAACCAGCCGATGGCCTGGGGCTTGTCCTTCACCGCGGCCGCCTGGCCGGGGTTGGTGGCGATCAGCTTGTCGATGATGGTCTCCAGGGCGCCGGTGTCGGACACCTGCTTCAGGCCCGCTTTCTCGACGACTTCGGACGCCGTGCCCTCGCCGGCCCACATGCGTTCGAACACGTCCTTGGCGATCTTGGAGGAAATCACGCCGTCCTCGATCAACTGCACCAGCTCCGCGATGCCGGCCGGCGGAATCGGGCTCTCGGTGATCTCCAGGCCGCCGGCGGTGAGGCGGGCGGCCAGGTCGTTTGTCACCCAGTTGGCGGTCAGCTTGGCGTCGCGACCCTTCGCCGCCTCTTCGTAGAAGTCGGCGCGGGCCTGCTCGGTGATCAGCACCTGGGCGTCGTAGGCGGTCAGCCCGTACTGCGACTGCAGCCGCGCCTTCTTGGCGTCCGGCAGCTCGGGCAGGGTCGCTTCGATCGCCTTCACCCACGCCGGGTCGAGGACCAGCGGCAGCAGGTCCGGGTCGGGGAAGTAGCGGTAGTCGTGCGCCTCTTCCTTCGAGCGCATCGAGCGGGTCTCGTTCTTGGTCGGATCGTAGAGCCGCGTCTCCTGGTCGATCTTGCCGCCGTCCTCGAGGATTTCGATCTGCCGCCGCGCCTCATGCTCGATGGCCTGCTGGATGTAGCGGTACGAGTTGACGTTCTTGATCTCGCAGCGCGTGCCCAGGTGGCTGAAGTCGCCGGTCTCGCGGAACTTCTCATAGGCGCCGGGGCGGCAGACCGAGACGTTCACGTCGGCGCGCAGGTTGCCCTTCTCCATGTCACCGTCGCAGGTGCCCAGGTAGATCAGGATCGTCCGGAGCTTCTTCACATAGGCCGCCGCCTCGGCCGAGGAGCGCATGTCGGGCATCGACACGATCTCCATCAGCGCGGTGCCGGCGCGGTTCAGGTCGATGTAGGTGGCGTTCGGGTCCTGGTCGTGCACCGACTTGCCGGCGTCCTGCTCCAGGTGCAGGCGCTCGATGCGCACGGTGAAGGTGGAGCCGTCGTCGTGCTCGACGGTGACCTCGCCCTCGCCGACCACCGGGTCCTTGTACTGGCTGATCTGATAGCCCTGCGGCAGGTCCGGGTAGAAATAGTTCTTCCGGTCGAAATGGCTCTTCAGGTTGATCTTCGCCTTCAGGCCGAGGCCGGTCTTCACCGCCTGCTCGACGCAGTGGCGGTTGATCACCGGCAGCATGCCCGGCATGGCCGCGTCGACCAGCGACACCTGCGCGTTCGGCTGCGCGCCCGCGCCCACCGCCGCACCGGAAAACAGCTTGGCGTTGGAGGCGACCTGGGCGTGGACTTCCAGGCCGAGGACGATTTCCCAGGGGCCGGTGCGGCCCTGGATGAGCTTGGACGAGGTATCGGTCATGGGGGCTGATCTAGCGTGCAGTGTTACAAATCGGAAGGGTGACGAACTGCGCACTTGCGCGATCGCCCAAATTTGGACTCAAGCTGCCGCGCGTCTAAACGACGCTTAGACCCGGGGAAAAGGAACACCCATGAAGACTCTCGCTTTCGCCGCCGCTCTTGCGGTGACCGCGCTCGCCGCGCCCGCCCTCGCCCAAGCCCCGGCGTCCGCTCCCGCGGCCGCTCCGGCCGACGGCAAGATCTCGGTGGAAACCACGCCGATCGGCGACATCATCAAGAACCCGCAGGCCAAGGCCGCGCTGGAAACCGCCCTGCCGCAGATCACCCAGTTCTATGACCAGATCGCGACCATGACGCTGGCCCAGGTCGCGCCCATGAGCCAGGGCGCTCTGGACGACGCCAAGCTGAAGGCGCTGCAGGCCGAGTTCGACAAGATCACGTAGGCGACAACGCCTCGACGATTTGAAAACGCCCGCCGTCACGTGCTCGTGGCGGCGGGCTTTTCTATGGGCGGGCCGCCTCGGCGACGACGGCCGGCGCCGGCTCGGCCAGCAGCGGTGAGATGATCGCTTCCAGGGTCTGGGCGTCGAAGGCGCCGGCCTTGGCCAACCGGACCACGCCGGCCTTGTCGATCACGTAGTTGGTGGGCACCGCCTGCTTCACCAGGCCGTAGCCGCCGCCCTTGATACGGGTGACCATCGGAAACGACACCGCGCCCGCCAGCGGCCGCAGCTTCGACTCCGGGACCGAGTTCTCGGTCGCCACGGCGAAGATCACCAGGTCCGCCCCGCGATGGCGGCGCATGTAGGCGTCCAGCTCGGGCAGCTCGACCCGGCACGGCCCGCACCAGGTGGCCCAGTAGTTCAGGATCACGACCTTCCCGCGCAGCTCGCCCAGCGCGATCTTGCGACCGTCGAAGGTCTTCACGGTGAAGTCCGGCGCGGGCTGGCCGACCTTGGCGGCCAGCGCCGGCGACGCGGCCATCAGCACCCCGACCGCCGCGATGATGCGCAACAATGACATCGACGCCCCCCAGCGGGCCGAGACTGCGACCCGCCCAGGTTGCCGTCAAGCTTGCCGCACGCCGCCGGTCACCACCACTTCGCCGGCTTGGCGCGGAAGTCGGCCGCCTTCTCGAGGGCCGAGCCCAGCGAGAACAGGGTCCCCTCGTCCAGGTTGCGGCCGATCAACTGCAGGCCCAGCGGCAGGCCCTGGGCGTCCAGCCCCGCCGGCACGCTCATGCCCGGCAGCCCGGCCAGGTTCACCGTCACCGTGAAGATGTCGTTCAGGTACATGGCCACCGGGTCGTCGGACTTGTCGCCCAGGCCGAACGCCGCCGATGGCGCCGTCGGCGTCAGCAGCGCGTCGCAGGTCTGCCAGGCCTGGTCGAAGTCGTCGGCGATGCGGCGCCGCACCTTCAGCGCCTTGACGTAGTAGGCGTCGTAGTAGCCGGCGGAGAGCACGTAGGTGCCGATCAGGATCCGGCGCTTCACCTCGGCGCCAAAGCCCTGGGCGCGGGTGTTTTCGTAGGTGTCGGTCAGGTTCTGGCCGTCGACCCGCAGGCCGTAGCGCATGCCGTCGTAGCGGGCGAGGTTCGAGGACGCCTCGGCCGGGGCGATAATGTAGTAGGCCGGCAAGGCGTACTTTGTATGCGGCAGCGACACGTCGACGATCTCGCAGCCGGCGTCCTTCAGCCAGGCGATGCCCTGCTCCCACAGCCGGTCGATTTCCGGCGGCATGCCGTCGACGCGGTACTCCTTGGGGATGCCGATCCGCAGGCCTTTCACGGACTTGCCGCAGAAGCTCGCGAAGTCCGGCACGTCGGCGTTGATGCTGGTCGAATCCTTGGGGTCGTGGCCGGCCATGGACCGCAGTAGGATCGCGGTGTCCTCGACGGTGCGCGCCATCGGTCCCGCCTGGTCCAGCGACGAGGCGAAGGCGACGATGCCCCAGCGCGAGCAACGGCCGTAGGTGGGCTTCACGCCGACCGTGCCGGTGAACGCCGCCGGCTGGCGGATCGAGCCGCCGGTGTCGGTGGCCGTGGCCGCCAGACACAGCTCCGCCGCCACCGCCGCGGCCGAGCCGCCCGACGAGCCGCCCGGGGTCAGGTCGGCGTTGCGGCCCTGCTGGCGCCACGGGTTCACCACCGGCCCCCAGGCCGAGGTCTCGTTGGACGAGCCCATGGCGAACTCGTCCATGTTCAGCTTGCCCAGCATCACCGCTCCTTCGCGCCACAGGTTGGTGGTGACGGTGCTTTCATAGGCTGGCTTGAAGTTGCGCAGGATCATCGAGCCCGCGGTGGACTCCACGCCCTCGGTGCAGAACAGGTCCTTGATGCCCAGCGGCGCGCCGTCGAGCGGTCCCGCCTGCCCCGTCGCGCGGCGCGCGTCGGAGGCCCGGGCCATCTCCAGCGCCTTGTCGGGCGTGTTGACCACGAAGGCGTTCAGCGCGCTCGCGCCCTCGATGGCGGCGAGGTGCGCCTTGGTGATCTCCTCGGAGGAGAACGACTTGTCCGCCAGCCCGTCGAGGGCCGCCTTCAGCGTGAGGCCGGTGAGGTCCGACATCACTCGACCACCTTCGGCACCACGAAGAAGCCCTTCTCGGACTTCGGCGCATTGCCCAGCACCCGGGCCGGATCGCCGCCGTCGGTGACCACGTCGTCGCGCATCGGCAGGGTCATGGCCACGGACGTGGTCATGGGCTCGACGCCGTCGGTGTCGACTTCATTGAGCTGCTCGACCCAGCTCATGATGCCGCTCAGCTCCCTGGCCAGCGGCTCCAGCCTGTCTTCCGGCTCGGCGATGCGCGCCAGCCTCGCGACCTTGCGCACGGTCGCGGCGTCGATGGCCATGAGGGCCTCCATAAATACAGAGGCCGTGGGTTAGCCGCGCCCCCCTCGCAGCGCAAGTGGGGGCGCCTTTGCAGGCGATCCCGTCGCCGGAGCGCGATCAGGCCGCGGCCATCGCCCGGATTTCGCCCGTCGCCAGCCAGTGCGCGCACTCCGGGCCCAGGTTCGCCAGCGCGCGCGCTTCGTAGTCGGCGCAGTCCGCGGCCGAGAGCACGTCGCGCCAGCGGCCGTTGACGCCCTTGTTGATGAAGCTGGAGGCGCCGCCGTCGAAGATCGCGCCGCCCAGCGGGGCGACGTTTCCGGCGTTGGCCTTCATCCAGTCGAACGAACAGTGCTCCAGGATCGTCGGCCACAAGTCGTCGGCGATATCGCACCCGAGGAAATCCGCGATGGCGCGGATCTCGCCTTCCGGGTCGGCTTTCAGGGCGTTGAAGTGCACGAGGCGCACGTTGGGCAGGTCGCGGGCGGCCCACCAGGTGGCGATGTTCTCCCAGTAGGACCAGAACGGCTGGCCGTCGGTCTCCAGCCAGGTGCGGAAATAGCTACGGATGTCCGGGTCCGGCCGCGGCATCGGCGGGCCGACCAGGCCTGGGGTCTCGTTCAGCAGCTGGTACCAGAAGTCGTTGCCCTCGCTGTGGTGGTTGTAGAGGCTCCACAGCACGTCGCGACCGTCGCGGGCGACGTAGAGGTACTTGGCCTTGGGCGAGAACGTCAGCGCGTCCAGCGGCAGGTGGGTCTTGACGATCCGACGATGGGTCTGGGCCTCCAGTTGCTCCATCGTATCCGGCGGCATCACCCGCAGGTCCAGCCAGGGCGACAGGGTGTTGATCTGCACGTCCGGGTCGCCGGCGAACAGCAGCTGGCCGACGATCTGCTGGGTCCAGGTGGTGCCCGACTTCGCATAGGTCGCCACGATCACGTCGTCGTCGCGGAAGGCGAAGCGGTCCCAGATGGTGGAATCCATGTGGTGGTTGTGCAGGTCGCGGGTCTTGGTCGGCCAGGTCGTCAACGCAGTCGGTCTCCGTGAATTTCGAAGCGGGGCTGATATCGCGGTCGCACTTTCCGCGACAATCCGCATGTTCGCCGAACGCCTCTGCGAAATCGCGTGGGCGTCGCCAGGCTATCTGTCTCGCTTCCGCCTCAGGTCCTTGGCCTTCCGGGTCGACAGCTTGAGCTTCTGGCGCTGGAACTGGCTTGGGTCGGCCAGCGCCAGGTGCGGCGGCCCGGCCACGATGCCGACGCCCATCGTCTGCTCGACGTAGTACGTTTCGCCCGCCTCGACCTCGAGGGAAAGGCGATCGACGGCCTTCAGCTCCGTCGTGAAGACGTGCGGTCCCGGCTCGACGACGCGGATGAAATAGGCGCCGTTGCCGAGCACGCCGACGCCGGTAGCGCCCTCATGCACCGGAAGGCGGACGAACCGGCCCATCACCCGGTTCGCCGGCCGGAAGAAGACCACCTGACCCTTGCCGGCCGGCGGCGCGGGAATCGCGATGGGCGGCGGGGAATGTTTCTTCGCCACGGCGGGCGCGGCGAAGGCCACGCCTAGGCTCAGCGCCATGGGCAGGATCAGGCTGCGCAGATGCATGGTCATGTCTGCCCCCCGGCGAGACTCGCACCTCGCATGAAATACGCCGTCGCCGCCGCCCGCAATAAGCTCGACCGGCGGCCGGGCTGTCGCGCGTCGCCGCGAGAGCCTATGGGAGGCCCATGCCCGTCGTCGACCTGATCGATCTGCCCGCCGCCAGCGGCGCCAATGTCCCCGTCGTCGGCCTGGACCTGGGCGAGAAGACCATCGGCGTCGCTGTGTCCGACGCTACCCGGATGATCGCCAGCCCAATGGAGACGATCCGAAAAGGCAAGTTCAGCGACGACGCCGCCGCCCTCTTCAAGCTGATGGCCAGCCGCCGGGCCGGCGGCATCGTCATCGGCCTGCCGGTGAACATGGACGGCAGCGAAGGCCCCCGCGCCCAATCCAGCCGCGCCTTCGCCCGCAATCTCCTGCGCCTGAGGCCCGAGCTGCCGATCGCCTTCTGGGATGAGCGGATGAGCTCGATGGCGGTCAATCGGATGCTGATCGACGAGGCGGACGTCTCACGCGCCCGCCGCGCCGAGGTGGTCGACAAGGCCGCCGCCGCCTGGATCCTTCAGGGGGCGCTGGACCGGCTGCGGAACGTCTAGGTTCAGAGCCCGCCCGCGAACAGGTCGCGCTTGCCGATCTGGACGCCCTTGGAGCGCAGGATCCCGTAGGCGGTCGACAGGTGGAAGTAGAGGTTGGTGGTCGCGAAGGACGTGATCCACTGCCCGGTCGGGAACGTGGGCTCCATCTGGCCCAAGTTGACCGTCAGGGGGATGTCGTCGCGGCCCTCGAACTGGGCCGGCGTCAGTTTCGCGAGGTAGGCCTTGGTTTCGGCCAGCGCCGCCTGCAGCTCCGCCACCGTCGACTCGCCCGCCATCGCCTCCGGCACGTCCTGGCCCGTGGCGCGCGCCATGAACTGCCGGGGGAAGTTCACGACGGTCTGGAACTGGTTGCGCAGCGGGAACATGTCGTCGATCAGCCGCCACTCCAGCATGTCGGCCTCGCTCACCCCCTTGGCCTTCGCGAAAGCCGCGCCCTGGGCCAGCAGATGTTCGGCCGTTCCGACCACGCGCTCGTACATACCGACGAAGGTGAAGAGATTGACTGCCACGCGTTTCCTCTTGGGTTGTTTTTCGGCCCGCCCACCCGGCGGCCGTGCGCGGTCATATGGGCTGCGCCGAAGCTTGGCGGAAGAGCGCGCAACGCCTGTTGTGGGGGCGCCGCCAATTGCAGCGCTCCGGGGCTTCTGCCACAGTCCGGGCGGCGGAATTGGGGTCCGCTGTCGCACAGGACGACCCCGTGGCTGACGACGTCCAGCCTCTGCGGTATTCGGCCTTCATCAGCTACTCCAGCCACGACCGGACGTTCGCGGGCTGGCTGCACCGGGAGCTGGAGGCCTACCGCCTGCCCAAGCGGCTGGCGGAGGCATCGCAGGGCGCGCTGCGCGGCGGTCGCCTGAAGCCGCTGTTCCACGACACCTGGGAACTGAACGCCCATCATGACCTGCCGCAGGCGCTGCGCGAGGCGATCGCCCAGTCCGAGAGCATGATCGTCATCTGCTCGCCGGCGGCGGCGAAGTCAGAGTGGGTCGGGCGCGAGATCGAACTGTTCCGCGACCTGCACGGCGACGCCCCGATCCGCGCGGCCCTGGTCGAGGGCGAGCCGGAAGACGCCTTTCCCCCTGCCCTGCTCGGCGACCAGGACGTCCAGCCCGTCGCCGCGGATTTCCGCCGACCCACCGCCGACCGCAAGCTGAGCGTCCTGAAGCTGGTGGCCGCGCTGGCGGGCGTTCAGCTGGACGAGCTGGTCCAGCGCGACGGCCAGCGGCGCACGCGGCGGGTGATGGCGTTCTCGGGCGCGGCCGTGGCGACCATGGCGGTGGTCAGCGTGCTGAGCGTCGTGGCTATCACCTCCCGCGAGGCGGCCGAGCGCCAGCGCACCAAGGCCGAGGGCCTGAACGAGGTGATGCTGACCGACGTGCGCGCGCGGCTGAAGCGCTCCGGGCGGCTGGACCTGCTGTCGACGGTCAACCAGGCGGTGGAGAGCTATTACCGCGGGCAGGACAACGTTTCGGACAGCGGACAGGAGCAACGGGCTCGCCTCCTGCAGGCCATGGGCGAGGACGACGAGAAGCGCGGCGACCTCAACGGCGCCACCGCGCGCTTCCTGGAGGCGCGGCTGCTCACCGCCTCGCTGCTGGCCGCCAAGCCCAACGACCCGAAGCGGATCTTCGCCCAGGCCCAGAGCGAGTACTACATGGGCTTCATCGACTGGCAGAAGGGCGACGGGGCCGCCGCGCGGCGGGGCTTCGAGGCCTATGCGACGCTGGCCCAGCGCCTCGTGAAGGCCGATCCCAAGAACCTCGACTGGCAGCTGGAGGCCGCCTACGCCGAGAGCAACCTCGGCATGCTGGCCCTGCGCCAGGCCGGCGACGCCCCCACCGCGGAGCGCCACTTCACCACCGCGCTGCAGAAGTTCCAGCTGGCGGCGGACGGGAAGCCCAAGGACGCCGACCGGTGGCTGGAGCTGGCCGACGGCTACGCCTGGCTGGCCGACACCCAACGGGTGCGCGGCGACCTGGCCAGCGCCCAGGCCAGCCGCGCGGCCCAGCGGCGCATCCTGGACGGCCTGCTGGCCGCCGATCCGCTGAACGTCGACGCCAAGTCGGCGATGCTCTCGAACCAGCTGGCTCTGGCCCGGCTGGAGGCCGCCCGCGGCCAGACCGCCCAGGCGATCGCGTTGCTGGACAAGGGCCACGCCGACGCCGTGGCGCTGATGCGCACCTCGCCCGATAATGCCGAGTTCGCGGCCCAGGCCCGCGCCTTCGAGCTCTTCAAGGTGCGCACGCAGCTTGGCCTGCCCAGTGGCCGGCGGCCCTCCTCCGGCGCCCTCGTCCGCGCCATCGGCGACTGCGAGGCCAAGGGCGGCGGGGCCAGCGAGCGCGAGATCGCCGACTTCTGCACCGTGCTCAGCGCCCGCATCCTGGCCGGCGACGGCGACGCCCGCGGCGCCCAGCGCGCGCTGGCCCGTCTCCACAGCCCCAAGACCGGCGACGCCTACTCCCCCCGCTGGGGGCTGAACTTCAGCGAAGAAGCCAGGCTGGCCAGCCGATAGCCCTTGCGCTTCGCCTCTCAAGTGCAGTCAATCCCCGGAACTCAACGCGAGGGAGAGTCTGGCATGCGCGCGTTTCGCTGGATGGCCGGAGCAGCGGGCCTCGCGCTGCTGGCCGGGTGCATGAAGCCCGAGCCGCCGCCCAAGCCGGTCGACGAGCCGGGCAAGCCGATGTTCGGGGTCATCGCCAACACCTGCCCCGCGATCCCGCCGGGCCTGCCGGTGGTGAAGATCGCGATCACCGACGTCTCGCCCAAGAAGATCGCCCACGACACCGCCCTGTTCGAGGCCAACAAGGACGGCAGCGCCAGCACCGAAAAGCGGCTGCGCGACATCCCCGAGGTGGTGTTGCAGACCCAGAACCCGACCCGCCTGGACATCGACGCCCGCGAGTTCCTGAAGAAGCCGGGCGACCTAATGCTGGTCGAGGTGGTGCTGGCCGATCCGGACGCCCGCTTCACCGGCGGGGCCTATGCGCTGACCGCCGGCAACGCCGACGGCGCGGCCATGTTCTGCGTGAAGGACCCGATCAACCCCAAGCCCGACGACCGCACCGTGCGCTTCTATGTCCAGTACCAGCAGGGCCAGAGCATGAAGGTCGGAAAGTACAACCTTTTCCTGCTCTTGAAGGACGGCCCTTACTCCACGCCGATCTTGCTGGATCCCAAGGTGCACAACAGCGGCTGAGGTCGCGTGGTATTGTCTAGGTAGCACGGTTCTGCGAAACTTAGTCTGAGTAGTGCTCGCCGCGTTCAGTTGGTTTGCAAGCGGGGACGCGATGCCCGACAGCGCCGAACCGAGGACGTCGACAACCGCGGCGACCCCGGCGTGCCGCTACGGCGCGTTCCTCAGCTATTCGAGCGGCGACGCGGCCTTCGTGAAGCGCCTGCATCGGCAGATCGAAGCCTACCGGCTGCCCCGCCGCCTGGCCGGCGACTCGCAAGCGATCGATCCCGGCTCGTCCCGTCTAAGGCCGATCTTCCGGGACCACGACGACCTCACGGCGGCCTTCGACCTGAGCACCGCCATCAGGGAGGCGATTGCTGACAGCGCGTGTCTCGTGGTGGTGTGCTCCCCGCGCTCGGCGGCTTCGAAGTGGGTGGGTCGGGAGATCGAGCTGTTCCGCGTGCTCCACGGTAACGAGCGGATCTTCGCCGTGCTGCTGGAGGGGCGGTCGAACACCGCCTTTCATCCGGCCCTCGGGGGGCCCGACGGGTCTTTCGAGCCCCTGGCGGTCAACTTCCAGACCGACTCCGCCGGCCGCCGCCTGGCGTTCCTGAAACTCTACGCCGCCCTGGCGGGCGTGGAATTGGATGAGCTGATCCAGCGCGACGCGCAGCGGCGGAACACGCGTTTGGCCGTCGGGGCGGGAACGATAGTCGCCGTCGCCCTCGCTTTGGGCGCGCTGGGAAGCATGGCCCTTCTGGCCCGCAACGAGGCGGCGAAGCAACGCAACGAGGCGACCGGCCTCGTCGACTACCTGATCACCGATTTGCGGCGCGACGTCGGGCGAGAGGGCAACCTGGAGCAGCTCGCAGCGCTGAACCAGGGGGCTCTCAAGTATTATCAACGCCAGGACCTCCGACGCCTGTCCGACGACGCCCTGAGGCAGCGCGCCAAGCTCTTGCAGGCGATGGGCGAGGACGACGAGAAGCGCGGAGACCTCGGGAAGGCCCGATCGTACTTCCTCGAGGCGCATCGCACGACAGCCGCCCTGCTGACCGCCAAGCCGGATGACCCCAAGCGGATCTTCGCCCACGCCCAGAGCGAATACTGGGTGGGGTTCATCAACTGGCGAAACGGAGATGGAACGGCTGCGCGTAAGCATCTTGAGGCCTATGCGCGGCTCGCGGCGCGGCTCGTCGCCATCGATCCGAACAACGATGACTACGTCATGGAGACCGTCTACGCCGCCAATAACCTCGGCACCCTGGCGATGCGTCATGACGGCGATCCTGCGCGCGCGGAGCGCCACTACCGGGCAGCCTTGGCCGACCTCGACAGGATCACCCGGCGCAAGCCCACCGACCACGACGTTCTGAACGATAGGTCGGACGCGTTGGCCTGGCTCGCCGACAGCCAAAGGCTCCAGGGGCACCTTTCGGAGGCCTTGGCGACACGCGAGGTTCAAGGCCGAATCCTCGCCGGCCTGATCGCACGCGACCCGCGGAACGTCATAGATCGAGCCGACATGCTTTCGCACGATCTGGCGGTGGCCCGGATCGAACTTG
Source organism: uncultured Phenylobacterium sp. (assembly GCA_966096115.1). Lineage (GTDB taxonomy): Bacteria > Pseudomonadota > Alphaproteobacteria > Caulobacterales > Caulobacteraceae > Phenylobacterium. The sequence goes on from CBHTUE010000037.1 coordinate 18,083, forward strand.
CGCAAGGACTCTACGCCCGTGCGGAGGCCCGCCTGGAGAGCGGGCGCACGGCCGCCATAGCGCTGGCGGCTCACGATCCCGACAACAAGAGCCTGTCGCGCCAGGTGCGGATGTTCGAGCTGTTCAAGGTGCGGACATGGCTCTCGATGCCCCCATCCGCGCGCCCTCCGCTCCGCGTCATGGAGCAGACCGTTGGAGACTGCACCCCTGCCGAGCCGGGGGCGATGGCCCAGGAGGTCGGCGACTTCTGCGGCGTGCTTCTCGCGAAGGTGCGAGCGGAACGGGGCGATCAGGCCGGCGCGGCCGCGGCGCTGGCTCCCGTGACCGCGCACCTCGCCGAAAAACACGACGTACTCACCGGGAGTTGGGGCCTGAGCCTCGCCCAGGAGGTCCGTTCCCTTGGGCTCGTGCAAAGGGACGGGGCGGGGCGATGAGGGTCATCACGCGCTCGACAGACGTCACAAAGTCCAGAGCCAAAACACGGGGGAAAAAGTCATGATGAAGATGAGCCTCAGGACGGCCATCGTCCTGCTGTGCGCCAGCCTTCTCGCAGCGTGCAAGTGGTCGTGGCCGCCCTGGAACCCTCCACCGTCACCCTCGCAGAAGGCGCTCATCAACAGCTATCCGATCCCGGTACACGCCGACTGCGTCAAGAACGACCACAAGGTCGACGTCGTGCACATTGTCGTGCCGGACGTGGATCCCCTCGACCTCGAAGGCTCTACGCTCGCGCATCTCAAGTCGGACGATCACGGAAACGTCCCGCAAGGCGGCGCCGTGGCGCCGGACCCGACGCCGTTGCCGAACCACAAGACCTATGCCGACTTCGTCGCCGCCCCCTACCTGCTGCGAAAGCACGACGTGGCGATGATCGAGTTGGAGCTCACCGACAAACGCTACACCTTCATGCCCGGTCGGAACGCCACGGTGATCACCAGCAAGGCCGCCCATGGAGAGATGTTCTGCATCAAGCGCAACATGGACGTGCGCAAAGGGGCGAGGACGGTCGCCTTCTACGTGCGGTGGGTCGACAAGGCGGACGGGCAACCGGTGATCGGCGCCTACAACTTCAACGTCGAGGATGGCAAGGGACACCGCCGCTTCTTGTCCGTCGATCCTGAAATCAAGAACCAAGGCTGATCGCGCCCGGACCGACCGGTGACAGGTCAAGCGCCGCGATGTGCTGACTGCCCGCTGGGGGCTCAACCTCGCCGATGAGGCGCGGTTGGTTGAGAGGCGAAGACGGGGAGGCTTTGATGAAACGACTTGGATTGCCGGCCGGGGCTGCATTCGTTGCTGCATCGGCGCTCGTAACGGGCTGTGCTCCGTCGGGCGATAAAGCTGCGCAGAAACCTCAGCCGCCGGTGGCCGGCGCCATCGTCACAGCGGGGCCAAACATTAGGCCCTGCACTAATGGAGACCCGCAACCGTCGGTCGCCTTCCTTGTAAAATTGACAGGTAACCTTGATGTCCGGAACATACAGGCAGTGATCAAGGAGATGGACGCCAACACTACCTACCCGAATGGCAACCCCAATACGATGCGGAACCCTCCCGCCCCTACAAGTCCGATAACCAAGCTTGATCTAAATTTGCAATTGCAGCAACCAGGACATGGTAATACCAGGACGAACGCGCGGATCATTGTGCAACTGGAAGATCCAACAATCACATTTCATGGAGACGATCTGGCGATCAATTCACTGGATGACAACGGCAAGGCTTTTCTCTGCTTCAGATCAAGCAGCGCCAAGCAGGCAATCGTAGATGCCGAATACCGCAATGGAAACGGCAGTAAACCGAACTATGGCACTATGAATATCAACCTGATCGTTCCGGATACAGGCGGTGTTTTCACAATGCCAATATCGCTGGACCCAGAAATCAAGAACAACGGCTGACGTCTGTCGTCGGTGTTGGCGCCAGAGCTCCTGAATACCGAGCAAACTCGAGGGGGCGCGGCCGGATCGTGAGTCCCGGCCGGCCCCTCCCACGCGCGGTGCTTCCCATCAGCTGCGACCTCGCCTAAGACGCCGCTTTAATGAGCGCCGCGCCCCCCGGTCTGAACGAAGTCCTGCAGCGGACCTTCTCTTTTCCGAAGCGGCATTTCCTCTCCGCCACCGACCTGAATGAGGTCGAGGTCGCCAATCTGCTGGACCTCGCGGACGGATTCGTCGCGCTGAACCGGCAGCACTCGAAGAAGCTGGACCTGCTCAAGGGCAGGACGCTGATGAACCTGTTCTTCGAGAACTCGACCCGCACGCAGAGCTCGTTCGAACTGGCCGGCAAGCGGCTGGGGGCCGACGTGGTCAACATGAGCCCGCGCTCGTCGGCGATGTCCAAGGGCGAGACCCTGATCGACACGGCGGTGACGCTGAACGCCATGCAGCCGGACCTGCTGGTGATCCGCCACGCCTCCTCCGGCGCCGCCTCGCTGCTGTCGCAGAAGGTGGGCTGCTCGGTGGTCAACGCGGGCGACGGCCAGCACGAGCACCCGACCCAGGCGCTGCTGGACGCGCTCTCCATGCGCCGCGCCTTCGGCTACATCGCCGGACTGATGGTGGCGATCTGCGGCGACGTCATGCACAGCCGCGTGGCCCGTTCGAACATCGCGCTTCTGCAGATGCTCGGCGCCAACGTGCGCCTGGTGGGTCCGCCGACCCTGATCCCAGCCGCCGCCGAGCGCTGGAACGTCGAGGTGTTCCACGACCTGCGCAAAGGCATCGCCGGCTGCGACGTGGTGATGATGCTGCGCCTGCAGCTGGAGCGGATGGACGGCGTGATGGCGCCGTCGCAGCGGGAGTATTTCCGCTTCTACGGCCTGGACCGCGAGAAGCTGGCCTTCGCCGCGCCGCATGTGAAGGTCATGCACCCCGGCCCGATGAACCGCGGCGTCGAAATCGACTCCGAGGTCGCCGACGACCTCAACGTCAGCCTGATCCAGGACCAGGTGGAGATGGGCGTCGCCGCGCGGATGGCGGTGCTGACCTCCCTGGCGGCGCGACTGGACAACGATCGATGAGCCGCCCCCTCGCCTTCACCAACGCGCGGCTGGTCGACCCGGCCAGCGGCTACGACGGCCCCGGCGCGGTGATCGTCACCGAGGGCGTCATCGCCGACGTTGCCCGCGCGCCGGGCTTCGGCTCGCTCTCGGCCGACGTCGAGGTGATCGACGCCGACGGCGCGCTGCTCATCCCCGGCCTGATCGACATCCGCGTGAAGACCGGCGAGCCGGGGTCCGAACCCAAGGAGACGCTGAAGTCCGCCGCCCTGGCCGCCGCGGCCGGCGGGGTGACCACGATCGTCGTGCAACCCGACACCCACCCGGTGATGGACGAGCCGGCGGTGGTCGACTTCATTCTGCGCCGCGCCCGCGACATCGAGCTGGTCAACGTCTATCCCGCCGGCGCCGCCACCAAGGGCTGCGAGGGCCTGCGGATGGCCGAGATCGGCCTGATGCATGAGGCCGGCTGTCTCTATGTGACCGACGCCGACAAGCCGATCGTCGACTCCAAGGTCCTGCGCCGGGTGATGAGCTACGCCAAGGCGTTCGACGTGCCGGTGGCGCACCGTCCGGCCGACCCGTGGCTGTCCAACGGCGCCGCCGCCAGCGAGGGCGAGTTCGCCGCGCGGATGGGCCTGCCCTCCGTACCGGCCATCGCCGAGCGGATCATGCTGGAGCGCGACCTGGCGCTGGTGGAGCTGACCGGCGCGCCGTTCATCGTCGACCAGGTGACCACGGCGGCGGCGCTGGAGAGCCTCAGGCGCGCCTACGACCGCGGCCTGCCGGTGACGGCGACCACCTCGATCAACCACCTGTCGTTCAACGAGATCGACATCGGCGACTACCGCACCTTCTGCAAGCTGGACCCGCCACTGCGCTCGGAGGACGACCGCCAAGCGGTGATCGAGGCGGTCGCGACCGGCCTGATCCAGGTGGTGGTCTCCGCCCACGCCCCCGCCCCGGCCGAGGACAAGCGCTTGCCCTATGACGAGGCCGCACCGGGCGCGGTGGGCCTGCAGACCCTGCTGGCCGCCCTGCTGGCATTTCACCACGACGACCGAATCCCGCTGATCGACCTGATCCGCACGGTCACCGCCGCGCCCGCTGCGCTGCTGGGCCTGCCCGGCGGACGCATCGCCAAGGGCGCGCCGGCCGACCTGGTGCTGGCGAACCTGAACGCCCCGGTCCACATCATCGCCGACAAGCTGGTCTCGAAGTCGAAGAACTCGCCCTTCGACGGCCGCCGTCTGCAGGGCAAGGTGCTGCGGACGCTGGTGGACGGGCGGACCGTCTACTCAGCCTAGTCCCCGGTCGGGACCACGCCGGCCTTCTCCATCATCAGCACGACCACCCGGCCGCGGGCGTGGGGGAAGTGCATCATGCCCCTGGGCACGGTGAAGCCCTGCATCGGCGTCAGGCTGACGGTGCGGTCTTCCAGTTCGATGTCGAGCCGGCCCTCGATCACGAAGAAGAACTCGTCCTCCTCGTCGTGCTTGTGCCAATGGAAGTCGCCTTCCAGCACGCCGAGACGGACCACCGCGTCGTTCACCTGGGTCAGGGTGCGGTTCCACCACGGCTGGGTCGCGGCGGCGACGGCGGCGACGTCCATGTGCTCGCCGGGCGCGAACATCACGTCGGAGGTATCGATGTCGTAGCGGGCGTCGGGCTTGTCCATGCGGCGGGCTCCTGCGGCTTGCCCACAGAGCTTGGGGTTCGGCGCCGCCACATCAAGGGCCGCTTGGCCGAGACTGGCGCGGCTTGACGTTCCCGATTAGTTCCCATCTGCTAGGCGCCGCGCGCTTGGCCGGGGTAGGACTTCGGCGAAGTGGGGATGAGTTTTGATGATCGTGACCTGGGGACCGATTCTGTTCGCGACGGCGCTGGCCGGCGGGTACCTGCTGGGCTCGATCCCGTTCGGGGTGATCGCCACCCGCCTGGGCGGCGCGGGCGACCTTCGCCAGATCGGCTCGGGGAACATCGGGGCGACCAATGTGCTGCGGACCGGGCGGCGCGACCTGGCGCTGATGACCCTGCTGGGCGACGGCGGCAAGGGGGCGGTGGCGGTGCTGCTGGCGTGGCTGGCCACCCGCGACGGCACGGCCGAGCAGCAGGCGGTGCTGACCTCGCTGGCGGGCGGCGCGGCGTTCCTGGGCCACCTGTTCCCCGTGTGGCTGAAGTTCAAGGGCGGCAAGGGCGTGTCGACCTTCCTGGGCACCATGATGGCGGCCGCCTGGCCGGTCGGGCTGGCGGCGGCGGCGACCTGGCTGATCGTCGCCTTCCTGTTCCGTTTCTCGTCACTGGCGGCCCTGGTGGCCGTGGCCCTGGCCCCGGTGATCGCGCTGCTGCTGGGCCGCCCGCACGCCATCGCGCTGCTGGCCCTGTTCATGTCGCTGCTGGTCTATGTGCGCCACGAGGCGAACATCCGCCGGCTGCTGAAGGGCCAGGAGCCCCGGATCGGCGCCAAGACCTCGCCGACCGCGGGCCATAACGGTGGGCCGCCGCTGCCCCCGGAGCTCTACAAGGACGAGGGGACCCCGGAGGCGTGACGCGACGGCTCTCCGACGCCCAGCGCCGCGACTGGCTGCGCCTGGCCCGCACGGAGAACGTCGGGCCGGTCACCTTCGACCAACTGATCACCCGCTTCGGCGAGGCGGCCCTGGCGCTGGCCGCCCTGCCCGACCTGGCGCGGCGCGGGGGCCGCGCGGGGCTCAAGGTGGCCACCGAAGTCCAGGCCGAAACCGAACTGGCTGCCGGCGAGGCGCTGGGGGCGCGGCTGATCTGCGCCTGTGAACCGGACTTCCCGCAGGCCCTCGCCGCGCTGGATCCGCCGCCGCCTGTGCTGTGGACCCGCGGAAACGTCGAACTGCTCGACCGCAAGACGGTGGCCGTCGTCGGCGCGCGGGTGGCCTCGGCCGCCGGCCAGCGGTTCGCCCGCGGCCTGGCCGCCGAGCTGGGCGGGCTGGGCCACGTCGTCGTCTCCGGCATGGCGCGCGGCATCGACGCCGCCGCGCATGAGGGTTCGCTGCCGACCGGCACGGTGGCCGTGCTGGGCGGCGGGATCGACGACGTCTATCCGCCGGAGCACCGCAGCCTCTACGACCGCATCGCCGAGAGCGGCTGCGTGGTCTCGGAGAGCGAGCCGGGCCGCACGGCCGTCGCCCGCGACTTTCCCCGCCGCAACAGGATCATCGCCGGCCTCAGCCGCGCCGTGGTCGTGGTCGAGGCGGAGTTCCGCTCCGGCTCCCTGATCACCGCGCGCCTCGCCAACGAGATGGGCCGCGAGGTGCTGGCGGTGCCGGGCTCGCCGCTGGACCCGCGCGCCAAGGGGACCAACGACCTGATCCGCCAGGGCGCCGCGATCTGCGAGGGGGCCGAGGACGTGGTCCGCGCCCTGGAGACCCTGCATGGCTTCCGCGAGCCGGAGCGGACGCCGTTCGCCGGCCCCGCCGCCGAACCCGACGAGCGCCTGCGCGAACGCCTCGCCGACCTGCTGTCGCCGACCCCGGTTTCGCGCGACGAACTGGTCCGCGCCGCCCAGGCCCCGGCCCCGGCCGTCTTCGCCGCTTTGATGGAGCTGGCGCTGGCCGGGCGGGCCGAACTGCTGCCGGGTGGAATGGTCGTGAAAGGTTTAGCCCCTTAAGGGGCTGGCCGGACCGCGCGTCTGTGGCCCGTTGACAGGTCCGGGGGTCACCCTCACGTTCCGCGCTCTTTTCAGGATCAGACACGCTTAAATGAAGCTCGTCATCGTCGAGAGCCCGGCCAAGGCCAAGACCATCAACAAGTACCTTGGCAATGACTACAAGGTGCTCGCCAGCTACGGCCACATCCGCGACCTGCCCGCGAAGGACGGCTCCGTGCGGCCGGACGAGGACTTCGACATGTCCTGGGAGGTCGACGCCAAGGCGTCGAAGCGGATGTCGGAGATCGCCGACGCCGCCAAGACCTCCGACCGCCTGATCCTGGCCACCGACCCCGACCGCGAGGGCGAGGCGATCAGCTGGCACGTGCTGGAAGTGCTGAACAAGAAGCGCGGCCTGAAGGACATGCCGGTCGAGCGGGTGGTGTTCAACGCCATCACCAAGAGCGCCGTGACCGAGGCGATGGCCAACCCGCGCGAGCTCGACATGGAGCTGGTCGAGGCCTACCTGGCCCGCCGCGCGCTGGACTACCTGGTGGGCTTCACCCTGTCGCCGGTGCTGTGGCGCAAACTGCCGGGCGCCCGGTCCGCCGGCCGCGTGCAGTCGGTGGCGCTGCGTATCGTGGTGGACCGCGAACTCGAGATCGAGCGGTTCAAGACCCAGGAATACTGGACGGTCGAGGCGGACGTGTCCGCCGGCAGCGACCCGTTCACGGCGCGGCTGGTGAAGCACGAGAACAAGCGGCTCACCAAGTTCGACCTCGGCAACGAGACCAGCGCCTTCGCCGCCCGCGACGCGGTCAAGGCCGCGACGTTCAAGATCAGCGCCGTCGAGCGCAAGCCGGGCCGCCGCTCCCCGCCCCCGCCGTTCACGACGTCGAGCCTGCAGCAGGAGGCCTCGCGCAAGCTGGGCTTCAATGCTCAGCGCACGATGCAGGCGGCGCAGAAGCTGTACGAGGGCATCGACATCGGCGGCGAGACCGTCGGCCTGATCACCTACATGCGGACCGACGGCGTGCAGACTGCGCCCGAGGCCCTGGACGAGGCGCGCGGCGTGATCGGCGGGCTGTACGGCAAGGAGTATGTGCCGGAAAAGCCGCGGTTCTATTCCACCAAGGCCAAGAACGCCCAGGAGGCGCACGAGGCGATCCGGCCGACCAGCCTGGCCCGCAACCCCGGCCGCCTGCGGCTGGATGGCGACCTTGGCCGGCTCTACGAGCTGATCTGGAAGCGGATGATCGCCTCGCAGATGGAGAGCGCCCGCATCGAACGCACGACCATCGACCTGGACAGCGCGGACGGCCAGACCGGCCTGCGCGCCACCGGCCAGGTGGTGACGTTCCCGGGCTATCTGGCGGTCTATGAGGAAGGCCAGGACGACCCCGAGGACGAGGAAGGCGGCCGCCTGCCGCAGGTCACCGAGGGCGCCGCCGCCACGGTGCGCAGCGCCAAGGCAGACCAGCACTTCACCGAGCCGCCGCCGCGCTATTCCGAAGCCAGCCTGGTCAAGAAGCTGGAAGAGCTCGGCATCGGCCGGCCCTCCACCTACGCCTCGATCCTGACCGTGCTGCGCGACCGCGCCTACGTCCGGATGGAGAAGCAGCGGTTCGTGCCCGAGGACAAGGGCCGCCTGCTGACCGCGTTCCTGGAAGAGTATTTCGGCCGCTACGTCGAATACGACTTCACCGCCTCGCTCGAGGAACGGCTGGACCTGGTGTCGGCCGGCGAGCTGGACTGGAAGCTGCTGCTCCGGGAGTTCTGGGACGCGTTCAACGCCAAGGTCGGCGAAACCGCGGAACTGCGGATGAGCGACGTGCTGACGGCGCTGGATCGGACGCTGGGCCCGCACCTGTTCCCGGAGAAGCCGGACGGCTCCGACCCGCGCGGCTGCCCGGTCTGCAACACCGGTCGCATGGGACTGAAGTCGTCGAAGTACGGCCCGTTCCTGGGCTGCTCGAACTACCCGGAATGCCGCCACACCCGGCCGCTGACCGTCGCCGAGGACGGCGAAGAGGGCGCGACCGGCGACCGCGAGCTGGGCGTCGACCCCGTGACCAGCCAGATCGTCTATCTCAAGACCGGCCGCTTCGGCGTCTACGTGCAACTGGGCGACGGCGAGAAGCCGA
>CBHTUE010000038.1:0-26819 GCA_966096115.1 uncultured Phenylobacterium sp.
TCCTCGCCGGGTCGGCGGTGTCGGGCCTGATGGCGGCGTTCCTCGCCCTGGAGCTCAACTTCGCGCCCAGCCCGTACGCGGCCTATGAGATCACCGTCTGGATGTTGGGGTCGCTGTCCGAGCGCAGCTGGGACCACGTGCTGCTGGTGGCGCCGTTCATCATCGCAGGCCTCGGCGTGCTGGCGACGATGGGCCGGGCGATCGACGCCCTGGCGCTGGGCGAGGTGCAGGCGGCCAGCCTGGGGATCAACCTCGACCGCACGCGGCTCCTGGCCCTGGTCGGCGTCGGACTGGCGGTCGGCGCGGCGACCTCCGTCACCGGCGCGGTCGGGTTCATCGGCCTGGTCGCACCGCATCTCGTGCGGCCGTTCGTCGGGCACCAGCCCAGCCGCACCCTGCTCCCGTCCGCCTTCCTGGGCGCCGCGCTGCTGCTGGTCGCCGACATCCTGACCCGGGTGATCCATACCTCCTCGGAACTGCGGCTGGGCGTGGTCACCAGCCTGATCGGCGCGCCATTCTTCTTCTGGCTGGTGCTGCGGCTGCGGAGGACCGCGCCGTGAGCCGCCTGGCCGCCACCGGCCTAACGGTGCGCCGCGGCGGGCGCACGATCCTCGAGGGGCTGTCGTGTTCGCTGCAGGCCGGGATGCTGGTCGCCGTCGTCGGCGCCAACGGGGCCGGCAAGTCGACCCTGCTCAGCGTGCTGGCCGGCCTCCTGAAGCCCGACGCCGGCGAGGTGCGGCTGGACGACCGGCCGCTCGCCGCCCTCGACCGCCGCGAACTGGCGCGGCGGCGCGCCTACCTGCCGCAGAACCCGCGCGCTGAGTGGCCGATCTCAGTGGAGCGGGTGGTGGCCTTGGGGCTCACCCCGCAGCTGCCGGCGTTCGGCGGCCTGGCGGGCGGGCTGGAGCCGCGGCTGACCGAAGCCATCGCGGCCTGCGACCTGACCGCCCGGCGGCATCAGCCGGCGACCACGCTCTCCGGCGGCGAGCTGGCCCGCGCCATGCTGGCCCGCGCCCTGATCGGCAAGCCGCAGGTGCTGATCGCCGACGAACCCATCGCCGGCCTCGACCCGCGCCACGCTCTCGACACGGCCGGGCGGCTGGCGGCGCTGGCGGCCGGCGGCACGCTGGTGATCGCGGCCCTGCACGACCTGACCCTGGCGGCGCGCCACACCACCCACCTGCTGGCGCTGCGCGACGGCAAGCTCGCCGCCTTCGGACCCACCGGCGAGGTGCTGACGCCGGAGTTGATCCGCGACGTGTTCGACGTCGACGCGGCCGTCTCCGGCGCGGGGGCCGCGGCCCTGGTGGACTTCCGCGCGCCGACCTAGCTACCTATGGCGACGGGACGCGCCGCCGCGCCGCCGGGAGAGACCGATGAACCGCATCGCCGTGCTGGCCGCCTTGGGCCTGCTTGCGCTCGGAACCGAAGCCGCGGCCGCCCGGCCGTCAGTGAAGGTGGAGATGAAGAAGGTGGTCGAGCCGGCCTCCAACACCGTCTTCAACATCGGCGGCCAGGTCGACCCGGCCAACGGCGCCGACGCCAAGGCCACGCCCGCCGAATGGACGTCCGCCGCGACCGCCGCCCAGAAGCTGGCGGGCGTCGCCGCCGGCCTCTCCGAGAAGGGCCGCGCCAAGGCCGGCAAGGACTGGCCGGTGTTCGTCGAGGAGATGGCCGACCTGAGCGTCAGGGCCGCCAAGGCCGCCGCCGCTCATGACGGCGCAGGCCTGTCGAAGGCGGCCAACGATCTCTCCGACAACTGCTCGGCCTGCCACGCCAAGTACAAGCCGCAGACGGGCGACTAGAACCTCATTCCACCCACTGGAACACGTCGCCCAGGCCCACGCCGAACACCTGGGCGATGCGGAACGCCGCCTCCAGCGAGGGCGAGTACTTGCCCGCCTCGATCGCGGCCACCGTCTGGCGCGTCATGCCGATCCGCTCGGCCAACTCCGACTGGGTCATCTCGCCGTGCTCGAAGCGAAGGCGGCGGATCTGGTTCGTGATGGGGACGGCCACGCTAAGCGCCCCGTCGGAACATGACGATCTGGGCGACGGCCACGGTCAGGACGGAAACCACCACGTCGAGTAGCACGAAGTTGAGCAGATCGGCCGGCGGGTGGCCGAAGTGCACCGGCACGAACAGCAGCACCACCGAGATCAGGAGCACGTAGTAGCCGATGGTGTGCGAGCGGGCGAGGATCGCCGCCTCGCGCTCGTCGCGCGGGGCGCGGCCGTCCTTCGGCGTCGTGCGCAGCGCGATGACGATCAGGACGACCTGCAGGACGACCAGGGCGAGGACGCTGTGGGCCAGCAGGTAGAGGGCGCCCAGGCCGCGCGCAGGGACCCAGCCGGCGGCGATCGCGCCGAAATAGCCGCCGAAGCAGAGCAGCACCGTGACGACGGTGATCCAGGCGGATTTCTCGCGGAACGACATGGCGGGCTTTCGTGGAAAGAATTCTAGACTATATGTTATATATATTTTACATCATGACCAAATTTCTTGCCATCTGGAGCCGCCCCATGCGTCACGTCAATCATCTCGCCAGCCTGATCGGGGTCATCGGCCTCCTGAGTGCGCCGGCCGCCTGGGCCCAGCATCCGGGCGCGCCGCCGAGCGCCGCGCCTCAGGCCGCAACGACGGTCGATATCCAGGGCGGCGACGCCTGGCGCAAGGATCCGCACATGCGCCAGTTCTACGACACGGTGGTGGCCGCCTTCGCCAAAGGGCCAGCCAAGGTCGACGGCCCGGCGCTGGAGGCGAAGTCCTTCGCCATCTTCCGCGACTTCGCGGTCTCCAAGGGCATGAACCCCGACGCCATGCAGGACCACCTGAAGCTGATCCCGCGCCAGATGATCCAGATCGCGCGCGAGGACCCGAGCGTCCTGAAGGACTACGACGGCTTCCTGGACGCCCTGTTCGGGCCGAAGTGACGCCCCTCAGGCCTTCGCGAACACCAGGATCAGGTTGTTGGCCGGCATGGCGATGCGTTCGGCGAGCGTGAGCCCGTGGCCGGCGGCCAGGGCTTCGACGTCCTCGCGCCGGCGCAGGCCCCAGGCCGGGTCGCGGGACCTCAGGCTCTCGTCGAACGCGAGGTTGCTGGGGGCCGTTGGGACGTCGGCCTCGAGATAGGGACCGTAGAGGAACAGCTGGCCGCCGCCTGACAGCAGCCGGCCCGCGCCGGCCATCAGGCCTTCGGTCGCCGCCCACGGGCTGATGTGGACCATGTTGATGCAGACGACGGCGTCGACCGGGTCATCGGGCCAGGTGGCGCGGTCGGCGGCGTCGAGAGCGAGCGGCGCGGCGAGATTGGCGAGTGCCGTCGTGGCGCGCCAGGCGGCGATGCTGGTGCGGGCCTCGGGACTGGGGTCGCTGGGCGCCCAGGTCAGGTGCGGCAGGGCGGCGGCCAGGAAGGCGGCGTGTTCGCCGGCGCCGCTGGCGATCTCCAGCACCGAGGCGGCGCGCGCCAGGCGGGGCTGCAGCACCTCCAGGATCGGCCCGCGGTTGCGCGCGGTGGACGGCGAGGTGCGCGCCCCGGCCGGCGGCTCGGCCACTACGCCAGCACCCGGGCCAGGAACTCGCCGCCCAGCCGCAGGCCCGGCTCGTCGATGCTGTGGCCCAGCCCCGGCGAGACGTGGGTGGTGAGGTCGAAGCCCAGGAGCTCCAGCGTCGCCACCGCCTGATGGAAGGCGGTGACGGGCACCATCGGGTCGGCGTCGCCGTGGACGAGCAGGATTGGCGGTTTGCTCACCGTTTCGACGGCGGCGCTGTCGGCGTCGGCGATCATCCCGGAGTAGCCGACGATGCCGGCCAGCTGCCGCGCCCGGCGCGGGCCGACGTGCAGCGAGGCCATGGTCCCCTGGCTGAAGCCGACCAGGGCCAGGCGGTCCTCGGTGAGCGCGAAGCGGTCGAGCATGGCGTCGATGAAGGCGTCGATCACCGGCGCGGCCACCCGCACCCCGGCGGCGCGGGCCTGCGGGCTGAAGCTGGTCAGCGACCACCACTGATAGCCGCCCGGCGCGCCGGGGCACGGCTCCGGCGCGTTGGGCGAAATGAACACGGTATCCGGCAGCGCTGCGCGCCAGTAGGGCGCCAGGCCGATCAGGTCCTCGCCGTTCGATCCGTAGCCATGCAGCAGGATCACCATCGACTTCGCCGCCCCGCCGGACGCGGGCGGAACCATCGGGCCGTTCAGGGTGAGGAGCTCGCTCATGCCGCCGTGGTGGGCGAGCGCGGCGACCGGGTCAAGCGATGGGCTGACCGCGGACGATCTTGAGCATGATGGCCGTCGCGTCTTCGGCTTCGACCGCCGCGATCGTGGCCGTCTGGTCCGTCAGGATGCGCGGCAGGCGCGGCGTGACGATCCGGAGCCTGGGATAGGCGCGCGCCAGATCGGCGGCCAGCACCTCGCCGGCCGCCTTGGCCATGGCGTAGTCGGTCATGTCCTTCGGCCGCTCCACGACCGCGATCGACGAGGGATAGACCACGAACAGCGGCCCCTCGCCGCCGTCGGCCAGCAGGTGGCGGCAGAGGTCGTGGAAGCCGTCGACGTAGATCGACAGGAACTTGTGGAACTGCGCCGGATCGTAGACGGCCGTCACCTGCCGCATGATCCGGGACGTCGCGAAGTAGTAGACATCGGTGATCGGCCCCGACAGCGCCGCCAGCTGCGGCGCGGCCGGCGCCTGGGCGTCATAGCGCAGGACCTTGCAGGCGTCGGAGCCCCGCGCGGCGCGGATCTCAGCCGCCAGCGCCTCGGCCTCGGCCTGACCCTGGGCGTAGGTGACGACGGCCTTGCCTCCGCCGGCGGTGATGATCTTCGCCGTGGCCGCACCGAGGCCGCGCGAGCCGCCGATGATCAGGGCGGTGCGGCTCGCGAATTCTCCGGGCTGCAGCAGGGCGGCCACCTGCTCGATCCCCGGCGTGACGACCGGCTCGGCGCGCACCGCGGCGGAAATCTCGGCCTTCAGGCCCTGGGCCGCGCAGGCGACGGTCACGGTGCGAAACCGCGGATGGACGCGCACGCACCGGAAGCCCAGCCCTTCGCGGTCCGTCGGCAGGTCGCCCAGCTGGATCGAGACGCCGGAAAAGATGGACTGCAGCCCCGGGCACACCATGCCGACGATCGTCGACAGCTGCGCGATCGCCAGCACCCGGCCGGGTCCGAGGGCCGCGCAGGCGGCCGGATAGAGCGCGGCGATGCCGGCGACGGCGCCGGCGGGCGGCAGCAGCCAGCCCTGCTGGTCCGCCATCTCGTCGAGAGAGGGTTCCAGGGCAGTCGCCGGCGTGGCTCGGTCGGCCAGTCCAAGTAGGTCCAGGTCGTCGGCGAGGGGTTCGCTCACGCCGGCGTGGGCGTTGGCCGCCAGCAGCAGGAGGTCGCCGGCAGCGACCTCGATCTTCAGCTTGGCGCCCTCGCCGGCCGTACGCAGCGACACCGGCTGGTCCAGGTAGACGAACTTGTCGAACCGCACCTTCAGCGCCGAGAAGCCGCGCAGGTCGACGCCGCTCCTCGTCAGCGCGTCCAGCGCCCAGAGCAAGGCCTGGACGCCATGCACCACCGGCGCGCCCGCCTGCGTGCGGCGGGCGGCGAGTTCGTCCATGTGCATGGGGTTGGCGTCGCCCGAGACCCGCGCGAACGCCGCCTGGTCGGCCATCGTGAAGGTCCGTGTCGCGATCATCCATCTCTCTTGGCGCGGCCGGGCGCGAGGCCCTGTGCCGCCGTGGTGAGCGAGGTGCGCACGCGGGTCAAGCCAGGGCGACGTGGCGTCAGACTGGTCCCGCCCGCCTGCGTGCGGCAGAGTGGGCGCAAACCTACGGGGAGCGAACATGATCAAGACGCGCATTACCGAGATGTTCGGGGTCGAGACCCCGCTCGTGATGGGGGGCATGACTGGCGTGGGCTATGCGCCGCTGGTGGCCGCGGTGGCCAACGCCGGGGCGCTGGGCTTCATCACCGCCCACCACTCGCAGTCGGCCGAAGAGCTCTTCGCCGAGATCAAGCGGTGCAAGGACCTGACGGACAAGCCGTTCGGGATCAACCTCACCCTGCTGCCGTCCCTGAACCCGATCCCCTACGACGAGTACCGCCAGGCGATCATCGAGAGCGGCATCAAGATCGTGGAAACCGCCGGCCGCGCGCCGGTCGACCACCTGCCGGCTTTCAAGGAAGCCGGCGTCAAGGTCATCCACAAGTGCACTTCGGTCCGCCACTCGGTCTCGGCCGTCCGGCACGGCGTGGACGTGATCTCGATCGACGGCTTCGAATGCGCCGGCCACCCGGGCGAGGACGACATCGGCCTGATCGTGCTGCTGCCCGCCACGGTGGACGCTCTGGGCGACGTGCCGGTGATCGCCTCGGGCGGCATGGCCGACGGGCGCAGCCTGGCGGCGGCGCTGGCGCTGGGCGCCGACGGCGTCAACATGGGCACCCGCTTCATGGCCACCCAGGAGTGCGCCATCCATGAGAACGTGAAGAAGAAGATCGTCGAGAACACCGAGCGCGACACGCTGCTGACCAACCGCACCCTGCGCAACACCAGCCGGGTGGCCCGCAACGCGGTGTCGGAAGAGGTGGTGGCGATCCAGCAGGATCCGACCAAGACCATCGAGGACGTGCGCCACCTAGTGGCCGGCGTCCGCGGCCGCAAGAACGTGATGGGCGAAGGCGACACGGACGGCGGCATCTGGACCGTCGGCCAGAGCCAGGGCCTGATCCACGACATCCCGACCTGCAAGACGCTGGTCGAGAACATTATGCGCCAGGCCGAGGCGGTGCTGGAAGCGAACGCGCGGCGCCTCGCCTGAGGCCCGTGACCGGCGAGATCCTGTTGCCCTGCGCCGAGCTTGGCCCGGCGCTGGACGTCTTCGTCGGCGAGTTGGGCTTCCGCATCGAGACCATCTTCCCGGCCGACGAGCCGCGGGTGGCCAGCCTGTCGGGGCACGGGCTGCGCCTGCGGCTGGAGCCCGTGGCGGGCGACCCCGGCGTGATCCGGCTGGCCGGCCCGCCGGGGACGTTCCGCGTCGCGCCGAACGGCACGCGGATCGAGTTCGTGGACCCTGACCCGCCGTACGACCTGCCGCCGCTGGCGCCGGGGTTCGTGCTGACCCGCGCCGCCGAAGGCCCCGACGCCGGCGCGGGCCGCGCCGGGATGCTGTACCGCGACCTGATCCCCGGCCGGCTGGGCGGGCGGTTCATCGCCTCGCACATCTCGATCCCGGACGGGGGGCCGGTTGCGGACTGGGTGCATTTCCACAAGATCCGCTTTCAGATGATCTTCTGCCGGCGCGGCTGGGTGCGGCTGGTCTACGAGGACCAGGGCGAGCCGTTCGTGCTGGCCGCGGGCGACTGTGTGCTGCAGCCGCCGCGCATCCGCCACCGGGTGCTGGAGAGCTCGCCGGGTCTCGAGGTCGTGGAGCTGGGCTGTCCGGCGTTGCATGAGACCCTGGCCGACCATGACATGGCGTTGCCCACCGGGCGGCTGGACCCGGCGCGCGACTTCGAAGGCCAACGGTTCCTGCGCCACGTGGCGGCCGACACCCCCTGGACGCCGGACGGGGGGTTCGAGCGGCAGGTCACCGCGATGGCGGACGCCACCCGCGGGCTGGCTGGCGCCTCGGTGCTGCGCCCCGGGGCTGGGCGGGAGTTCGCGGCGACCGCGGCCAGGGAACTGCAGTTTGGGTTCGTGCTCGAGGGCTCGGCGACCCTGGCTCACGCTGGCCAGCATCCGCTTAGGCCGGCCGACGCCTTCGTAGTCCCGCCCGCTGGCGAGTGGGGCTTGAGCGGGGCGTCGGAGGATTTCCAGCTGCTGGAAGTGGTGCTGCCGGCCTGATCGTCCAACCGCATCTCACCCACCTCGTCATCCCGGCCGCAGCGAAGCGGGGAGCCGGGATGACGGAGGAGGTTATGGCGTAAACCGCCGCTTCCGCGGGCCGCCGGCGAGGGGGAGCTTGCTCTCGTCGACCAGCGCGCCGCCCTTCATCACGAAAACGATCTTCTTCACGTTCTCGATGTCCGCCGTCGGGTCGGCGCTGAGCAGGAGGAGGTCGGCGAGCTTGCCGGGCTCCACGGAGCCCAGTTGGTCGGCCTTGCCCAGCAGGACGGCGCCGTTGTGGGTGGCGATGGTCAGCACGTCGAACGGCTTGATCCCGGCCGCCGCCAGCAGCTCCAGCTCGCGCTGGGTGGCCGGGCCGCTGGATTGGTCGGTGCCTAGCGCCACCACGCCGCCTGCCGCGTGGACCTTGCGGATGTTCTCCTGAGCCACCGGGGTCATCAGCTTCATCCAGCTGGTCCAGAGCCGCGTCCGGTATTCGGCTCGGATCTTGGTCTTCAGGGTCGCGCGGTCGGCGGCGCTGAAGGTGGCGGCGTAGAGCGGCTGGTCCAGGAACTCCGGGTGATCGACCAGGCGGCTGTAGTTCTCGCCGATGGTCAGAGTGCTGGCGAAGGGGACCTTCTTGGCCGCCATCAGGCGCACGAAGCTGTCGCTGACCGGCGCCTGGATCACCGGGTGCGCCAGGCTGTCGGCGCCAGCGTAGATCGCCTCCTCGGCGCGCAGCTCGCTGGAGACATGCACCGTCGAGCGGATGCCGCGCAGATTGTAGTAGCGGATGATGTCCTGCATCAGCGGCACGGGCAGCAGCGGGATCATCGGCCGCGCGCCCCAGCCTTCCTCCTCCAGGGTCAGCTTGATGATGTCGGGCTGCTGTTCGGCGATCTGCTTGTCGAGCTTGCCCTTCTCGGTCTCGAAGTCGGAGATGGTGAGCGCCATCTCGGTCCCGTGGCTGCCCGGATAGGTGATCAGGTTGCCGGTAGCGAAGATGCGGGGGCTGGCGATCTTGCCCGCCCGCTCGTCGGCGCGCAGCGGCAGGACCACGTCGGCCTGGTTGCCGGCGTCGTAGACGGTGGTGACGCCGGAATAGAGGAACCCCGCCAGGGCCTGGATCGCCGCCGCCCGGGCCGCCGCCGCATCGGCCTGCGGCTCGACCCCGCCGCGCAGGTGGATGTGGACGTCCATCAGGCCCGGCATCAGGTACTTGCCGCGGCCGTCGATGCGCCGGCCCTTGGGCGACGGCGCCATGGCGCGGGGCGCGACGCCGGTGATGCGATCGCCATCGACGGTGACGGTCATGTCCGGCTGCGCGGCGCGGCCCGTTCCGTCGATCAGGGTGACGTGCTCGACCGCCCAGGCCTCGGCCTGCGCCGCCCCCGGCGCGACCAGCGCCAACGCCACGGCGCAAGCCGCCGCCCTTGTGCGCGTGCGGAAAAGTTCGTTCATGGGGGAGGGTTCCAGGGGGCGTGACGCAGTGGACGATGCGGCGATCATCCAGCGCGAAGCTGGACTGAAGCAAGCCCTCACCCGCGCGCAGATCACCATGATCGGCCTGGGCGGCGCGATCGGCACCGGCCTGTTCATGGGCAGCGGCATCGCCATCGGCTACGCCGGCCCCGCCGTGGTGATCAGCTACCTGATCGCGGCGTTCGCGGCCGTGGTGATGGTGGCCAGCCTGTCGGAGATGGCGGTTGTCCATCCGGCCGCCGGCTCGTTCGGCCTTTATGCCGAGACCTACCTGAACCGCTGGGTGGGCTTCCTGGTCCGCTACACCTACTGGGCCGCGCAGGTGATCGCGGTCGGCGGCGAGGCCGTGGCGGCAGGGACCTACATGGCCTGGTGGTTCCCGGGCGTGCCGGTGTGGATCTGGTCGGTCGCCTTCGCCGCGGCGCTCTTGTGGGTGAACACCCGCTCAGTCGGCAACTTCGGGACGTTCGAGTACTGGTTCGCCCTGATCAAGGTGGCCGCCATCGTGGGCTTCATCATCCTGGGCGGCGCGGCGATCCTGGGCGTCGGGCAGCCGGCCGTGGGCCTGCACAACCTCACCGGCCTGCCCGGCGGGTTCATGCCGCACGGATTCCATGGCGTCTGGATGGGCGTGATCATGGCGGTGTTCTCGTTCGTCGGCATCGAGCTGATCGCCGTTACCGCCGCCGAGACCAAGGACCCGAAGACAGCGATCCCCGCCGCCCTGCGCTCGATGGCGTTTCGCCTGGCGCTGTTCTACCTGCTGGCCCTGACCATCGTGGTGGCTTTCGTGCCGTGGACCGAGACGGGCGCGAAGGTCGTCTCCGAGAGCCCGTTCGTGAAGGTGTTCGCCGACACCGGCGTGCCCTACGCCGCCGGGCTGATGAACTTCGTGGTGCTGACCGCGGCGCTCTCCAGCATGAACACCAACACCTACCTGGCCGGCCGGATGCTGTTCTCCCTGGCGCGCGGCGGGCTAGCGCCTTCAGGCCTGGGCCGGCTGAACGGAGAGGGCTCGCCGATGCTGGCGATCGCGGTGTCGGGCGCGGGCATCCTGGCGGCCGCGGCGGTCTCGTTCTTCACGCCGCTGGCCTACAACTACCTGTTCGGCATCGCCCTGTTCGGCGCGATCTTCGTCTGGATCGTGGTGCTGCTCAGCCACCTGCGCTTCCGCGCTCGCCACCGCGCCGAAGACCTGCCGGTGCGGATGCCCTTCTTCCCCGTGCTGCAGATCGCCGGCCTGGTGCTGCTCGGCGCCATCCTGATCACCATGGGCCTCGACACCGAGTTCTGGAACATCTCCTGGATCGTCGGCGTCCCCTGGCTGGTCGCGCTGAGCGCGATCTATGGGCTGGGCCTCCGCCGCCGCCAGACCTGAGGCCGGACTCGCCCCTGGCGGGAATTCCGTCTCGCGCATAGCGGATATCTCCGCCCGACGACTCTCAACCGACAAGTGCATCGCCCCAGATCGTCGGTAGCGCGTCCATGTTCGCAGACACATCCAGGGCCCCGGCGCCCGCCCGCCTCCGCGGTCCTTCCGTCGCCCCGGCGGAGCGGTAGGTCCCATGGCGGCGGCGTGGAAGTTCCCGTTCGACCTGGCGAAGGCCCCGCTCGTGTTGGCGGGGCCCATGCTGCGCAAGGTCACCAAGGACTCGGTGACCGTCTGGTTCGCGCTGAAGAAGCCGGCGATGGTCCGGCTCAAGGTCGAAGGCCCGCTGGGGCTGATGCTGACCGGCGAGCGCCACACCGTCGCTCTCGGGACCAACCTCCACATCGTGGCCGTGACCGCCGACGTCGCGCCGCTGGTGCTGGCGGCCGGCACGACGCTGGTGGAGGGCGCGATCTATACCTACGACGCGACCTTCCAGGTCGACGGCGTCGCCGCCAGCGTGGCGATGGGCGCGGCGACCAACGACGCGAAGCTCGGCTACTTCCCCTACAAGCTGCCGACGTTCTGCCTGCCGCCGTCCGACCTCAACAAGCTGCGGCTGATCCACGGCTCCTGCCGCCATCCGAACGCCTGGGCCGGTCCCGACGTGGGCGGCGGGGAGGACGGCCTGGCCCTGCTGAGCGAGCTCATCGACGAGACGGTGTCGCACCCCGACCTGCGGCCGCACCAGCTGCTGCTCACCGGGGACCAGATCTACGCCGACGATGTCGCCGGCCAGCTGCTGATGGCGATCACCGCGGCCTCGGACCTGCTGCTGGGCTGGCAGGAGTTGCTGCCCCTGCCGCCGATCAAGTTCGAGCCGGCCACCCGCTTCCCCTTGCCGCCGGGCGTCACCCTCGGCGGCCCGCGGCCCGGCAACAAGTCGCCGCCCTACACGCGGACCATCTACTCCGAGGCGATCGGGCTCACGTCCGACGCCTCGTCCTGCCACCTGTTCTCGCTGGGCGAGTACATCTGCATGTACCTGTTCGTCTGGTCGGACGTGCTTTGGGACATCAAGTCGATGCCGCCCCTCCCCGTGGTGGAGGCGGCGGCTAAGGCGGACCCCTTCGTCAACAGGTTCGCGCTCGGTAGATTCCTCGAAGAGGACAACAGGTCGCTGATCGGGTTTCGCGAGGAGCTCTCGGACGTCCGGTGCGCGCTCGCCAACATCCCGACGTACATGATGATGGACGATCATGACGTCACCGACGACTTCAACATGGAGCGGGAGTTCTTCCAGAAGGTCTACGCGAAGGACAACCCGATGGGCCTGCGGGTCATCCAGAACGGGCTGACCGCCTACGCCCTTTGCCAGCACTGGGGGAACGTTCCCGAAGCCTTCGCGACGGGCTCGGGCAAGCCTGGCGAGAAGCTGTTGCTGGCCCTGGACGGCCTTACGGACAAGACCATCGACGCGCGGTCGCGCGACCAGGCGGATGGGTCGCCCGGCATCATGCGGCTGGTCGGCGTGCACGACCTCGACGCCATGCGGGCCTTCTCGGCCACCGCGCCGAACCGCAGCAAGGGGCTGGCCGTCTTCCACGACGCCAACAGCCTGACCTACAACTATACGATCGAAGGCCCGATGCATCAGGTCATCGTCACCGACAGTCGAACCTGGCGGTTGATGCCGGACGGCAAGGTGACGCCGGAGTTGCTGCCCAAGGACCAGATCGAGCGGCAGATCACCAACATCACGCCGAAGACGGTGCTGGAGAAGACCCCGACCACGCCGGAGGTCCAGCGCCTGCTGTTCGTGGTGGTCTCCACCAATGCGCCGCCGTTCCGGGGGATCCGGTTCGCCGGCAATCACAGCACGACGACCTATTTCGTCGCCAACACGGTGAACTTCTTCACCGATCCTCTGTCCCCCAACGACCAGCACCAGGATCTCTACGAGGCCTGGGAACTGCCGTCCGCCGCGTTCGACCGGCTGATCAAGGCGATCAGCGACCGGATGCCGACGGTGACCGACGCCAAGGGCGTCAAGACAAAGCGCGGCGGCGCCGTCCTGCTCTCGGGGGACGTGCACCACGCCTTTTCGACCCGGCTGATCTTCAGCGCGTCGAACCGCTTCGAGGACACGGGCGCGGGCCAGCCCGCCGAGGTGGTCGTCGCGCAGATGGTGGCCAGCGCCCTGCGCAACAACGTCGGCCGCTCAATCGCCATGCACGACGCGGGCTACAACTTCATGCACTTCAGCACCCAGCCCGAAGGGCATGTCGGATGGAACACGGCGCCCGACAAGGACGTCGTGATCGGAACGGCCGCGGTGCCGGTCGGCGCCGCGACGATCGACTACCCGATCAGCGTCAAGGGCCGAACGACGACGAACGTCGATGATCTGCCGGACAACCTGATCCTGAACGCGCCGGCCCACTACACGTACATTCTCGACTATGTGACAGCCCGCGAAGTGCCCGTGAACGACCTCGGGCTGCTCCGGGTGCCGGCGAACCCGCCGAACCCGACGGCGGCGCAGCGCAAGGCGTCGGCGGACCTCTTCAAGCAGATCTCGGCCAACTACCGCGCCATCAACAAGACCCGCGGCAACAGCCGCGACATCGTCGGCGTGAACAATATCGGCGAGGTCACCGTCAACTGGGGCGCCGGCGACGCCAAGAGCGTCAACCACACGGTCCGCTGGATCAACTGGCACAACCAGCAGGTGGTCGGCGACAAGGTCCGCGGCAGCCGGATGGCCACGACCTACACCATCAGCCTGAACCCGTCCGACCGGGACGCCCGGCTCAACGCCACCCTGCCGCCCGTGAAGGCCAAGCCATGAGCAGCCTCACCAACACCCTGACCCGCGAGATCAAGGCGCTGCTGGCGCCGGTCGCCGAGGCGGTCGAAACCCAGGAGGCGCTGGACTCGCTGCTGGCGGCGGTCGGCGCCGTGAACAGCGGCGATCCCTCGCTGCCGGCCGCCCTGTCGGCCGTCTCGGCCTTCGCCACGCAGTGCGAGACCCTCGACGCGCAGTCGGAGCCCTCGTTCGAGTCCATCACCGCCCTCCTCGACCTCGGCGGGCAGGCCATCGGCGCGATCTCCGCCCTGGCCGACAAGGGCGGCGTCGTGGCCGGAGCCACGGGTCTCGGCGAGGACCTGGCCGAGCTCCTGGTCGGGCTGTGGCTGTCGCGACGCCATCCGATCGTGCACGACATCGGCGTGCTGCTGGCGCTGGTGCAGCCGATCTGGGAGCAGAAGCGCTCGCCGATGCGGGTCAACGGCGACGCGATCGTGCGGATGCCGCACCGGATCGACCGCATCCGCGCCGACCGGCTGGTCGACCTGATCCGCAATCCCGTCGCCGCCCTGCGCGCGGAATACGGCGCGCCGCTGGTGACCGACGCCGACGCGATCGCGCTGGCCGACAAGCTGTTCCCCCGCGTCCAGGCGCTGCTGACCCGCTTCGGCATCTCCAGCCGGTACGGACTGCGGGCCGCGGACGCCGCGGCGCTGGGGGACTGGGGTCCGCTGCTGGCGCAGGCGTTCGTCGTCTACATCGTCAATCCGCTGGGCGGCGCCGAGCCCGCCGGCGTGGTCGTCACCGTCTCGCCCGCCAGCCGCGGGGATCTGGGGCTGGTCTTCTCGCCCTTCGGCCCGCTGAGCTTCACCCGCACGTTCGGACGCTGGGCGGTGGAGCTGAAGGCCACCGTCGGGATCGACGTGGCGGCCTGGGGACGGATGGGCCCGACGCTGCTGGCCGGCCCGTCGTCGACGGAGATGACCGGTTCGGCCACCGCCACCCTGCCGCCGTCCGCGGACGGGGCGCCCGCCGTGGTGATCGGCGCGAAGGACGGCACACGGCTGGAACTGGGCGGCGTGCAGTTCCGCGGCGACGCCCGTGTCGCCGCCACGGGGTCGTCGCTGGCGTTCAGCGCCGATGTGATGAAGTCGGCCCTGGTGATCTCCGGCGGAGACGGGGACGGCTTCCTCTCCAGCCTGATCCCGGCCAACGGCCTGCGGGCCGACTTCGACCTCGGCATAGGCTGGTCCAGCGACAAGGGCGTCACTCTGCGGGGCAACGCCGGGCTGCAGACGGACTTCCCGGTCAGCCTGTCGGTGGGTGGGGTAGCGCTGTCGCACCTGCACCTGGCGCTGCACGCGGGCGACGCCGGCGTGGACGCGGAGATCTCCGGCGTGCTCTCGGCCTCGATCGGGCCGGTGCAGGCCTCGGTCGACCGCATGGGCCTAGCCGCGCACCTGACGTTTCCCGACAAGGGCGGCAACCTGGGCGGCGCCAACTTGGCGCTGGGCTTCAAGCCCCCCAACGGCGTCGGCGTCGCCATCGACGTGCACGGCGTGCTGACCGGCGGCGGGTTCCTGACCCACGACGAGGCCAGCGGCAACTACGGCGGCGTGGTGCAGCTGTCGCTGCACGAGAAGATCACCCTGACCGGCTACGGGATCATCGGGACGAAGATGCCCGACGGGTCCAAGGGCTATTCGCTGCTGATCTTCATCACCGCCGAGGATTTCGGCGGCATCCAGCTGGGCTTCGGCCTGGTGCTGCAGAGCATCGGCGGCATGGTGGGGATCCACCGCACGTTCGACGTCGACGTGATCCGCAGCGGCCTGCGGTCCGACATGCTGGCGACGCTGCTGTTCCCGCGCGATCCGGTGGCCAATGCGCCGGCGCTGCTGCAGGCGCTGGCCTCGGCGTTCCCGGCGCGCAAGGGCAGCTACCTGCTGGGCCTGCTGGCGCGGATCACCTGGTTCACGCCCACGCTGGTGCAGGCCGACCTGGCGCTGATCCTGGAGCTGGGCGCGCGGACGCGCCTGCTGATCCTGGGCCGGGTGAGCGCGCTGCTGCCCACCCGCGACAACGACCTGATCCGGCTGAACCTGGACTCGATGGGCGTCCTCGACTTCGACGCCGGGACCTTCGAGGCCGATGCGGTGCTGGTCGACTCGCGGATCGTGCACCAGTTCCCGGTCACCGGCTCGGCGGCCGTGCGCGCGCGCTGGCCGGTCGGCGGCAACGGCGGGGCGAGCTTCGTGCTGGCGGTGGGCGGGCTCAACCCGCACTTCGCGGCGCCGGCCGGCTTCCCGCAGCTGGACCGCGTCGCCATCGCCTTCTGCGCCGGCAAGAACCCGCGGCTGGTCTGCGACGCCTACCTGGCGGTCACCGCCAACACGGTGCAGTTCGGGTCGCGCACCTCGCTCTACGCCGAGGCGTTCGACTTCAGCATCTCGGGCGACCTGAGCTTCGACGCCCTGATCACGCTCCTGCCGCCGCACTTCCTGATCGACTTCCACGCCAAGGTGCAGCTGAAGCACGGCTCGACCAACCTGTTCTCGGTCACCGTCGACGGCTCGCTCGAGGGGCCGCTGCCGCTGCGGCTGTCGGCCAAGGCGACCTTCGAGATCCTGTGGTTCAGCTTCTCGGTCCACTTCAACTTCACCCTGGCCGACGGCCCGTCACAGGCGGCCGTGCCGACGGTCGTGCTGGAGGCCGAGGTCACCAAGGCCCTGACCAGCCCGGCCAGCTGGACCACGCAGCAGGAAGCGGGCCTGGCCTGCGGGGTGGCGTTCCGCGCCCTGCCGGCCGGCGCCACGCCGGTGCTTGATCCCCTGGGCCAGTTCGCCGTGCGCCAGGACGTGGCGCCGCTGAACGCCGACCGCGCCATCGACACCTACGGCGGGGCGCGGGTCGCCGGGGCGCAGAGGTTCCAGTTCGCGGCCAGCTTCAACGGCAAGGCCGGCTCGGCCGTGACCGCCGCCTTCCCGCCGGCCCGCTATTTCACCATGAGCGACGACGACAAGCTGGCCGCGCCGTCCTTCGACACGATGGAGGCCGGCGCCGTCCTGGGCGACGCGACCGTCGCCTTCGACGCGGGCACGATCGCCGCCGCGCCGCTGGAATACGACGAGTTCGTCCTCAACCCCGCGGACGTGGGCCTGCCGGCCAAGCCGACGGCGTACAAGATGCCGCCCGAGGCGCTGCAGGCGCAGCAGGCGAGCGGGGCCGCCGCCCGCGCCCCCGTCCGGAATGTCGGCCGCGCCCGGTTCCGCAACACCGAGGTCGTCCCGGTCGCGATGCTGAAGACCCAGGGCTGGCGGGCCGCGCCGCTGGCCGGCCTCACCCCCGCCATCGCCGGCCGCGCCGCGGCGGCGGAGGTCACCACTTGGTCCGAGGGTCAGGCCCGGCTGGCTGACCTGGATCGCCGCGGCGACCGCTGGCTGATCGTTCCCGCCTACGAACTCACCGCCGCTTGAGCAGAGGCCCGTCCGCATGTCCGCCAGCCTCAGTTTCGTCGCCTGGGCCCGCCAGGGCGCTGCCTCGGCGATCACCACCGCCGATGCGCTGGCCCCGGCGCCCAGCGCGACCGCCAACGTCGCCGCCAAGCTGGTCCTGAACGGGCGCAAGCTGCCCGACGTGGCGATCCGCCTGCGCGGACCGGCCGACGCCGCCGGGATCGATCCGAACCAGGTGATCCGCACCGATCCCCGGCCCAACGCCACCGACTTCGAATCCAACTGCTTCGCCTCGATCGAGTTCGACCGGCCGGACCTGCCCTGGGTGCTGACCCCGGCGAAGGCCAACGCCAAGCGCCAGCTGCGGCCGTGGATCTGCCTGGTAGTGGTGCGCAAGCAACCGGGCGTGAGCCTGGACAACCTGCCGGGATCGCAGCTGCCGGTCCTGCGCATCGCCGCGCCGGCCCGGGTCGACCTGGAGCTGCCCGACCTGGCGGACTGCTGGGCCTGGGCGCACGCCCAGGCGGCCGCCGCCGACAGCACGCCGCAGCCGGTCACCGACGCGCTGAACGGGCCACCCGGGCAGAACCTGTCGCGGCTGGTTTCGCCGCGCATCCTGGCGCCGGAGACCGACTACCTGGCCTGCGTGGTGCCCACCTTCGACGTCGGCCGCCTGGCCGGCCTGGGCCAGGCGCTGCCCGACGTCACTGCGCCGGGGACGCTGACCCCGTCCTGGTCATTCAGCCCGGCCGTGCCCAACGAGGTGCTGCTGCCGGTCTACTATTCGTGGAGCTTCCACACCGGGCCGGGCGGCGACTTCCAGGCGGTGGCGACCGGCCTCACGCCCAACGTCCCGGCCGGCCTCGGCACGCGGACGATCGACGTCAGCGCGCCGGGCTTCAATCCCGCCGGCGCCAGGACCGTGGCACTGCAGGGCGCCCTGCGGCCCGTGGGCGCCGCGGCCCCCGAGACTCCGCTGCCGGCGCTGTTCGTCAGCGCGCTGGCGGGGATCCTCAACGCGCCCGGCAACCTTGCGGCGCTGAAGCCCGGCGCCGACCCGGTGCTGGCGCCGCCGATCTACGGCCGCTGGCACGCGGCCGACGCGGCGGTCGATCCCGCGGGCCGGTCCTGGCTGGACCAGTTGAACCTCGACCCCCGCTGGCGCGCGACCGCCGCGTTCGGGACCCGCGTCGTGCAGGAACACCAGGAGGCCCTGATGGCCTCGGCCTGGGAACAGGCCGCCGAGGTCCGGCTCGCCAACCAGCGACTGCTCCAACTGCAGGTCAGCCGCTCCGTCGGCGAGGTGCTGCACGCGCGGCACTTCGCCAAGTTCAGCGACGAGATGATGGCCCGCGTCACCGCCCCGGCGTTCGGACGGCTGCGTCGGCCGGGGGGCGCCACGATGGCGGCGCAGCAGGAAAGCTCGCCGCTGCCGATGGCCGCGAACGGCGCGGCCATGCGACGGATCGGCCGCCAGCGCGGGCCGCTGACCCGCCGCGCCGCAGGCCAGAAGGTGGACCGCGCGGCCAACCCCACCTGGGTCGCGCGGCTGATGTCGCCGCCGCCCCCGGCCCTGGCCGCCGCCGCGCCTGCGCTGACGCCCGTGGCGATCGGCTGGCCGGATCCCGGGCTGCCGGGCGGCGTTCCCACCCTGCCGGCCCCGCCGCCGGGCATGGACCTCTGCCCCTTCCCGACATCGCCCACCCAGCACCTGGGCGCCGACTCGTTCTTCGGCTCGTTCCTGGTGTTTCCGGAGCGCACGCTGAACCCAATGGCCGGGCCCTTCCTGCTCACTGGCCGCACCGAGCTCCCCGGCTTCTTCCGTGACGCGGCGCTGAAGCACCTGGCGCGCGCATTCGCCCCGCCGCCGGCCCCCGCCGACGACGGCGTCGATCCCGAGGCCCTGAAGAGCATCAAGGCCCAGGTGCTGGACCTGATCCGGCCAGAGGTCGCCCTGGCGCCCCTGGTCGCCGGCGCCATCGAGACCGGCGACAACGTGCTGGCGCCGACCGCGCCCGGCGTCGCGGCCTCGGGCCTGGAGACCATCATGGCCTCGCCGCGGTTCCCCAGCCCGATGTACGCGCCGCTGCGCGACCTGTCGCAGGACCTGCTGCTGCCGGGGCTCGAGACTGTCTTGCCGGAGACGGTGCTGGGCCTGCAGACCAACGAGCGGTTCGTCGAGGCCTACATGGTCGGCCTCAACCACGAGATGGGCCGCGAACTCCTGTGGCGCGGCTTCCCGACCGACCAGCGCGGCACCTACTTCACCCACTTCTGGGACGCCGACGACGCGGCGATCGAGGACCTCAACCTGTGGGGCGGCCAGGCGCTGGGCGCGGGCGCCGCCGCGGCGGCGGGCGACCAGTTCGTTCTGCTGCTTCGCAGTTCGCTGCTGCGCCGCTATCCCAACGCCGTCATCTACATGACCCCGGCGCTCGCGCTGGGGGGCGGCCTCGCCCCTGACCCGGACCCGGCGCACGAGAAGATGCCGAGCTTCTCCGGGTCCATGCAGCCCGACATCTGCTTCTTCGGCTTCCCGCTGTCGGCGCCGGCGGCGACGGGCGACGACGGCCGCGGCGGCCACTACCTGGTGATCCAGGAGCACCCCACCGCGCCCCGCTTTGGCCTCAACGCCGGCACGGCGCCGGCCGGGATCAGCTACCTCAGCGTCGGCGGCAAGCTGCCCACCGGCCTGCGGGGCTGGCCCTCGACGTCCTCGGCGGTCGCCGGCGCCCTGCGCAGGCGGCCCGCGCGGGTGGCGATCCACGCCAAGCGCCTGATCGCACAGGCCGGATGAGCCCCATGAACACGCCCTACTTCAAGACCAGTTTCGCCGTGCCGCAGGCCGATGCGACGATCGCGGCCCAGCCGCTCTGTCCGTCGAACGTGCCGCTGGTGCTGTTGCCGGTCCGGCTGGAGACGCGGTTCTTCAAGCTGGCCACCGGGGACACGGAGCTCCGCATCCGCGTCTACCCCGACAAGATCCATATCGATTCCCACCAGCCCGACCTGACCACCGACGAACGGACCTGGGGCCAGCAGTACTGGCAGCAGGACTGGATCGCCGGGCCCGACGCCGGCCTGCGCGGCGACGCCTGGCGCAGCCTGGCCAACCGCTTCGGTGCGGCGCGGGCGGCGTGGATCGCCCGGGTCCTGCGGCCGACCAACATCGCCGCGCGGCCAGCCAAGGCCGTCCCGGCCGGCACAACGCCCTCGCCCCTGCCGGTCTTCCCAACCCTGCCGCCGGTGGGCCTGGGCGGCGAGAACACCTGGCGCACGGCGCCGCAGGCGCGCCTGCTGCCGGACCGCTGGGTCGCCGTGCTGCATTCCGCCGGCAAGGCGGCGCTGTCGGCCACCGGCAAGGATATCCGCCGCCCGCTGAGCGTGGGGCCCGACCCGCAGGCGCCGAAGCCCGACGCCAAGACCCAGGCCGCCATCGCCGCGGGAACCCAGCTGGGGCTGGATCCAGGCATGACCTGGCTGGTGGATTTCGACGAGGCCGAGCGGGCCGGCATGGCGCTGCGGGTCACCGTACCCGCAGCCGTGCTGGCGGCCGGGATCGACAGCCTCGTGGTGTTCGGCGTGGCCAAGGCGGACACCGCCGCCACGGCCGCGCAGCTCGCCAACCTCCTGGACGCGCACGCCTACACCGACGGCCTGGAGTTCCTGCGTTTCGGGTCGCCGACCAACAACACCGACGACCAGCGCGCCGGCTACAGCACCAGCGACCCGGACCGGCTGAAGAGCCTGAAGAGCGAGGTGCTGACCAACCCGGCGACCGCCGCCAACGCCAACCGGCTGGGTCCGGCCCTGGGGCTGCCGCGGCCGCGCATCGCCCCCACCCTGGGCCACCTCGGCCAGGCAGACCAGAACCATGACCTGGACCAGCGCAGCATGAACGCCGCGCTCTGGCAGGTGGGCTGGGGCTACTTCCTCAGCAACATGGTGGGCCCGGAGACCGGCCTGGGCCCGGCCGCGATCGACTGGGCGCGCGGCCACTTCGTGTCGCACGTCCGCGCCGGCGGGCCGTTCCCGGCGCTGCGCTTCGGCCGCCAGCCCTATGGGGTGCTGCCGGTGACCTCGCTGGACCTCTGGGCGCCGGCCGCGGCCGAGAAGAACCTGCCGCAGGAGTCCTGGCTCAAGGATTTCCTGAAGACCCTGCGCGACGGCGTCTGGCGGCAGGCCGCGGCGACCGCCCCCCGCGTGGGCCTGCGCCAGTCGCCGCCCGATCCGGACTCCGACCTCGTCGACGTCATGCGAACCGACGGCGTCTCGCACGGCCAGCTGACCCGCCAGGTGCTGGGCCGGCACTACATCGAGCACCTGTATGCGATCGGCGCGATGGACATCCGCCAGGTCGCCGACGGTCAGAACGCCATCGCCGCCCGCCTGCTGGACAAGCTGCACATCCCCTCAGCTGATCCGGCCAAGCGGCCCCGCCTGGCCTCGGCCTTCTTCGACCCGAACGCCTGGCCGGTGGCCGTGCCGCAGGTCCAGGACGGCGCCGCCTGGCCGGCCCAGGGACTGGCGCCGAACTACATCGCCGAACTGCTGGCCACGCCGACCATCGCCGCCCTGGTCGCCCGCCCGGCGCGGTCCAGCCTGCTGGAGGCGTTGCTGCGCCACGGCCTGCTGCGCGAGTTCGCCAACGCCGCGGCGCGGACCCTCACGACCGATCCGGCGGTCCTGTCCGCCATGCTTCGCGACCTGGAGCTGGTCGACATGATCGACGCGCCGGTCATCAACTTCCTGATCAACAAGCCGCCGCTCACCACCCACTGGCAGCGGCAGCTGGACTCGAAGACCACCAACGACCCGAACGCACCGTCGGTCCGCGCCTATCTGGAGGGCCTGAAGACCTTCACGACGCCCGCCGTCACGGCCCTGGGCGAGGTCCGCACGGCGCTGGCGCGGCTGCAGGCCCTGGACACCCAGAGCCTGGAGTTCCTGATGCGCGGAACCCTGGACCTCTCGGCCCATCGCCTCGACGCCTGGATCACCTCCTTCGCCACCAAGCGGCTGACCCTGATGACCGCGTCCGACGCCGGCGGCCAGTACGTGGGCGGCTACGGCTGGGTGGAGAACCTGCGTCCGGTAGACGACCAGGCGCCGCTGCCGGCCGCCCAGCTTCCGGCCGGCGAGCCCGGCCCGCTGTTCGTGTCCGGCAAGGACAGCGGCTTCATCCACGCGCCCTCGGTCACGCACGCGACGGCGGCCGCCGTGCTGCGCAACGCCCACTTGGGGCCGGACGGCAAGCCGGGGCCCGACGACCCGTTCGCCATCGACCTGTCGTCGCGCCGCGTGCGCGAGGCCCAGCGGCTGCTGGACGGCGTGCGCCAGGGCCAGCCCCTGGGCGCCCTCCTGGGCTACCGGTTCGAGCGGCGGCTGCACGACCTGAGGCTGGACCCGCTGATCGCGCCGTTCCGCAGGGTCGCGCCCCTGGTGGTGCGGGAACGGGAGAAGACCGACGCGCCGGCCGAGGCTATCGCTGCCAACAACGTGGTCGACGGGCTGGTGCTGGCCCAGCGCTGGCTGGCCGAGGGCGACGCCTTCGTGACCGCCGCCCTGCGGGAGGCCAGCGAGGCGGACCGGGCCTCGGCGAAGATCGAGCTGGCCGCCCTGCAGGACGACCTCGACGGCCTCAGCGACGCGCTGACCGCCGAGGTCGCCTACCAGATGGCGCGCGGCAACACCTCGCGCCTGGGGGCCGTCCTGTCGGCCGTGGCCAAGGGCGAGTCGCTGCCGCCCGAGCTGGAGGTGGCGCAGGTCCCGCGCAGCGGCGCCTCGATCACCCACCGCGTGGTGGTGCTGGCGAGCGCCGCGCTGGCCCCCGGCGCGGGCTGGACGGCGCCGGCCGCCTCGCCGCTGGCCGCCAGCGAGCCCGTGGTGAACGCCTGGGCCGGCCGGCTGCTGGGCGACGCGCGGAAGGTACGCTGCACGGTCGAGCAGTTCGACGAGACGACCGGCGCGACCCTGAAGACGGTGGCCTTCCCGCTCAGCGAACTGGCCCTGGCCCAGCTGGATTTCGTCTACGGCCTCGACGACACCGGCGGCGCCGGCCAGGCCGACTCCTCGCTCTCCTACATCGAGCAGCGCGTGCTCTATCAGGCGCAGCGCCGGCCCGGCGGGCTGGGCGCGAACCTGCGCCTGCAGCATGCGCGGCCCGCCACCCTGGCGGCCGGCGAGACCACCCTCTTCGACCTGCTGGAACAGGCCCGCGCGATCCGCCGGCTGCTGGAGAACGTCCGCGGCGCGCGGCCGGAGGACCTGGGCCCGCCGGAGCGGCCCGGCCAGGGCGTCATCAACCTCAGCGACCTGGACGCGCGCATCAAGCGCGGCGAGGACGGCCTGCGGGCCGTGCACACCCGGCTGAAAGACAAGGTCGCCAAGGGCGCCGCGACCGCCGCCGACGACCTGCGCGCCGACCTGTTGGCGCTGGGCGGCTATGGCGTCCGCCCGGCCGTGCCGGTCGCGGCGGTGGGCGACACGCCGGACATCCGCGCGGCGCTGCTGCGCCAGGCCACGGCGCTGCTCAGCGTCAGCGGCCCGCGGCTGGACGAGGCCGCGGCGCTGCGCGGGCTGGCGGCGGCGACCGGGCAGCGCGAGCGGTGCGAGCAACTGCTGGAGCTGGGCCGGGCGGTGTTCGGCGCCCGGTTCGTGCTGCTGCCGGCCTTCACCTGCGACACCACCGCGGCGGGCGAGCTCAGGTCCGCCCTGGCGGCCAGCACCGTGCAGCAGGGCGGCGATCCGCTGGCGGCCCATGGCTGGTTCACGCGCTCGGCCCAGGTCCGCGAACCGGTGGCCCGGCTGGGCGCCTGCCTGCGCGGCGCCGAGGTCCTGGCCACCGGCGACCGCTTGGCGCTGAGCGTGGCGCAGCTGCCGTTCGACGCCGCCGAGCGCTGGGTCGGCCTGCCGCCGCTGCCCGGCGTGGACCTGCCGCCGGCCAAGCTGTCGATGGTGGTGCAGGCTGCCGGCGCACTGGACACCACCAAGCCGCTGGCGGGCCTGCTGATCGACGAATGGGTGGAGTTCGTGCCCAGCGCGGCCGAGACCACGGCGATCACGTTCCAGTTCGATCCGCCGAACGCCTTCGCGCCGCAGAACGTGCTGATCGCCGCGCCGCCGGTGGCCGGCCAGGACTGGACCACCGAGACCCTGCGCCAGGTGCTGATGGAGACCCTGGACCTGGCCAAGCTGCGCGCGGTGGACACCAGCCTGCTGGGCGACGCGGCCCAGTACCTGCCGGGGATCTACCTCCCCTTCAACGCCGACGACGCGGCGGTCTCCACCGACTTCGTCCCCCTGACGCGATAGCCGCCGGCGAGGGCCGGCCGCGGATTCAAGGAACGCTGCCAGATGTCTGGACTGTTCGTGTTCATCTCCGGCCCGACCGGCGGCGTGGCCGGCCGGAAGCTGTCGGTCCGCGGATCGGTGAGCGGAGCCGGGAGCGGAGCCGTCAACAGTGTCACCCTGACATTCAGCCCCGGCGGCTCCAGCTTCAGTCTCCACGCGCCCGGCCGCGGCGGCGGCGGCTTCGGCTGGGACGGCACGGTGCCCAGCAACATCGCGCCCGGCCAGCCCTTCTCGATCACGGTGTCGGCCTGGGGCTTCATCAATGTCGGGCGCATCCCGGGCGAGCCGGAGCCGCTGGAGGTCGATGGCGAGGCCACCGTCAACCTGACCCTGGAGTACGTCGTGCCGTCCCTGACGGTGAACGACTTCCAGAACATCGTGACCACCGCCCACGCGACCTCCCCGCTGGTGCTGAGCGGCACATTCTGGGAGGGCGGCGATCCATCCGTCTACGCCCCCAGACTGACCTACCAGATCTCACCCGGGGTGCTGGTCCCGATCGCCGTGCAGCCGGACGGCGGCTGGCGGGTGGACCTCGCCCTGCCGCCGGGCAGCTATCCCGTGGCCGTGCAGGCGGTCGACGCCTTCGGGTCCAGGGCCGACTTCTCCAAGACCTTCACCGTGCTGCGCTACACCGGGCCGGTGGCCGGCGATCCGCCCAAGACCGCGCGCGACGTGCCGACCACCGCCTCGGTCACCAGCTGGACCCGGCTGGAGCCGCAGTGCGCCAAGGCCCCCCTGGACGAGACGACCAGCGCTCGGCTGTTCGACCCGCTCTGGCTGATGACCCGGCAGTGGCAGGTCGGCGAGTTCCAGGGCGAGGACGCCGGCTCGCCCGTGCAGGCGCGCGTGCGCTCCACCAACGCCATGCTGTCGCGCGCCCACTATGGCGAGCTGTCCACGACCAGCACCGCCTCGCGGCCGTACAACCCCGCCAAGACGCCGCTGGAGACGATCGTGGAGCGCCGCCGGATGCGCCCGGCCAACGCCGCCGACCCGCGCATGCTGACGCTGGCGGTCGACGCCGGCCTGCAGTTCCTGCGGATGCTGGAGCCCGACCCGGTGACCGCGAAATACCGGGCGGCCTTCCTCGCCAAATACGCCCTGCAGCCGCTCGCCGCGGCGGCGGCCACCACGGCCGACAGCGACACCCTGCGCTTCGTGGCCACCATGGCCGGCCGCGCTCCCGACGCGCGGCTATTGGGGCCCGCCTGCGCGGCGCTGGCCACGCCCACCAACCTGCCCGATCCGGCGCTGAGCGTCGTCGCCGCCGACGTGGACGCGGTGCGCAAAGTCGCCGCCGCCTGGTTCGCGACGTACAACGGCCTCTTCACCGAACCGGACAGCGCCTCCGACGCCTGGGTCCCGCAGCGGTTGGAGTATGCGGCGTCGGTGTCCGCCCGGCTGTCGCCGCAGCCGTCCGACGAACTGACGCTGTCCGCCAGCGAATACGGCGGCGGCCGGCTCGACTGGAGCAGCTTCGACGCCAACACCACGTTCAAGGTCGATTCCACGGGCGACAGGGCCTTCAAGGGCCTCACCGAGATGACGATCCCGGCGCCGGTGTCCATCCGCGGTGCGCCGGCCGCGCGGTTCTGGGAGATGGAGGACGCCCGGATCGCCTACGGCCTGCTCACCGCCGGCCCCACCGATCTGGCCCACCTGATGATGATCGAATACGCCAGCAGCTACGGCAACGACTGGTTCGTCGTGCCCGTGACCGTGCCGGTCGGCAGCGTGACCCGCGTCGAGTCGCTGGTGGTGACCGACACCTTCGGGGTTCGCACCCTGCTGCGGCCGATGGGCGACCCGGCCCTGCCGCCGGCCAACTTCTCGATGTGGCAGCAGTCGACCCTGCGGGTCGCCGGCGTGGCCCCGCAGCCGCCCGTGCCCAACCGGTTCTTCCTGGCCCCGACCCTCAGCCGCAGCCTCGACGGCGCGCCGCTGGAGGACGTGCTGTTCATGCGCGACGAGATGGCCAACCTGGCGTGGGCCATCGAGCGCAGCGTCGAGGGTCCGGTGGAGACCGCCGTCTCGCAGGCGGCCGCCACGCCGGTCCCGGCCGCGCCGCCGCCCGCCCCGGACGCGCCGCCGCGCTACACCCTGTCGACCGTGACCCCGCCCAACTGGATCCCGCTGATGCCGGTGCAGACCGACGCCTCGGGGACGGTCCAGCTGCGTCGCGCCGCGACGCTGCAGATCGACGGCTCGACCCGGCCGCGCACGGCCAAGAGCGAGGTCCTGAGGGCCACGTCCGCGCCGACGATCTACGACGAGGAGATCCCCCGCGAAGGCGTGCGGGTGACGCGCCGACGCCGGATGTCGCGCTGGATCGACGGCTCGACCTGGGTCTGGACCGGCTACCGCAACGAGGTCGGCCGCGGCGAAGGCTCAGCGGGCCTGCGCTTCGACCAGGTCGCCGACAAGGACCCCGCGACCTAGGGGCGGTCCGCGGCGACCGCGGGTCGCGATGTCAGGGAATGATGGCGGAGAGGGTGGGATTCGAACCCACGATACCCTTTCGAGTACGCCGCATTTC
>CBHTUE010000039.1:0-26652 GCA_966096115.1 uncultured Phenylobacterium sp.
CGCGGCGCGGGCCCGCCCTGCGCGTGCTGCTGGCCGAGGACGACGGCCAGGTCGCCGAGCTGGTCGAGGCCATGCTGCGCGACCTGGGCCACGAGGTGCGGGTGACCGAGCACGCCGACGCCGCCCTCCTGGTGCTGCACGCCGGAGAGGCGTTCGACCTGCTGCTCACCGACCTGATCATGCCGGGCGACAAGTCCGGCGTGGACCTGGCCCGCGCGGCCGTAGACCTGCGACCCGGCCTGCCGGTGATCCTGTCCTCCGGCTACACCGGCGACGTGTTGAGCGCCGCCGAGGACACGCCCTGGCCCCTGCTGCGCAAGCCCTACGGCCCCGACCAGCTGGCCCGCGCCATAGCCGAGGTCACGGTCCCCAGCCAGGCGGGTTGACGTAACGTCGATCGCTTTTCTCTGCCGATTTTCCCGAAACAGCCTTGCGCCCCGGCTTCAGAGGCCTATATTTGCTTTTGCTCGGAATGAGCAAAAGGGAGCGCCCGGGCTCCAGGCCAGCCCCGGCGCCTTTTTATAGGCCTAGGAAATGCTCACTTTGAGCATAAGGAGGGCGACATGGCGGCCGACGGCTTCCAATTCGCATTCACGCCGGAAGTTGAAGCGGCCACTCGGCCGGCCTGGGATAAGGTGCGTGGTCACGTCACCCCCATGGAGTGGCGCACGCAGGCCCCACTGATCGCCGAGATCAATCGCCTCAAGCGCGAGAAGAACGCGGTCATCCTGGCCCACAACTACATGACGCCCGAGATCTTCCACGGGGTCGGCGACTATGTCGGCGACAGCCTGGGCCTGGCCAAGGAGGCCGCGCGTTCGGACGCCGCGGTGATCGTCCAGGCCGGCGTGCACTTCATGGCCGAGACCTCGAAGATCCTGTCGCCGGAAAAGCGCGTCCTGATCCCGGACCTGCGCGCCGGCTGCTCGCTGGCCAGCTCGATCACCGGCGCCGACGTGCGGCTGATCAAGCAGCGCTATCCCGGCGTGCCCGTGGTCACCTACGTCAACACCACCGCCGACGTGAAGGCCGAGACCGACATCTGCTGCACCAGCGCCAACGCCGTGCAGGTGGTCGAGGAAGCCGCGCGGATGTGGGGCGTCGACCGGGTGATCCTGATCCCCGACGAGTTCCTCGCCCGCAACGTCGCCCGCCAGACCGATGTCAGGATCATCGCCTGGCAGGGCCGCTGCGAGGTGCACGAGCGCTTCACCGCCGCCGACATCCTGGAACTGCGCGCCGCCTATCCGGACGCCGAGGTCCTCGCCCACCCCGAGTGCCCGGCCGAGGTGCTGGAAGTCTCCGACTTCGCCGGTTCGACCGCGGCGATGAACGACTACGTCGTCAAGCGCCAGCCGAAGCGCGTGGTCCTGATCACCGAGTGCTCGATGGCCGACAACGTCGCCGCCGACGCGCCCAACACTGAGTTCCTGCGGCCCTGCAACCTGTGCCCGCACATGAAGATGATCTCGCTCGAGAACATCTACGAGGCGCTGCTGCACGACCGCTACGAGGTCACGGTCGACCCGGCGATCGCCGAGCGCGCCCGCCTGGCCGTGCAGCGGATGATCGACCTGCCCCCGCCCACGCGGCCGGCCCGCTACGACCTGGTCAAGGCGCGCCACCACGTGGACGTGGAGCTGATCTGACCATGGCCTACGAGGCGACCATCGCTGGCGCTTGTGCTCAGGGCGGACGGATCACCGGCGCAAGCTGGGAAGTCTATGGCGACTGGTCGGAAGATTGGTCCAAGGTGCGGACCGACATCTTCTATCTGCTGGAGCCGCGCTGATGGCCTCTCTGGGCGAACGTATCAATGGACGGATCGAGACCGTCCAGGCCGACCTGTCCACCCTGGCCCTGGACGCCATCGTCAACGCCGCCAACTCCAGCCTGCTGGGCGGCGCGGGCGTCGACGGGGCGATCCATCGCGGCGCCGGGCCGGAGCTGGGCGTCTATTGCCGCGGCCTCGGCGGCTGCAAGACCGGCCAGGCCAAGATCACCCCGGGGTTCCGGCTGCCCGCCAGCTACGTGATCCATACCGTGGGCCCGGTCTGGCAGAACGGCCGCGCCAACGAGGAGGCGCTGCTGGAGTCCTGCTACCGCACGTCCCTGGCCGTCGCCGTCGAGAACGGCATCCGCACCCTGGCCTTCCCGGCCATCTCGACGGGGATCTACCGCTTCCCGGCCGACCTGGCCGCGCAGATCGCCGTGCGCACGGTGGTCGAGGTCGTGGCCGACGAGCCCGCCCTGGACCGCGTGGTCTTCTGCTGCTTCGACGCGGCCTCGCTGGACCGCCATGTGAGAGCCCTGGAGGGCGTCGTCGGTCATGCCTGAGCGGATCCGTCACGATGGGGTGCTGGTGGTCGGCGCGGGCCTGGCGGGCCTGTCCGCCGCCCTGGCCGCCGCGCCGGCCAAGGTGATGGTGCTGACCGAGGCGCCGCTGAACCACGGCTGCTCGTCGGCCTGGGCGCAAGGCGGGCTGGCCGTGGCGCTCGCCGCCGATGACGCGCCCGCGCTGCACGCCGCCGACACCGTCGCCGCCGGCGCCGGGCTGGTCGACGCCGCGATGGCGCGGCTGATGGCCGAGGAAGGCCCGGCCGCCGTGCGCCGCCTGGCCGACCTGGGCGCGCCCTTCGACCGCACCGCCGACGGCGGCTTCGCCCAGAGCCTGGAGGCCGCCCACGGCAAGGCCCGCGTGGCCCGGGTCAAGGGCGACCAGGCCGGCCGTGCGATCATGGAGGCGGTGACCGTCGCCGTCCGCGCCGCGCCGCACATCCAGGTGCGCACCGGCGCCAAGCTGACCGGCCTGCTGCAGGACGCGACCGGCCGCATCCGCGGCGTGTGCGCCCGCCTCGACGGCCAGCCGGTCGAGATCACTGCCCGCGCGGTGATCCTCGCCACCGGCGGCATCGGTGGGCTCTACGCCGTCACCACCACCCCGGCCGAACTGCAGGGCGACGGCCTGGGCCTGGCTGCCCTGGCCGGCGCGGTGAT
This sequence comes from uncultured Phenylobacterium sp., assembly GCA_966096115.1. Lineage (GTDB taxonomy): Bacteria > Pseudomonadota > Alphaproteobacteria > Caulobacterales > Caulobacteraceae > Phenylobacterium. The sequence continues at coordinate 2,998 of CBHTUE010000039.1, forward strand.
CTCCGACCCCGAGTTCGTGCAGTTCCACCCCACCGCCATCGACATCGCCCGCGACCCGGCGCCACTCGCCACCGAGGCCCTGCGCGGCGAAGGGGCGGTACTGGTGAACGCCGACGGCGAACGCTTCATGGCCCGCTATCATCCCGCCGCCGAACTGGCGCCGCGCGACGTGGTCGCCCGCGCCATCCACGCCGAGCGCGAGGCCGGGCGCGGCGCCTTCCTCGACGCCCGCGCGGCGGTCGGCGCCCATTTCCCCGACGAGTTCCCGGCCGTGTTCGCAGCCTGCCTGGGCGGCGGCATCGACCCGCGGGTCCAGCCGATCCCGGTGGCGCCGGCTTGCCACTACCACATGGGCGGGATTGCCACCGACGCGGAGGGCCGCACGTCGCTGGCCGGGCTCTACGCCGCCGGCGAATGCGCCTCGACCGGGGTGCATGGCGCGAACCGCCTGGCCTCGAACTCGCTGCTGGAGGCCGCGGTCTTCGGCGCCCGCGCCGGCCGCGCCGCCGCGCGGGAGGCGCCCGAGCCCGCGACATCGGTCGCGATCACCGCCCCGCCCCTGCCGCCAGCCGCCCTGCAGGCGCTGCGCCAGGCCATGAGCCGCGACGCCGGCGTGGTGCGTACGCATGAAGGCCTGGGCCGCCTGCTCGACATGATCGGCTGCCTGGAGGCCGCGCACGGCGTCTCGGCGCCGCTGGTCGCCGCGCGCATGGTGGCCACCACCGCCCTGACCCGCCACGAGAGCCGTGGCGGCCACTACCGCGCCGACTATCCCGGCGCCCTGCCCGCCGCGCACAGCCGCCTCACGCTCCGCGACATCGCCCCGCCGAGCCTGCGGTTCGCCGCCGAATGAGCGAGACCCCATGATCGAGCCGATCCCCGACCTGCTGGTCGCCCCGGTCGTGCGCGCCGCGCTCGCTGAAGACCTGGGCCGCGCCGGCGACATCACCGCCATGGCCTGCGTGCCCGCCGACGCGCGCCTGCGCTGCGTCTTCGCCGCCCGCCGGGGCGGCGTGGTGGCGGGGCTGGCCTGCGTGCGCCTGGCCCTTGCCGAACTGGACCCGAACGCGAGCTTCGAGGCCATGACGAACGACGGCGTGGCCATCCCGGCCGGAACCGCCCTGGCCCGGATCGAGGGCAACGCGCGGGCGATCCTTACGGCCGAGCGCACGGCGCTGAACCTGCTGGGCCGGCTCTGCGGCATCGCCACCCTGACCCAGGACTTCGTCGAGGCCGTCGCCGGCACCAAGGCCCGCATCACCGACACCCGCAAGACCACGCCGGGCCTGCGGGCGCTGGAGAAGTACGCCGTGCGCTGCGGCGGCGGGGTGAACCACCGCTTCGGGCTGGATGACGCCATCCTGATCAAGGACAACCACGTGGCCGCCTGCGGCTCGGTGGGCGAGGCGGTGCGCCGCGCCAAGGCCTTCGCCGGTCACCTGGTGAAGGTGGAGGTCGAGGTCGACAGCCTGATCCAGCTGCAGGAAGCCCTGGCTCACGACCCCGACGTCATCATGCTGGACAACTTCAGCCTGGACGACATGCGCGCGGCCGTGAAGCTGGTCGCCGGCCGCGTCACCGTCGAGGCCTCCGGCGGCGTCGACCTCGACACCGTCCGCGCCATCGCCGAGACCGGGGTCGACGTCATCAGCGTCGGCGCTCTGACCCACTCCGCCAAGGTCCTCGACATCGGGCTGGACGCGATCAGCAACTAGCCGCCGAGCGCGCCGCAGGCGCTGTCATTTGGCCACTGAAAACACGGAAGGCGGAGGTCACGCCGAGTCAGGCCTTCGGCCGCCGCGCCCAGATCATCTTTCAGTGTTTTCAGTGTTTTCAGTGGTTTTGAATCTTGCGGGCTGACGCGCCCCGGCGCTCCGCCTACTCCGCCGCGTGTCGGGTCCCGCGCGCCATCGCCGTGGCCTCGACCACCGCGTGGCCGCGGACGCAGAGGGGCGCGAAATGGGCGCGGTATTCGCCCGGTGTCATCCCCGTCACCCGCTTGAAAAGGCCGCGGAAGAAAGCCACGTCGTCATAGCCGACGGCCGAGCTGACCCGCTGGATCGGCGTCGAGTCCCGCTCCAGGATCGCCTTGGCCGCCTCGATGCGCAGCGCCTGGAGGTAGGCCTCCGGCGCCCGGCCGGTCGCCGCCTTGAAATGCCGCACAAAGGTGCGCGCACCCATCCCGGCGCGGTCGGCCAGGTCCTGGGTGGAGACGCCCTCGCGGAAGCGGCCCTGCAGATAACTCTCGATTTCCCTGATCCGCGGGTCGGCGTGCGGGCGCGACACCGGCAGCACGGCATAGCCCGACTGGCTGAGCCGCGGCATGGGCAGCAGCAGGGCCTTGGCGCACTTCAGCGCCACCTCGTGGCCGCACAGCTTTTCCACCAGGTAGAGGCTGATGTCGGCCGCCGCATAGACGCCGCCGGAGCACAGCAGCCGCGCGTCGTCGGTCACGAACAGGTCTGGCCGCCAGGAAACGTTCGGCCAGCGCGCCGCCAGGTCCGCCGCCACCGCCCAGTGGGTGGTGGCCACGCGGCCGTTCAGCAGACCGGCCTCGGCGAGGTAAGCCGCGCCCATGCACACGCCGGCGACATAGGCGCCCTGCTCGTAGTGCTTGCGGAGCCACGGCAGCAGCGCGCTGTTCTCGACCAGCTTCACGTCCAGCTCCAGGCCGGACGTGGGGATGATGACGATGTCGGTCCGCGCGATGTCGTCGATCGACTTCTGCGGGGCCAGCCCCAATCCATAGGGGCTCTGCACCGGCCCGCCGTCCAGCGACACCGTGGTCACCCGGAACGCCGGCTCGGCGACTTCATTGTGCAGCTCGTTCCACAGCGCGCCTGCGGAATGGAAGATTTCGACCGGCATGATCGCCGTGGACGACAGCCCGTCGTCCAGCAGCACCACCGTCACGTCCAGCATTTCAGTTTCCCTCCCCGGCAGCCGGAGCCTCCGTGGGGGAGGAGGCTCCGGGCGCTCAAGTTCAGGCGCTTTCCGATCGGAGAACGCCGTCGCCTGAAGTTTGAGCGCTCATGGCGGGATTTCCGCCAGTGGCTTCGGCTAAGCGCCCGTGGCCGGGTCGATCACGCCGTTGATCTGGGTGATCTTGTTGGCCGGGAAGCCGCTCAGCCGCGCGTGTTCGCGGATCGAGTCCTCGCCGTCGGCCAGGTAGACGCAGAACGTCTTGTCGCCGGTGACGTAGGATTGCTGCCACTGGACCTTGTCGGCCAGTTGCGCCAGGGCGGCGTTCGAGGTGGCCGCGGCGCCCTTCAGTTGCTCGGGCGTGAACGCCCCGACGCCGGGGATTTCGCGCTCGATCAGGTACTTATTCATCACAATAACCTCACTCGTTTGGGGAGGCCGGGAAGCTGAGGCTTGTGACCGCAAGTGCAAAGGCGGCGATCCGGACAACCTGGGGGGACGATCGCGTCGTCCCCCAGCCTGAAGCTGCCGGTCCGATCAGGCGGCGGCCATGCGCCCCGCTGCGTCGACGGCGGCCTCGGCCCGCTCATCGGCCGTCTGGGCCAGCCGCGCCTTCACCAGGGCCAACACTTCCGGCCGGGCCAGTTCCGGCCGTCCGGAGTTGAACGGCGGCGCCGGCGCATACTCGAGGCCGAGCTGGGTGGCTTCGGCGAAGTCCTGGCCCGCCAGCTCGGCCAGCATCACCAGGGCGAAGTCGATCCCGGCGGTCACGCCGCCGCCGGTGATGACGTTTCCGTCCCGCTCGACCCGCGCCTCCGAGACCATCGCGCCGAACGGTTCCAGCAGGCTGCGCCAGGCCCAGTGGCAGGCGGCCCGCTTGCCCTGCAGGAAGCCGGCCGCGCCCAGGATCAGCGAGCCCGTGCAGACGGACGTCACATACGTCGCCTGCCCGCCCAGCCTGCGGATCTGGGCCATGAACGCCGCGTCGAGCATCGCGTCCATCGTGCCCAGGCCGCCCGGCACGCACAGCACGTCGCAGCGCTCGATCTTCGCCAGGTCGGCCAGGCGCGCGAACACCAGCCCGTCGGCCTCGATGTCCCGCGCGCCCATCGAGGCCACGACGACCTCGGCGTTCGGGGTGCGCACCAGCACCTGGTGCGGCCCGGTGAAATCGAGGTGCGTCACCCCCGGATAGAGCGCGAAGACGATCGTGAGCTTGGACATGGCGGCCTCCTCAGGCGGGGTTGACGAAACGTGGGTACGCCTGTCACGGTCTGGCCGAAATGCCATTGTTCCAACGGTTCCTGCCATGAAGCGCCGCCTTGCCGTCGTGATCTTCCCGGGCTTCCAGCTGCTGGACGCCGCCGGGCCCATCGCCGCGTTCGAGATCGCCGACCGCCACCAGCCGGGGACCTACGAGATCCACGTGCTGGCGCCGCAGGCGGGGCTGGTGGCCAGCACGTCGGGCGTCCAGTTCCAGGCGGAGGCGCTGGGCCAGGGGCCCTGGGACACGGTGATGGTCGTCGGCGGCGACGCCACCCGCGCCGTCAAGGAATTCACCGCGATCGTCGAGTGGCTGCGCAAGACCCAGCGCACGGCGCGGCGGATGACCAGCGTCTGCTCCGGAGCCTATTTCCTGGCCGAGGCCGGGATCCTGGACGGGCGGCGGGCGACCACCCACTGGGGCCGCACCGAGCACTTCGCGCGACGCTATCCCAAGGTTTGCCTGGATGCCGACCGCATCTTCATCCGGGACGGCGACGTCTGGACGTCGGCCGGCATCACGGCCGGGATCGACCTGGCGCTGGCCCTCGTCGAGGAGGACCTGGGCTGCGAGATCGCCCGCCGCGTCGCCCAGCAACTGGTCGTCCACCAGCGGCGGCCTGGCGGGCAATCGCAGTTCTCCGCCCTCATCGACATGGGCGGGCGCTCCGGCCGCTTCACCGAGCTGATGGACTGGATCCGCGCCAACCTGGACCAGCCGCTGACCGTCGAGCGTCTGGCCGACCAGGCGGCCATGAGCCCGCGCAACTTCGCCCGCGCCTTCACCGCCGAGACCGGCACGACGCCGGCCAAGGCGGTGGAGCGCCTGCGCCTGGAGGCCGCCCGCACCGAGGTGGAGACCGCCCGCACGCCGATCGACCGCGTCGCCGAGCGGGCCGGTTTCGGCGACCCCGAACGGATGCGCCGCGCCTTCCTGCGCACCTTCGGCCAGCCGCCCCAGGCCCTGCGTCGCGCGGCGCGGCCCTAAACAACTTGATCGTCATTCCCCGGGGGATGACGATCAAATTGGGGACGATTGGCGCGCGGCGCCTAGCTCGCCGGCCCCCGCGTCGGCGTCCCATAGGTCTCGCGCATGGTCCGCAGCGCCTCGTTCTGGCGCTTGATGATGCCCAGCAGCTCGCGCTTGCGCATCGCGTCGACCTTGTCGTGCAGGTGCATGATCTCCAGCTCGGCGCGCAGGTTGACGATGTAGTCCTGCTGCGCGTTCAGCCGGTCGCGGGCCGCCGAGCGGTTCTGGCTCATCATGATGATCGGCGCCTGGATGGCCGCCAGCATCGACAGCATCAGGTTCAGGAAGATGAAGGGATAGGGGTCGAAGGCCAGGTGCACGCCGCGGCTCAGCACGTTCCAGCCGATCCACAGGGCCAGCGCGACGCCGAAGCCGATGATGAAGCCCCAGGACCCGCCGATCTCGGCCACCTGGTCGGCGATCCGCTCGCCGCGCGTGCGCTCGTCGTGCACCAGCCGGGAATCCACGCCGGTGGGGGCCTCGGTGGCGATCAGGTCGATGACGCTGCGCTGGACTGGGGACAGGTCGTCGTACGGCGTGGCCAGCAGGTCCTTCGCGAGTTGCGCGCGGGCGTCGACGGCCATCGATTTGCTCCTGTCGGACTGTAAAGTCGCAGCTTCAGGGGGACTCAGGCATGGCGGCAAGCGACAACGCTGAAAGGAACGGCCCAGGCGGACGCCGCGCGATCTTCATCACCGGTGCGGCCAGCGGGATCGGCCTGGCCACCGCAAGGCGCTTCGCCCGCGAGGGCTGGTTCGTGGGCCTGGCGGACATCGACGTGAAGGGCCGCGCCGCGGCGCTGGAGGCGATCGGCCCGCAGAACGGCGCGATCTTCCGCCTCGACGTGCGCGACCGCGGCGCCTGGAAGCGCGAGCTGGCCGCCTTCGCCAAGCTGACCGGTGGGCGCATGGACGTGCTGATGAACAACGCCGGGCTCGCGAAGGGCGGCTACCTGGAGGCCCAGACGCCGGACGAGGTGGACCTGCAGGTCGACGTGAACCTGAAGGGCGTGCTGAACGGCTGCCAGGCCGGCTTCGACCTGCTGGCGGCCACGCCGGGATCGATGGTGGTCAACGTCGCCTCGGTGGCCGGCATCGTCGCCCCACCGCGCCTGGCCGTCTACGCGGCGACCAAATTTGCCGTGCGCGGCCTGTCGGAAGCGCTGGAGGCGGAGTTCGCCCGGGTCGGCGTCGGCGTCCGCTGCATCATGCCCTGGTTCATCGACACGCCCCTGCTCGACAAGGCGCGGATGTCCGGCAACGAGGACCTGCGCGTCTCCCTGCGCGACAGCAAGACCCCGGTCTATCCGGTGGAGGACGTCTCCGACGCCGTCTGGGCCGCCGTCACCGGCAAGCCCATGCTGCACCACCTGGTCGGCGGCCAGGCGAAGCAGATCGGCCTCCTGAACCGCTTCCTGCCCGACCTGGTCCGCAAGCGCCTGCGCGCCCAGTCCGAGCAGTGGTGAGGCGCCGATCGCCCCAAACCTGATCGTCAGCCCCCGGCCTGTCCGGGGGGCCCATGCTTCCGCCCCACGTGAGATCGTCGCCTATCGCGGCGTCGCGGCTTGCGGGCCCTTCCGGGGCACTTGGTGTGAATGGGTCCCCCGGACAAGCCGGGGGATGACGATCTGGGTGGTCCGGCATCGTGGCTCCGTCCCTAGCCCATCCGGCTAGGCCGAACGGCCGAAGCGGGGCCGGGCGCGCTGCCGCATGATCCGAGCCTGCCGGACACCCGGCGCTGTTCGGAGACTGCCTGTGAACGCCTTCGCCAAGCTCGCCTGCGCCGCCGCCGTGGCCGGCGCGACCGCCCTCGCCCCCGCCGTCGCCTGCGCCAACACCGCGCTCCAGTTCCTGGGGACCGGCTCGACCTTCGTGGCCTTCGACACCGACGAGATCGTCGGCTGGACCTTCACCGCCAACACCAACATGAACGTGACCAGGCTGGGCTGGTTCGTGCTCGACCCGACCCTGGATTCCGACCACGCGATTGGCGTCTGGAATACGTCGGGGACGCTGCTGGGATCGGCCACCGTGGTGGCGCCGGGGCCCGGATCGGGCGACGGATTCCGCTATGTCGCCACGCCGTTCACGCCCTTCCGGCTCGACGCGGGCCAGCAGTACTTCATCGGTGGCCGCGACCTGGCGAGCGACGGCGACAGCTACATCACCGGGCTCAACTTCCTGCAGACGGACCCGGCGATCAGTTTCCTGGGTTCGGCCCGCAGCGCCGCGCGCTCGGGCTTCGCCTTCCCCAACATCGTGGTCGCGAACTCACGCGGCCGGTTCGGTCCGAACTTCCAGTTCGACGTGATCCCGGATCGCCCGGCGGTCCCCGAGCCGGCGACCTGGGCGATGATGATCCTGGGCTTCGGGGCGGCCGGCGCGATGCTGCGCCGCCGCCGTCAGGACCCGGCGGCCGCCTGAGGCACGCTCAGCATCGCCGCCTCGGCCGGCTTCGGCGCCGGCTGGGTCTTGGCGGCGTCCGGCGAGACCGGCGCCAGCGAGGCTTCGACGGCCTTCTCCATGGTCCCCGACACCCGCAGTTCGGCCGCGCGAGCGGTCGGGGCGGACGTCAGCACCGCCTGCTCCATCACCGGCGCGCCGGGCACGGCCCGGTTCCGGTAGGGCGAGAACTTGTAGAAGATGTGCACGCCCACCTGCGTCACCCGCAGCATCTGCGGCGCCCAGAACGGCGAGACGGCCGTGGTGTGGTAGTGCGTCGCCGCGCCGACGTAGCCGGAGATCTGGCCCGCGATGGCGCGCTTGGCGACGCCGCGGGCGCGATCCCAGGCGGCGCTCTCGCGATGCCGGCGCATCGAGCCGTCGCAGGCGAAGCTGAACTGGCAGCCGGGGTGGCCGGCGCCCTGGAACACCACGGCGCAGACGCTCTTCGGGAAGGCCGGGTGCTTGACCCGGTTCAGGACCACCTGCGCCACGGCCGCCTGACCGCGGGCGTCCTCGCTGCGGGCCTCGTAGTAGACCGCCTGCGTCATGCACTCGAGTTCGGCGCGCTTGCGCACCTTGGCCGCGCGGCGCTCGTCGGCGAACCGGGCCAGCGCCATGCGCGTATCGATCGTGCCCTGGAAGCTGAAGTGGTCCAGGCCCATGCGCATGCCGGCGCCCCGCGCCTCCAGGTGCGAGCCGGGATAGGTGTAGGCGGCTTCGGCCATCCGCACCTCGGCGGCGCGTTCGACGGCGTGGTCCGACAGACCTGCGGTCATGTAAAGGACGCCAAGGCCCAGACCAGCGCTGGAGCCCAACAAAGCGGCGCTCATCAGCGCACGCGATGAGGCGCGCGCCTGCGTTCCAAATGACAAAATGACGGTCCTCAGTGGCGAGGGCCCACGCCCCCCAGCTCATTGTCGCCGCGCCGTCCCTGCTCGTGCTGGTAACGGTCGCCGGCAGGCCTGATCCGAGTTCCGCGTTGGATCAGGCGACGGCAAATGATGAAGGGGATATGAATGCCGGCAGAGCTTTTGGCAAGACTTTTTTGCGCCGCAGCATTAACGCCGGGGGCCGCAGGATGGCCGCGATAGAACGGCCTTCCCGGACAGAACCCTGACAACTCAGGAGAATTTCGGATGGTTCCAAGCCGTCTGCATCTAACCTTCACTTAACAGGAAAGTCTTCTGCAACCATACTCGTTAACCTTGCTCGCGCCTCAGGCGAACTTGGACCAACCTGGTCCGCCGGGTCTGCGGCCGCCCGCCGCATCTGGCGCCCGTCTTGCTGCGTACTCTCATCAGAGGATCAACGGGAGACGCGCAGGATGCGCAATCTCATTCTGGCCCTGGCCACGCTGGCCGGGGTGGTGATGGTGGCGGCGAGCGCCACCCACACCTTCTAGAGCACGCTCAGCAACAGCGGCGACTTGGCGTCCTGCGTCATGCGCCACAGGCGGCGGACGTCCATCGCCGCCTTGATCGCCATGCCCGCGAAGGTCGCCACCAGGCCCACCTTGAAGCCCAGGTCGAAGTTGGCCTGCACGCTCTCGCCGACGCTCGGCTCGTAGGTCGAGGTCACGATCAGCCAGTGGTCGGCCTGCAGCAGGCCGCCGACGATCACCATCGCCGCCAGCGACCGCATCAGGGACAGGCCGGCGTTCAGGCGCACCCGTCCCGGCTGGACGAGGCCGATGACGTTCATCACGATCTCGTAGCTCGAGTAGGCCAGGATCGGCCAGAACCAGGTCTGGAACACCGGCGCCAGGTCCACGGTGATGTAGCCGCCGGGGATCCAGTTGCGGAAGTGGATGACGTGCGTCCACCACAGGATGAACACCACCTCCATCCCGATCTCGACCACTCGCTCGAACGGCGTGGACGACTTCACCCCGGTCGGCGGCAACTGGCGCGGCTGCCAACGATAGACGAAGCGCTGCAGGTTCAGCCGCTCGATCACCACGGCCACCAGGGTGACGGCGCCGAAGGCCGTCAGCAGCGTGGGGACCAGGCTCGGGAACTCGTCATCGATCAGCGGGCCGGTGTCGCCGAACGCGGCGTGCAGGATCGCGACGACCAGGTAGATGGCCGCCACGATGCCTAGGGTGACCTTCAGGCCCGCCCACCAGAACGGGAACACGTCCGGCCCCACGACGTGCTGCACCTTGCGGTACCGGCCGGCGATGATCAGCGGGTGGCCGAACTCCAGGAGCACGGCCTCCAGTTCGTCGCGCGTCAGCGGCCGCCCGGCGGCCTCCTCCCTGAGCTCGACCGTCGTCAGGAGCTCATCGCGCAGCTCGGCGACGATGTCGGCGCGCTGGCGGTCGGGCAGTTGCCGCGCCACGGCGGCCAGGTAGCGGTCCAGCAGGTCTTTCATGGCCAGATCTTCCTAAAAATCTTGCTTGAGAATGGCGTCGACCGAGGCGTTCAGCCCGGTCCATTCATCGACCAGGCGGTCGAGTACGCGGCGGCCCTCCTCAGAGAGCCGGTAAAAGCGCTTGTTGCGCCGCTCCTCCTCGCGCCACTCGCTGGTCAGGAGCCCCTGGGACTCCAGCCGGCGCAGCATCGGGTAGAGCGCCCCTTCGTCGATCTCGACCCCGGCGTCGCCCAGTGCCTTGCGCAGGGTGTAGCCGTAGTGCTCGCACCTGAGCTGGCCCAGCACGGCCAGGATCAGGGATCCGCGGCGCAGCTCCTGGCGAAGCGTCTCGAAAATGTCGGTGTCGTTTGGCATCTTGCTGTGCGTCGTACACTGTGTGACACATAGTGTCTAGCGCATACTGTGTGGCGCACGGTGTTTTTCATCGCAGCAAGCGGGAGCATGAGTTCTCGCAAGGCCGAGGCGTGTTAGTCTACGGCGTAAATCGAAAGAGGAACCGCCGATGCTTCGGGCCGCAATCGCCTTCCTGGCCGCCCTCACGCTGGCCACGGCCGCCCAGGCCGCGCCGCAGGACAAGTACGCCACCAACAACGGCGTAAAGATCCACTATGTCGCCGACGGCAAGGGGCCGCTGGTGGTGATGATCCACGGCTTCCCCGACTACTGGGCCACGTGGAAGCCGCTGATGGCCGAGCTGAACAAGGCCGGCTACCGCACCGTCGCGATGGACACCCGCGGCTACAACCTCTCCGACAAGCCGGACGGCGTCGCCGCCTACGCCATGCCCAACCTGATCGGCGACGTGGCCGCGGTCATCGCCGCCGAGGGCCAGAAGAACGCCATCATCATCGGCCACGACTGGGGCGCCGCCATCGCCTGGCAGACCACGTTCAACCGCCCCGACCTGGTCAACAAGCTGGTGATCCTCAGCGTGCCCCACCCGGCCGGCCTGGCCCGCGAACTGGCCACCAACAAGGCCCAGCAGGACGGCTCCAACTACGCGCGGAACTTCCAGAAGGAGGGCTCGGAGAAGATGCTGAGCGCCGAGGGGCTCGCCGGCTTCCACAACTACCTGAAGGACCCCGCCGACAAGGCCGCCTATGTCGCCGCCTTCAAGCAGTCCAGCTTCGCCGCCATGATGAACTACTACCGCGCCAACTACCCGCGCGGCACGGGGACCGACACCCAGGTCCCGGTCGCCATGGCCGCGGCGAACCAGCGGGTGAAGGTCCCGACCCTGGTGATCCACGGCATGAAGGACACCGCCCTCAACGCCGCCGGCCACGCCGGGACCTGGGACTACATCGACGCCGACACCACCCTGGTGATGGTCCCCGGCGCCGGGCACTGGGTGCAGCACGACGCCGAGGCCCTGGTCGACCGCACCATCCGCGACTGGCTGAACGCCCGGCGCTGAGCCCCCCCTTCGTCCTGCGGCTCGTCCGCGGGATGATGAACCTATGCGTAGTGCAGCTCGACCCCCGCCAGGTCGCCGGCCTCCCGCCACTCGGCCAGCAGCTTGTTGAATCGGTTGATGCCCGGCGTGTAGGTCTGGCCGTTGAGGCCGCCTGAGCGCTCGCCGCCCTCGTTGTTGTAGTAGCCGGGCGTGCAGGCGTTCTGGAAGTCGCGGTTCAGGATCGCCACCGAGCGGATCACCTCGACCCAGGCCTCCTCCGCCTCGGCCGTCGGCTCGACGGCGATGGCGCCGCGCTTCGTGACCTCGGCGATGATGTAGGCGATGTGGCGGGCCTGGTCGTCGAACATCGCGGTCATGTTCACCGACAGGCCGTTCTGCCCCACCCCGATGTAGAACCAGTTCGGGAAGCCGCGGCTGGAATGGCCATGCAGGGTGCGGAAGCCGTCCTTGTAGTAGTCGTAAAGCGACAGGCCGTCCCGGCCGTAGATCTCGAACCCGATCCGCCGCCGGAACGCCGTCGAGATCTCGAAGCCCGAGGCGTGGATGATGCAGTCCACCGGGTACTCGACGCCATTGGCGACGACGCCCGTCTTGGTGATCCGCTCGACCCCCTTCGACTCGCTGACATCCACCAGGGTCACGTTCGGCCGGTTGAAGGTGGGCAGGTACTCGTCGTTGAACGTCGGCCGCTTGCAGAACTGGCGGTACCACGGCTTCAACGCCTCGGCGGTCGCCGCGTCGCTGACGCTGTTGTCCACCCGCGCCCGGATCTTGTTCATCTTCACGAAGTCGGCCAGTTCCGCCCGCTCCGCCGGCCCGAGCTGACCGCCCGGGTCCAGCGAGGCCCCCGACGCCAGGCTGCGGAAGATGTCGGTCCAGCCGTCGTTGACCAGGTCTTCGGTGAACGGCTTGCCCTCGACGATGCCCGCGAAGTTCTGCCGCCGCGCCCGCTGCCAGCCGGGCTCCAGGGTCTTGGCCCAGTCGTAGTCGGTCGGCTTGTTGCCGCGGAGGTCCACGGACGAGGGCGTGCGCTGGAAGACGTACAGGTGCTGCGCGTGTTTCCCCACATAGGGCACGCACTGGATCGCCGTGGCGCCGGTCCCGATCACCGCCACCCGCTTGTCGGCCAGCTTGGTCAGCCCGCCGGTCGTGTCGCCGCCGGTGTAGTCATAGTCCCAGCGGCTGGTGTGGAAGCTGTGCCCCGCGAAGTCCTCGATCCCCGGGATGCCCGCCAGCTTGGCGCGGCTGGCGGTGCCCAGCGCCATGACCACGAAGCGGGCCTTGATGTCGTCCCCACGGCTGGTGGCGATCCGCCAGCGCTTCAGGCCCTCGTCCCAGCGCAGTTCCTTCACCCGCGTCTGGAACAGCGCCGTGTCGTACAGCCGATACTCGCGCCCGATCCGCTGCGAGTGCTCGAAGATCTCGCTGACGTAGGAGTACTTCTCCTTCGGGATGTACCCAAGCTCCTCCAGCAGCGGCAGGTAGCAGTAGCTCTCGATGTCGCACTGCGCGCCGGGATAGCGGTTCCAGTACCAGGTGCCACCGAAGTCCCCGCCGGCTTCGATGATGCGGAAGTCGTCGACCCCCGCCTCGCGCAGCCGCGCGCCCGCCAGCAGGCCGGAGAAGCCGCCGCCGATGATCGCGACCTCGACCTCGTCGCTCAGCGGCGCCCGGGTGAAGCTGGGGTCGGCGTAGGGGTCGTCCTCGGCGTACCGGGCGAACGATCCGTTGAGCTCGATGTACTGCGCCTCGCCGTCGGCGCGCAGACGCTTCTGGCGCTCCTGCCGATACTTCTCGCGCAGCGCGTCCGGATCGAAATCGATGACCGGAGCCGGCCCTGCATCGTCCATCCTGTCCTCCCACGGACACCCTTAGTGTCGCCAAAGGACAGGGCCGGACGTGACGTCAGGCAAGCACGCTCGCCCCTCCCCCGCTCGTCGCGGATCGGAGGGGCGAAGGGGCGCTGGACCTACGCCATCTCCCGCTTGCCGACGAACCCCGCCAGGCGCCCTGTGATGATCTGTTCGGCCTGGGCCATGATGCGGTCGATCAGCTCCTTCACCGTCGGCACGTCGTGGATCAGGCCCGCGACCATGCCGCAGCTCCAGCCGCCGGCGTCCATGTTCCCCTCCTTCAGGATGGCCGGATAGACGCCGGCCACCTCGGGCGCGATGTCGGCGAAGGTGATCTTGTCGCCCAGCGTCCGCTCCTTCTCGAGCAGCCGCTCGACGCCGGCATTGGTCAGCACGCGCTCGGTGTTGCGCAGCGGGCGCATGATCAGCCGGGTGTCCAGTTCGCTGGCCGCCACCAGGGTATCCTTCACGTTCTGATGGATCGGCGCTTCCTTGGTCGCCATGAAACGGGTGCCCATGTTCATGCCCTCGGCGCCCAGCGCCAAGGCCGCCACGAGGCTCCGCCCGTCGGCCATGCCGCCTGAGGCCACGAACGGGATCTTCAGCTCCTCGGCCGCGCGGGGCAGCAGGATGAAGTTCGGCACGTCGTCCTCGCCCGGGTGGCCGCCGCATTCAAAGCCGTCGACGCTGACCGCGTCGCAGCCGACCGCCTCGGCCTTCACCGAGTGGCGCACCGAGGTGCACTTGTGGATCACCTTGACGCCGTTTTCCTTCAACGCCGGCATGAACTTCTGCGGGTTGTTGCCGGCCGTCTCGACGATCTTGATCCCGGCCTTGATGATCGCCTCGACGAAAGCCGGGTAGTCGGGCGGGTTCACCGCCGGCAGGAAGGTCAGGTTCACCCCGAACGGCTTGTCGGTCATCTCCCGGCAGCGGGCGATCTCCTTGGTGAGGTTCTCCGGCGTGCCCTGGGTCAGGCCGGTGATGATCCCAAGGCCGCCGGCGTTCGACACGGCCGACGCCATCTCGGCATAGCCGACCATGTGCATGCCCCCCTGGATGATGGGGTGCTCGATGCCGAACATTTCGGTGATGCGGGTCTTCAAGGCGGCCTCCTCCGAGAGCGTTTCTGGAGCGTTTTGGACGCCGTAAGCCGCGCCGACAAGCGTTCGTCGGATGCCGCAGCGTCAGGCGAATGCGCGCTCGGACGGCGACTTTCCAGCCTGAGACGCATACCGGAAACATCGACTTGCGAATGTTGCGACCGATTCGCGACATGCGGAGCGGTGGACCGGACCGCCGGACGCGGCGCGACGACAAAGGGGAGACCGATGCGGCGGGTATGGATGGGGCTGGCGGCGTGCGTCGCCGCGCCGGTGGTCTTCGCGGCCGCCGACGCGCGGGCGCAGACGGCGTCCGACGCTCCGCCCGAGGTCTCGCCGCTGGACGTGGTCGGCGTCACGCCGCTGGGCGGGGAGCTCGACATCGGGAAGGTGGCCGCCCGGATCCAGACCGCCGACGCCGCCGACATCGAGGCCAGCCACGCCCTCGACTTGTCGGCGTTCATGACCCGCAAGCTGGCCGGGGTCTACGTCAACGACATCCAGAACAACCCGCTGCAGCCCGATCTCAACTACCGCGGCTTCGCCGCCTCGCCACTGCTCGGCACGCCGCAGGGCCTGTCGGTCTATGTGGACGGCGTGCGCTTCAACCAGCCGTTCGGCGACGTGGTCAGCTGGGATCTGATTCCCAAGCTGGCGATCTCGGAGGTGGCGCTGGTCCCCGGCTCCAACCCGCTGTTCGGCCTGAACACCCTGGGCGGGGCCCTGTCGATCCGCACCAAGGACGGGCGGGCCAATCCCGGCGGCGCGGTCCAGCTGGGCTACGGGGCGCACGACCGCCGGCTGGGCGAGGCCGAACTCGGCGGTGTGATGGGCGACTTCGATGCCTACGCCACGGTCACCGGCTTCAAGGATGGCGGCTGGCGCGACGCATCGCCGTCGAACGCCACCCAGGGCTTCGCCAAGCTGGGCTGGACCGGGGCCGCGACGCGCGTCGCCCTCAGCGGCGCCTACGCCCGCACCGACCTGACCGGCAACGCCCTGCAGGAGCAGCGCTTCCTCGCCCGCGACCGCGCCAGCGTCTACACCAAGCCTGACATCACCCAGAACCACTCCGGCCTCGCCAACCTGACGTTCGAGCACGACGCCGGCGGCGGCCTCAGCTTCTCCGGCAACGCCTACGTCCGCCAGATCCACAGCCGCACCTACAATGGCGACCTCAACGACGACGCCCTGACCGAGAGCGTCTACCAGCCGAGCGCCGCCGAGCGCGCCGCCCTCACCGCCGCGGGCATCACGGGCTTTCCCGCCGCCGGCGAGAGCGCCGCCAACACGCCGTTCTCGAAGTACCGCTGCATCGCCAACGTGCTGTTGAACAGCGAACCCGGCGAAAAGTGCAACGGCCTGATCAACCGCACCCGCACGCGCCAGCACGAGGCTGGCTTCGGCGCCCAGGCCAACTATCGCGGCCAACTGGCCGGCCTGGACAACCTCCTGGTCGCCGGCGTCGCCTTCAAGGAGAGCCGCGCCCACTTCCGGCAGTCGACCCAGTACGGCTACCTCACGCCCGACCGCGGCATCATCGGCGTCGACGGCCCCGGCGCCTTTGCCGACGGGACGCAGGGCTCGGAAAACGCCCTCGACGCCCGGGTGGACCTCACCGGCCGCACCCGCACGCTCAGCGTCTTCGCCGCCGACACCCTGGACGTCACGCCGACGATCGCCGTCACCCTCTCCGGCCGCTTCGATGCCGACCGCATCCGCAACCGCGACGCCATCACCCCGGGCGGCGGGCCGGGCTCGCTGGACGGCCACAACAGCTTCAACCGCTTCAACCCGGCGCTCGGCGTCACTTGGAAGGCCTCGGACGCACTGACCGCCTACGTCGGCCTCACCCAGGGCGGCCGCTCGCCGTCGGTGATCGAGCTGGGCTGCGCCGACCCCGACAACCCCTGCCGCCTGCCCAACGCGCTGGCCGGCGACCCGCCGCTGAAGCAGGTGCGCACTGTCACCGGCGAGGTGGGCGTGCGGGGCCGCATCGCAGGCCTGGCGTGGAACGCCGGCCTGTTCCGCGCCGACAACCACGACGACATCCTGTTCGTCGCCGACGACATCTCCGGCTTCGGCTACTTCAAGAACTTCGGCCGCACGCGCCGCGAGGGGGCAGAGCTGGGCGTCGACGGCGAGTGGGGCCCGTTCAGCGTCGGGGCCAGCTACACCTATCTGCACGCCACCTACCGCACGCCGCAGACCATCGGCGGGGCCGGCAACAGCACCAACGACACCGGCCCCGGCTTCGCGGGCGACATCGACATCGCGCCCGGCGACCGCATCCCGCTGACGCCCAGGCATCTGTTCAAGGCGCAGGCGGCCTGGGCGATCAGCGACGCCCTGTCCGTCAACGCCGACCTGCTGGCCTCGAGCGGCGTCTACGCCCGCGGCAACGAGAACAACGCCCACCGGCCCGACGGCGTCTTCTACCTCGGCCCGGGCAAGACCAAGGGCTACGCGGTCGTGAACGCTGGCGCCGACTGGCGGCCATTGCCCTCGCTGAAGCTGTTCGTGCAGGTCAGCAACGTCTTCGACACGAAGTACGAAACCGCCGCCCAGCTCGGCGCCACCGGCTTCACGGACACCGGCGCCTTCGTCGCCCGGCCGTTCGCGACGCCGGTGATCGACGGCGAACGCCCGGTCCGCAACGCCACCTTCTACGCCCCGGGCGCGCCGCGGATGGTCTGGGTCGGCGTGCGCTACACCTTCGGCGGACGCTGAAGCGCGGCCTCGATCTCGGAGATGGCGGCGGTCACGCGCTCGTCGTCGTCGCCGAACACCCCGTCCCAGGCCATGCGCAGGAACCCCAGCTGACCGGCGCGCTCCCGGTCATGCTGCGCCTTCCAGGCCCTGAGCCGCTCCAGCACGTCGTTCAGCGAAGCCGCATCCGCGCTACGCGCATCCCGCTGCGCCCGCCACCACGCCAGATCGCTCGCCACGCCATCCGCCGCCACCGCGCTGCCTCCGCTTTCCGACAAGGCGCCTCGCCCTCACCGATCCTACCTCGGCCTCCCCGGCTTGTCCGGGGGATGACGGGAATGGAGGGTCCGCGGCCCATGCTGACACTCTGCTGTCAGCAGGGCTGCGCGAGGATATGGCGATCCAGCCTTGGAGCGCCTACCTTGGACCCCATGCCGCGCCCTGCCGAACCCGCCCCAACGCCGACCTTGGGCGTCTCCGACATGTCGGCGACGTTCGACTACGACGAAAACACCATGCCGATGCTGTGGAAACCGCACCGGCCGGCGCGCCCCGAGAAGTCGGAGGGCGGCAAGAAGTTCAAGCTGGTCTCGGCCTACGATCCGGCCGGCGACCAGCCGACGGCGATCGCCGAGCTGGTCAGCGGCATCGAGGCCAACGAGCACGAGCAGGTGCTGCTGGGCGTCACCGGCTCCGGCAAGACCTTCACCATGGCCAAGATCATCGAGGAGACCCAGCGGCCGGCGCTGATCCTGGCACCCAACAAGACCCTGGCGGCCCAGCTCTACAGCGAGTTCAAGAGCTTCTTCCCGGAGAACGCCGTCGAGTTCTTCGTCTCCTACTACGACTACTACCAGCCCGAGGCCTACGTGCCGCGGACCGACACCTACATCGAGAAGGACTCCTCGATTAACGAGCAGATCGACCGGATGCGCCACTCGGCCACCCGCGCGATCCTGGAGCGCGACGACGTCATCGTCGTGGCCTCGGTCTCCTGCATCTACGGCATCGGCTCGGTCGAGACCTATTCGGCCATGACCTTCTCGCTGAAGCCGGGCGACCGGATCGACGAGAAGAAGCTGATGGGGGACCTGGTGGCCCTCCAGTACAAGCGCAACGACCAGGCCTTCGAGCGCGGCAGCTTCCGACGGCGCGGCGACACCCTGGAGATCTACCCGGCCCACTACGAGGACCGCGCCTGGCGCATCAGCCTGTTCGGCGACGAGATCGAGACGATCACCGAGTTCGACCCACTGACCGGCAAGAAGACCGCCGACCTGCAGGGCATCAAGGTCTACGCCAACAGCCACTACGTGACCCCGCGTCCGACGCTCCGCCAGGCGATCAACCACATCAAGGCCGAGCTCAAGGACCGCCTCGACTGGATGGTGGCCAACGGCAAGCTGCTGGAGGCCCAGCGCCTCGAACAGCGCACGACCTTCGACATCGAGATGATCGAAGCCACCGGCTCCTGCGCCGGGATTGAGAACTACAGCCGCTACCTCACCGGCCGCCGGGCGGGCGAGCCCCCGCCGACCTTCTTCGAATACATCCCCGACAACGCGCTGCTGTTCATCGACGAAAGCCACCAGACCGTGCCGCAGATCGGCGGCATGTACCGCGGCGACTATCGGCGGAAGTTCACCCTGGCCGAGTACGGCTTCCGCCTGCCGTCCTGCATCGACAACCGCCCGCTCAAGTTCGAGGAGTGGGACGCCATGCGGCCGGACAGCGTGTTCGTCTCGGCCACGCCCGGACCGTGGGAGATGGAGCGCACCGGCGGCGTCTTCGCCGAGCAGGTGATCCGCCCCACCGGCCTGATCGACCCGCCGGTGGAGATCAAGCCGGTCACCAAGGGCGGCTTCAGCCAGGTCGACGACGTCATCGACCAGTGCCGCGAGGTGGCCAAGCACGGCTACCGCGCCCTGATCACCGTGCTGACCAAGAAGATGGCCGAGGACCTGACCGAGTACATGCACGAGCAGGGCCTGCGGGTCCGCTACATGCATTCCGACGTCGACACCCTGGAGCGCATCGAGATCATCCGCGACCTGCGGCTGGGCGCCTTCGACATCCTGGTGGGCATCAACCTGCTGCGCGAAGGCCTCGACATCCCGGAGTGCGGGCTGGTGGCGATCCTGGACGCCGACAAGGAGGGCTTCCTGCGCTCCGAGACCTCGCTGATCCAGACCATCGGCCGCGCCGCGCGGAACGTGGACGGCCGCGTGATCCTCTATGCCGACAGCGTCACCGGCTCGATGGAACGCGCCATGGCGGAGACGTCGCGCCGGCGCGAGAAGCAGGAGGCCTACAACACCGAGCACGGCATCACGCCGGAGAGCGTGCGCAGCCAGATCAAGGACATCCTGGCCAGCCCCTACGAGAAGGACCGGGTCACCGTCCCCGTGGGCGTTGCGGAAGATGGCAAGCCGTTCATGGGCGACAACTTCAAGACCACGCTCAAGGACCTCGAGGCGAAGATGCGCGAGGCCGCCGCGAACCTGGAGTTCGAGACCGCCGCGCGCCTGCGCGATGAGATCAAGCGCCTGAAGATGCTCGACCTGGAATTCGCCAACGAAATGATCACCCCGGAGGGCGAGACCGCCGACCGCGGCGCGGTCAAACGCGTCAAGGCCGAAGCCAAGGCGGAGTCCGCCGAGCGCTTCCGCAAGGCCCGGCTGGGCCGCAGGCGCTAGGGGCGAGGCTCAGCCTCGCCCCCAGGCCATGTCGTCAGGCGATGACCGACCGTCGGCGCCGCAGCGCACTGCCGGCCGCGCCGAAGCCCAGGATCATCAGGCCCCAGGTCGCTGGTTCCGGCACGGCCTTGGAGCTGAATTTCAGGTCGTCGATGGCGTAGGAATCATTGGTCGCCCGGCTGGGCCCAATACCGATCCCGAAGATGTCGTCGCCGGCGCTCGTGAAGCCCACGAACAGGCCCGGCAGCGGGAAGGTCCCCGGAGGCGGGAAGGTGCCGCCGCCGTAGCCGGGCGGCAGCACCGAGCCGTCGTCGGCTAGCGTGACGCTGCCAAGCACCGACCCGCCGGAGCCGTAGAACGTGATCGGATAGGCGCCGAGCTGGGCGGTATCGCTGAAGAAGAACTCCACGTGATTGTGGCCGCTGGAGAAGCCGACCGTGATGCCGGCGATGGTGTCGAAGGTGTGGCCGCCCTCGGTGCTGCCGGTCAGCACGTGGGAGCCGGACGACGAGCCGTAGCCGAAGAGGTAGGGGGAGGCGTCGATCTGCGGCCGACCGCCCGCGCCGTCCTGACCGAACGTGACGCCGGCATATTGGGTGTCGACCAGCGTGCCGTTGGCGAGGCCTTCGAAGTCGATCAGCGTGCCGCCCGAGAGGGCGGAAGTGTAGGAGGTGTAGGCGCCCGCGGCGGCCGACGCCGCGTAGGTGAGCCCTGCCGTCGCGCACGCGACAGCCAACAGCATTCTAAGCTTCATTCCGGACACTCCCCGACGCGATGGCCCCGCCCGATGCAGATCCTCGCGCCACAACCCCTGGTCGATTACTGTCACCCCAGGAGTTGTGGGCCATGATTCACAGAACAACGGTGTTAACTATGAGATTCACCTCATAGGAGAATCGCCCGCCTGCCCGGGGGGCGGCGCCCGCTGCGCGCCCCGCCGGCTCATCTCTCAGGCGAGGACGCTCGCTAGCCGGACGCGGGCCTCCACCCGCCGCGGTCAGGAGGGCGTAGCGGGCCAGGGCCACGGCGACCCCCCCAGCGTCGCCGTCAGCCCGCGCGGGCCGTGCAGCGGCGCGGGCCGTGGTGGTCGACCGGCGCACGCCCGTCTTGACAGCCCGCGTGGGCCGCCCCGAGGCTGCGCGATGGGTCCTGGAGGCCTGGGTCTCGAGGGTTCGATGTCGTTTCGCTGTCGGCCGCTGGCGGCCCTGATCGTCCTCGTGTCCCTGATCGGGACACCGGCCGGCGCCGCCGCACCGGAGACCGTGCGGGTCGCCAACGCCTCGCCACGTATCGTGGAATGCGGCGTCGTCGTCGACGGCAAGCTGCGCACGCTGCTGAAGATCCACCCCGGCAAGACCTGGTCCGACGCCTACGACGGCCGCCGGACCCGGCAACTGGTCTGCGAGCGGGCGGTGAAGGACGCGGTGTGGCGGGTGAAGCCTGGCGCGAGCTACCGGCTGGTCGACGCCGGCCGCAAGGTGGATATCGCCGAGGCGGCGCCGGAGTAGGCCTCCGGCAGCGGGCGCCGTTGGCGGAAGCGGCCGGGCAGCGCCTCTAACCCCACAGCCCAAGGGTGGGACGACGCTGGCGATCCGGCAGGACTGGGCGGCCAGTTCTGCGATTTCGCATCGGTCCTATGCATGAAGTTAACTACAAAGCGTGACCGGAAAGCCCCACCTTACTCGGCAACAGGATTAACTGGCCCCGTTCATGCGGGTGTCAGGGAACCTGTGCTGTCTCAGGACGTAAGTTCGAGTCAGAACAAGGTGGGTCTGAAAGCAATCCAATGAGGGTTGCGGGCCGTATGTGACCTTGGACGCTTCTACTTTGAGGTACATCAAGATGTCTCCGTCTCTCAGCGTGGTCGCCGATAACGACCTGAAATCTGTCCGTTCGACCCAGAGCGAAACCGTCGCGCAGCGCGTTCAGCGCCTGCAGGCGGAAGCCCGCCAGTTGGCGAAGGACCATGTGAAGTCCCTGACCTCCGCGATGGTGGACCTGGAGCAGCTGGCGGCCGAGATCGCCGACGGCGGCGACGCGTACGCCCCCGGCATCCGCGACATCTGCCGCCGGATGGTCGAGGACCTGGAATCCCGGGTGCAGACCCTGGACGCCATCGCCGCGCGCACCTGAGGCGTCGGGGCCCTGGGTCGGGCCCCTCTCAGGCGTCCGCGTCCCGGAACGGGCTACCGCCAGGCGTTGACCATATGGTCTCGCCTGCGGCGTTCCCGGACATCCGACGGGGTTAACCGTCGATGGCAAGCTACCGGCGCCGCAGACCAGAAGGGTCCGCGCCCTCCCTACCCAATCTGCCGCTCACCGTTCAGGCGACGAGATCCCGGAACTCGGGACTACGCCGGAGCCACGCGGCCGCATAACCGCAGATCGGCGTGATGCTGAGGCCATTGGCCCGGGCCTCCGCCGCCACCGCGGCCATCAGGCGGCCCGACGCGCCGGTGCCCCGCAACGGCACAGGGCTGAAGACGTAGTCGATGTAGAGCCGCTCGCCCTGCCGGCGATAGTCGGCGTAGACGGTCTGGCCGTCCTCGATCATCTCGTAACGATCGCCGGTGTCCTGCAGGCTGCCTGTTTGGGCCATTTCGAAGACTCCCTCACCGCGCTACGCTCCACCGTGGGGAACGTCCTCGGAGGGATCAAGATGCGTCTGTTCACGATCATGGGCGTGAGCCTGCTGGCCGCCGGCGGCCTGGCGGCCTGCCAGAAGAAGGGCGAACCGGCCAAGACCGGCGAGGCGGCGTCCGTGACGGCCGCCGCACCCGCCGCGACGCCGATGGCGCCGCCACACCGCAAGCCCGGCCTGTGGACCCAGACCTTGAACACCGCCGGCATGAAGCAGGTGACCAAGATGTGCCTGGACGCCGAGACCGAGAGCAAGGTCACCCTCTGGGGCCAGCAGACCAAGGAAGATCTCTGCGCCAAGAACACGATCACCCCGGTCCCGGGCGGCATGAAGTTCGAAAGCGAATGCGACATGGGCGAGGGCGGCCATATGGTCTCCACCGGCACGGCCACGGGCGACTTCAACTCGGCCTACACCGTGAAGGTCTCCTCGACGACCACGGGGGCGAAGATGCCAGAAGCCAACGGAACCCATGAAATCCTCATGGAGGGCAAGTACGAAGGCGCCTGCCCGGCCGGCATGAAAGGCGGCGACATGCAGATGTCCGTCCCCGGCATGAAGCAGCCCATGACGATCAACATCAACGAGATGCAGGCCCGCGCCGGCAAGAAATAGGCGCGGTGGCCTGTCGGGATCGCAGGGGCCGGTTCGTCCTTCTGGGCAAGTGAGGAGCACGAACATGACGACCAAGGTTGAAGCGACCCCGAACCACGACCGCGAGCTGGTGCTGGCGCGGATCATCGACGCCACGCCCGACCAGGTGTTCCGCGCCTGGACGACGCCGGAGCGCTATCCGGAGTGGTTCTGCCCCAAGCCGTGGCGGGCCGAGGTGGAGAAGATGGACCTGCGTCCGGGCGGCGCCGCGGTGACGACCATGTACGGCCCGGACGGCGAGGTCTTCCCGAACGCCGGGATCTACCTGGAGGTCGTGCCGGGCCGGAAGCTGGTGTTCACCGACGCCTACACCGAAGGCTGGGTTCCGGCCGAGGGCGGCGGGATGATGACCGCCGTCCTGACCTTCGAACCGCACGAGGGCGGCAAGACCCTCTACACCGCCCGCTGCGGCCACCCGACCGTCGAGAAGCTCCAGCAGCACGAGCAGATGGGGTTCCTGGAAGGCTGGGGCGTCGTGGCCGAACAGCTGGAAGCCGTGGCGAAGACGCTCTGAAGACGCCCAAGTGCCTCCCCCTTTGGGGGAGGTGTC
>CBHTUE010000040.1:0-26487 GCA_966096115.1 uncultured Phenylobacterium sp.
GGGCAAGGCAGGCCACCCAGTCGGGCGTCTCGACGAGACGCCGTTCGAGGAGCAGCTTGCCCAGGACCGGCAGCTCGATGCGCTCACGCGTCCGCACGTCAGGTTCGGCGGCGATCTCGTCGCGCAGAGCGCGCCACTTCTCCGTCAAGCCCGACGCGTCGTCCGACGCCGCCACCAACAGGACCTGCGCGAGCCGCAGCAGGCGCGACAGCTCCGGATCCTCCGGAAAGATCGGCGCGTCCGCGCGCAGCACCTGCAGGCCGCTCAGCCAGCCCGCGAGCCGCGCCCGCGTCTCCGGCGTGGCGCTGATGACGGCGACGGCAAGGCCGAGGCGCGGGGCCGCCGGGTGCCCCAGGGCGTGGCCAACCCCGGCGTTGGCGTCCTGCACATTGAGGTCCGGTCCGCCCAGGAGCAGGTCCGCAGCGGCGCGATGCACCTCGATCTGCTGCTCCCGCGTCAGCGTCTGGGTCCCGGCGTCGGAGAGCAGTGGTGAGATCCGCAGCCGGTCGGCCCCCGCCCTGTCGATCCAGGGGCCGGTGAGGGCGTCGAGGTGGTCGCCGGGCGCGGGGATCGCCGGCGCCAGCGCCGAAAGCTCGACGGCCACTTCCCGGCGGAAGGACCCGATCAGCAGGCTGAGACGCGCGAGCAGCGCGCGCGCCGGCTCGGGCGCCGTGTCCACGAGACGTCGTCGGGCCGCGGTGCGCTGCGCGGCCAGGTCGAGACCCGCCCAGTCGAAGTCGTAGAGCCGCCGCAGCTCTTCCTCGGGCCACTCCCGCCACTGCAGGTCGGCGATGGTCGCCAGGGTGAGCTGCGGGTGGCCGCAGGCCGCCGCGAAGAAGACGATTCGACCCCAGCGCGCCGCCTCGCCACCGGCGGCCGAAATGAGGCCAATCACCTCGTCCTCGACAAGGTCAAGCACCTCCTGGAAGGCGTCCTTGGTGAGCGCGAGCTCGGTGCTCACGCGGGCGGTCGGCGCCCGATAGGCCGTCACCAGGCAAAGGCGGTCGCGGCGCTCCAGGGCGACCCGCAGGCGCGCCAGGCGCGTCGCCACGGCGGGCGTGTGTGTGGCGTTGAGGTCGTCGAGGATGATGCCGGCGCAGGGCGTGACGGCGACCGCCCCCAGCAGCGCGGCCAGGCGCTCGGCGGCCTGAGTGTCGTCTAGCCCCGCGAAGTCGGCGATCATCCAGTCGCCGCCGAGCGCCTGGGCGGCCAGGCGCGCCAACACGCTCTTGCCCATGCCGGTCGCGCCCCAGGCGAAGGCCATGCCGGACCGGCGCACGCGATCGGCCAGCTCTGCCGCCGCCGCGTCTCGCGGCGCCAGCAGCGGCGGCATGGGCGTGTCGTCCTCGCGCCGCCATGGGGCCTCCGGCTGAAAGCTGCGGCCAGCCTGCAGCAGCGCCTCGACCTGCCGGCGCGGCAGAGAGACATGGCTGATGCGCTCGAGGCGCGCTCGGAGGTCGGCTGGCGTCAGGATGCGGCGGTCTGCGTCGACGACAGCCGTCAGCACCGCATCGAGCACGTCGGCGACGGCGCCCTTCGCCTCGGCTGCGAGGTAGCCGCCAGCCTCGCGCTCGCCGAGTTCGAAGGCGGCAGCCTCGAGTTCGCGGCGCAGCCCGGCCAGATCCGCGGCCCCCGCGTCCCAGTGGATGCGCTGCAGGAGGTCTGCGCGCAGCGCCGCGTCGTCTCGCTCTGCAATGAACCGCGCGGCCTCGGGACCAAGGTCGAGGCGCGCCAGGACGTCCCGCAGTGGCCCGACGTCGGCGCCCATGGCGGCTTGTCGCCAGTAGGTCAGGCCCGGCAGGCCGGCGGGGCGATCGGCGACTGCGCGCTCGGCCCCGACCCTCGCCGTGGTGAGGTAACGGATGGTGAGCCGCCGGCCTGGATTGCGCGCCAGCAAGTCGACGAACGCGTCGATCGTTTGCGCTACCCCCGCGCTGCGCAGTGTCAGCGCACCGGAAGCGGCGGTGTCGCGCACCTGGACCGCGTCGAGCGCCCCCTGCGAGAGGACCGCATAGTCCTCGGCCACTTCGAGGTGGAGTTCCTCCCCCACGTCCAGCCCGAACCAGGCGAGCGCGCTGGCGTAGAGTTGGTAGGCGTAGCCCCGCAACGACGCCACCGCCTGACGGCGGGGATCGCCTTCAACGCCATCCGTGAGGCGGGGTCCGCTGGTGAACACGTGGATTGCCGATTCGCGAAACGAACCATGATCTGCGACCGCGAGACCTCGGTCCATTCGCTGGCCCATGACAACGGGCCGGCGCCCCGGGGGCCGAGCCGGCGCGGTTGCGCAATCACCCTACGAGTGGGCGCGCGACGCCTGAACCCAGGCCCTAGGTCCAGAGCTTCGCGTCGCGGTTCTGCACCACGTCGAACGATCCGAACGCCGGCCTGGCCTTGAAGGTCTCGACAGCCGGCGCCTGCGGTCCAAGCGCGGCCGCCAGCTCAGCGCGGCTTACCGTCGCCAAGTCGCCGACGATGACCTGGCGAAGCTGCAGCGTCTCGGAGAACCGTTCGAAGTAGAGCGGGCCTTCTCGGATGCAGTCGGCCAGGCGGCAGAAACACCGGTGTTCGGACTCGTAGCTCCAGGCTTCGAACTTGCTGAGCAGGACGTGCTCGAGATCGTCGCCATTGAGCTCGCGTCCCTTCGGGAAGGGTGTCCGCTCAGTCAGGTATCTTACCGGGCTGTAGAGGTCCGTGTCAGGAACATCGAAGCCCAGGGCCACGCCCTGATGCTTCTTTGCGTAGTGACCCCAGAGTAGCGGATTGGTCCACGTCTGGCTGAAGCACAGGATGCCCCAGTCTTCGTTCTGGGCCGCCTTCCAGGCGCGCATCCGGGCGCGGGTCGCGCGGTCGCGGATGTTCCAGCTCAGGAACTCGAAGGGATCGTTCAGCTCGCTGATCCGGGCGATCTTCAGCCGCCGGTTCTGAAGCGCGAGGAGCCCGAACTCCTGTGTTGTGAAGTGGTAGAGGCGCATTCCGCCGAACAGCCAAGGTGAAGGTTTCGCCAGCAAGCGAGTTCCACAAGCGCCGGTCAAACGAAAGAAGGGCCCCGCCGATGACCGGCGGGACCCAAGACGCTCAAGAACGTAGGCCTAGAACGGGATCTCGTCGTCGAGGTCGGTCACGCCGGCCTCCGGACCAGGCTCTGGGGCGGCGGCATCCCGCGAGGGGCGGGCCTTGATCCGCAGGTTCTCGACGATCAGGCGCAGGTCGTAGTGCGCGGTCCCGTCCTTGCCGGTCCAGGTGTCGTTCTCGACGTGGCCGCTCACCACCACGCGCGAGCCCTTGCGGGCATAGACGCCGATGTAGTCCTCGGTTGTCCCTTCGTTGAAGCAGACGCAGTTGAAGCCGGTAGTGCGTTCGCCCATCTGGCCGTCGCCGCGCCGGAACCGAACGGTCTCCAGAACGCGGAAGCTGGCGCGCTTCTTCCCCGAGCCTTGGGCCGCCAGGATCGAGGGATCGGCGGCGAGATAGCCTTCGATGATCACGCTTTGCATGGTCGGTCTCCGTCTCCAGGGGGTTCAGGCGGCTTGCCGCTGGTCGGGGGCGGCGCGGCCATCTGCTGGGCGGTCGGCGGCCCAGTCGAGGACCGTCAGCGAGCGGATGACGAGCTCCTTGGCGGCGCGCTCACCGCCCTCGCGCGCCTCGTAGCGGTTGTCGACGAAGGCGCCGGTGGCGACCACCTCGCAGCCGGCCACGAGGCCCTCGGCGATCACCCGCTCGTTCAGGCCCTTCATCCAGCTCACGCAATTGACGCCCACCACCCGTGGCTCACCGGCGGCGTCACGCCCCCGGTTCTCCAGCAACCGGAACACCGCCTTGGCGAAGTCCTCGGTCACCTGCGGATCGGCCGCCAGGCGGCCCACGAACACGACATTCTGCATGACAGTCTCCTCAAGTTGATCGAAGCCTCCGGGCTCATCCCCGGGCAGCTTCACCCCGCTCCGCCCTTCCTTCCCCCGTTTCGGCGCCGCGCTCGTCCGGACCGCTGCAGGCCTCCGCCTCCAACGCCACGCCCAGCATTTCAGCGTGGGGTGCGTGCCAGCGCCGCACCGTCCGCTCCGCGGCGAGCCGAAGCGCCGCGCCGTGCTCGCCTTCGAAGACGTGGAGGCCAAGGGCCAGGTAGGGGATCGCCCAGTCGCAGTCCTCCTCGAACCAGCCACCGGCGCTGTAGGCCGTGCGGCGCAACGCCTCTGGAATGCGGTCAAGGGCGGCCGCAGAGACGCAGATGCCGCCATGGGAGGCGGTCGTGACCGCGGCCGCGTCCGGACCCAACGGCGTTACGGACTGGATGACGCCCCAGGGCGAGGGACCTCCGGTGCGCGGCGGAACGGTGAGGGTCATGGGCCAGGTCTCCCGGCCGGGCGGGGGCCATTCCCCGCCAGGCTTCACCCGGCCCGACCCTTCCTTTTCGCCAGCCCGCTGCGGCGACGCTGCCGCAAACCGGTCACGATCGCGCCTTGGCATCCGCCCCCGGCGGCGGGTAAGCCGCTGCACGATGGGTGATTTTCTCGACGTCCTGGGCGCTTCGGGTGCGCAGTACCGGTTCCGCCGCGTCGCGCCGGCCGCGCTGCCGGCGACCGCCGGCAACCTGCTCGTGGCGACCGGAAACGGGGCGCGTCGCAAGGTCGTCTTCTGCGGCTCGTCGCGCAGCCTGGCCAACGCCGCGCCGCGGATCGCCGAGACGATGAAGGTTGCGAAGAACGCCCACCTGTTCGTGCGCCTCAACGTGGCGCGGACGGTCCGGGAGGCGGAGCACGCCGACATCGTCGCCGCGCTCGCCCCCGAGACCGAGACCGGCGAGCTCGACTGAGCCTCAGGCGCCCGGGTCGAGCGCCTGCACCACGGCGTGGCGACCCACCACGGCCGCGGCCACTTGCGGCGCGTCGACCGGCACGAAGACCCGCAGGGTGTAGGCGATGATCTCGGTGAAGCAGCCGAGCGCCAACAGCGCGGCCCGATCGCCCGAACCCCCCACCACCTCGAGCCGCCAACGGTCCATCACCCGCGCCCGCCGCAGCCAGAACCCGCCCGCCAGGCCCAGCTGCGCGCCGCGCTCGACCACCTCGCGCAGCACCAGCGCCCCATCGGCCCACGCCTCGGCAAGACTGGTCAGGCCCAGCGCGGCCTTCAGGGCGGCGACCTGGCTGGCGTCCAGCACCCGGCCCAGCCAGCGCCGGCCGTCCGGGGCCTTCACGCGGCGCACCTGGGCCCCCTTGGCCGGCAGCCGCGCCCAGACCGGCAGCAGCAGGCCGGTGGCCAAGGTCAGCTCGCGCGTTCGCCAGGGATCGGCGGCCGCAACCTCGGCCTCCCACACGGAGCGCCAGACCGCCGGATCGGCGGGCGCCCAGGCCGACTCCGCGAAGGCTTTGGCGGTCTCGAGCGTCTTGGCTTCCGGCCGCCGCAGCCGCACCGCCGGCAACAGCCGGTCGTTCTCGTCCGTGGTGGTCAGGCCGAGTTCGACCAGGGCAGCGCGCCCCGAGCGGCCGTTGATCGCCAGCACAGCGGCCTCACCGAGGCGTTCGGCCAGAGCCAGCGCCTCGTCCACGCCGAACAGCTCGCGCCGCGTGCGCAGCGCAAACCCGATCAGCCGGGTCTCCGCGCCGGAGGCCGGGTCGACACGGACCGTCTCCTCGGACATTACCTCGAGCTGCTCGGCGACGATATCCTCGACCCCGTGGTCCAGCTGGCCGGACGCGGCCGCCCGCTCCACCACGCCGCCCAGGATCTTCTCGTAGTCGGCGAAAAGCGCGTTCTGGTCGGCGATCCGCAGGGCCAGCAGCCGGTTCAGGAAGGTGGTGATCGGCGGCAAGTCCTCCGGCCCCTTCAGAAGGCCCTCGGAGTCCACCAGCTTCAGCGCGGTCTTGGCTTCGAAGTCGGCCAGCGACATGCCGTCCAGCTCGCCGAAGGCCAGCGCGCCGTAGAGCACCAGGAGCGCGCGGCGCGCCCACGGGCTCTCCAGATTGTCCTCGGCCCGGAACAGCCCTGCGCCGGCGACACGCCGCTCGCCGCGGGTCAGCGCCCCCAGCGAGTCGAGCCGCCGCGCGATCGTCGAGAGGAACCGCTTCTCGCCCACGATGTCGGTGGTGGCCGGCCGGAACAGCGGCGCGCAGGCCTGGTGGGTGCGATGGGTGCGGCCCAGGCCCTGGATGGCGGCGTCGGCCCGCCAGCCGGGTTCGACGAGGTAGTGGACGCGCCGCTCGCGGTTCACCGCGTCGAGCGCGGCGTGATAGCTGCGGCCCGTGCCGCCGGCGTCCGAGAACACCAGGATGCGCTTCCTCCCGTCCATGAAGGCGTCGGTCTCGGCCTTGGCGGCCGAGGCGCTGCGGCGCTCCACCACGCGCCGGCCCTCGCGCAGCACCACCCGGCGCGACCGGCCGGTGATCTCCGCGACCGCCCCGGTCCCGAAGGCGTCGAGCAGGGCGTCCAGCACGCCGGGCACGGCCGGCAGGCTCGCCAACCCCGCGATCGCCGCGTCCCGCAGCGCCAGCGCCGCCTGGCTGTGCACCGGCTTGCCGTCCCGCAGCACCGGCACGAGGGTCACCTCGCCGTCCTCGCCTTCGATCGTCTCCATCAGGGCGGTGGGGAAGGCGCCTTGCAGGTAGTCCAGGACATATTCCTTCGGCGTCAGGTCGATCGCGAGGTTGGACCATTCCTCGGGCGGGATGTCGGCGAGCCTTCGCATCATCACCGCCTCGTTGGTGGAGACGATCTGCACGACCGCGGATTGACCGGCGCCCAGATCGCGCCGGATCGCCGCCACCAGGCTGGGGGCCTTCAGCCCGGCCAGCAGGTGGCCGAAGAAGCGCAGCTTGGCGCTCTCGAACGCCGAGCGCAGCGCGCTCATCGCCTGGCCGCTCTGCGCCTTGCCCTCGTCGTCGCAGACGCCGACCGCCTTCAGCGCCTCACCGAGGTGGGCGTGGATCACCTGGAAGGCGTCGGCCCAGGCGTCCCAGATCCCGACGTCCTCAGGCGTCAACGGATGTTCGAGCGGGGCGTACTCGACCCCCTCGAAGGACAGGCTGCGCGCCACATAGAGCCCCATGGCCTTCAACTCGCGCGCCACCAGCTCCATGAAGGCGATGCCGCCGGTCTCGGCCGCGTCGAGGAAGTCCGTCCGCGTCGCGAAGGGTGCGTCGGGCCCGCCCCACAAGCCCAGCCGCGCGGCGTAGGCGAGGTTCGCGGGCTCGGTGGCCCCGGTCGCCGAGACATAGAACACCCGCGCGTCGGGGAGGCGGTTCTGCAGCGCCAAACCCGCCAGCCCCTGCTGCGACGGCTTCTTCGGGCCGCGCCCACCGACCCCGCCGGCGGCATTGGCCATGGCGTGGGCCTCGTCGAAGACGATCGCCCCGTCGAAGTCGTCCCCCAGCCAGGCCACGATCTGGTCGAGCCGCGAGGGTCGGCCGTTGCGGGCGGGCTGACGCAAGGTCGCGTAGGTGGTGAACAGGATTCCGCGCTCCAGCCGGATGGCCTCGGCCTGCTTCCAGCGGCCCTGCGCGACCACGTCATGGGCCGAGCCGCCGATCGCCTTCCAGTCACGCTGGGCGTCCTCGAGCAGGGCCTCGTTGCGCGAAAGCCAGAGCGCGCGCACCCGGCCCTGGGCCATGTTGTCGGCGATCACCGCGGCGATCTGGCGGCCCTTGCCCGCGCCGGTGCCGTCACCCAGGAACATGCCGCGCCGGAGCTGGAAGGCGTCTTCGTCGTCCGCCCGCGCCAGCCGCACCTCATGCGCCGCCTCGCCGAGCTGCCAGCGCCCCGGTAGCAGGGCTCCATGCGCCTCCCCGGCGTAGACCACAGTCTCGGCCTGGGCGTCGGACAGCCGGCCCTCGGCCGACAAGGCCGGCGGCAGCATCGGCCGGTAGCTCGGCGCGGGCGGCGCCACGGAGGCCATGGCGGCCGATTCCACCAGCGGTGTCGGATGCGGCCGGGACTGCGCGAACCGGATCCGGCCCGGTTGCCAGGCCTGGTAGAGGCCGACGTCCCGGCCCTCGCCCGACCAGTCGCAGGTTTCGTACTCCAGCGCCGCAGCCCCCTCCAGGAAGCGCAGGGCGATCGTCGGACCGCCCAACCCTCGAGCGCGCGGCAGCAGGGCCACCGGGCTCGCCCGCGCCACCCGGGCCTGCGCGGTCGGCCGGGCCGGCAGCGCGGCGGTCCAAGCCGCGGCCTCCGTGAGGTCCGCCGCCGACGCCACTGCCAAGCCCTCGCGCACACCGCCCCCGACACGGTCGAACACCAGCAGCCCGGTCGACACGGAGGTCCCGTGCTTGGCGAACGCGCCCTCCGGCAGCGCCAGTGCGCCGACCGCCCGCCCGTGACCCCCCAGCGTCTGCAACAACCCGGCGTCGGTCAGCGCCGACACCGGCACGATCGCAGCCAGCCGCCCGCCGTCGGCCAGACACTGCAGGGCCGCCAGCAGATGCGAGCCCAGCCCTGCGAAGGGCGGGTTCATGACCACGGCGTGGAACGACCCGGCGTCCGGCAGCAGGTCCGCCAGGTGCGCCGCGTCCAGCCGGGTCCGCGCGGCCCCGGCGAACAGACCGTCCAGCAGGCCGGCGCGGCGGTCACTGAGTTCGTTCAGCCACAGCGAAGCGCCACAGGCCTCGGCGAGCGCGGCCGCCATCCCGATCCCCGCGGAAGGTTCCAGCACCCGGTCGCCCGGGCGGACCTGAGCGGCCAGCGCCAGCAAGGCCGCCAGCGGCGCCGGGGTCGAGAACTGGTCCAAGGCCAGCTGATCCTCGGACCGGCGGGTGTGGGTCAGGCCGAGCTCGAAAAGACCTTCCAGCGCAATCACGATCTCGGCGGGCGCATCCTCCAGCCGCGCGATCTGCGGCCCCGATCGGCGCACCTGCAGCACCATCGCCGCCTCGATGGCGTCGTAGGCGTCGCGCCAGTCCCAGGCCCCCTCGGCGTCGGTCGCCCCGAACATCGTCGTCAGCACGGCCGACACCGCCCGCCGTTCCAGCGCCCGCCCCCGGAACAGGCTGGGCGCGAGCGTGCGGGCGGCGGCGAGCAGGTTGGCGTTGCGATCGGCGGGGGCGGCGGCGGCGAAGAGGGGCAGGGCGGCGTTCATGGCGGGGCTCCCGCCCGGCGCGGGGAGCTAAACGCCCCTCCGGTCCGCCGGGCTCGCCCGACCCACCCCTTCCTTCGCCTCCAGAAGGACGGCGCCGCCCCGGAGCGACCGGAACGGCGCCGTCACCCGACAGGCGCACCGCGGTGGGAGCCGCCGCCCACGGGACGGCGCGAGAGCGCTCCGAACGTGCCCACCCCTGGCCGCACCCGCTTCGACGGTGCGGAACCCCAGGCGTTCGCGAAGGACATGCGTCGCCGGGCGGCGCAGGTCAGGCGGCGGCGAGCGTGTCCTCGTCGTCCGGCCTGTCCCCCCCAGCCGCCCGATCTTCCGTCGGCGGCTCCAGTTCCGTGTCCTCAGGCTCCTGCGGCGGCTCCGCCGTCCAGGAGAGGTAGGCCGGCGCCCAGCCGCGCTCGGCGGCCCGCTCGGCCACGAGCGAGACCAGCTCGTCTTTCTTGGCCGCCCCGGCGCGAGTCTCGCCGGCGCCCATGTCGTCCAGCATGTCGAGCAGCTTGGCTTTCGGATGGGCGCCGAGGAACGCTTCGTCCGGCGTCCAGTGCAGGGTGACGTCGGCCTGGCAGAGCGCGGCGATCTCCACCGCCTCGGCCCGCGCCGCCTTGCGCACCGAGGTCGTCCGCGCCTCCCGCAGGTCGAGGCTGAGCGCCACGACCTCGGCCAGCAGGCCCATCTTCTCCCCGTGCGCCAGGCCGCCGACCCAGGCGATCGGTGACAGCCCGGACGCCTGCCAGGCGGCGCGACGGTCGGCCAGCCGTCGGCGCACGTCGCCGTCCAGCGCCTCGATCGGCGTGGTCCGCGGCTTGCTGTAGGCCGAGGCCATAATGGTCAGCGCGCCGCCGCCGCCGAGGCCCTGGTACAGCACCACCACGCTGAACAGCCGCGCCACCAGCGCGGTCAGCGCCGCGCCGGGATCGTCGGCCAGCGCGCGGATCAGGGCGCGCGTCGCCGTGTCCGTGCGCACTTCGTGCAGACTGTGGCCGACGCCTTCCAGCTCCGGCCGTGGCGCGACGGCGATGGGAATCGCCTCGGGTGGCGACACACCCCGCGCCCCCGACCTCGGCGACCATGCCCCGACCCCGTCGTCGCCATCCTCGGCCTCGTCCACGTCGTCCTCGTCCGCCGCGATCACCGGCGCCGGCGGCCCGAAGGCGCGCAGGCTCACGCCGGTGGCGGTGTCCGAGAACACCTGCACGAACGTCACCTCGCGCTCGGGCTCGCCGGCGACGTCGGCCGCCAGCTTGGCCGCGAGGTAGGCCGTCAGCAGACCCCCAGCCTCATCCGAGGCCCAGTCCGCGCCGGCGAGCGCGGCCTCGGCGGTCTGCTCGGCGCTCCGGGCCGCTTCCCAGGCCGCCAGACCGTCGGCGTCCAGCCCCATGCCGTAGGCGTCCCCGAAAGGCTCGAGCGCCGCGTCGTCGATCTGCGCCGGCGCCACCGACACCGCGATAGGGACGCCCTCGGCCGCCAGACCCTGAACAAGCGCTTCGGCGCGGGTCACCCAGGCGCCCTGCAGGACCTCCGGATCCAGCACCACGTCGGGACGCTCCCCGAACAGGTCGGTCTCGATGCGCCCGCCCGCCGCGCCGTAGCGCTCGGCGCCGACCAGCCGGAAGCGCCGGTCGCGCACGGTCACCTGGCCGGCGTCGAGCCGGTCGGTGATGCGCCACTCCTGGAACCCGTAGCCGCTCATCGCCGCCTCGGCGATCTCGGCCTGCTCCTTGGGGTCCGGCAGCCGCGCCAGCAGGCGCGCCTGGCGCAGGTTGACGCGGCCGGCCTTCAGCGCCTCGAGCGCCTTGGGATGCAGCGCCGCCAGCGCCATCAGCCGCCGCACGTCGACCTCGGCGTAGCCCAGCGCGCCGGCGATCACCGCCGGCGTCAGCTTGGCCTTCGACATCTTGCCGATGGCCACGATGATGTCGGCCACATGCACCGGCACCGCGGTGTTGGTGAGGACGATGGCGGCGGCCTGCCGCGCCGGATCGGTCTCGACGAAGGCCTCGACGGGGTAGGCCTCGGTGATCCGCCCCGCTGCCAGCAGCAGCCCGAGCGCCAGCAGGCGGCGCCGGCCGTCCAGCGCCATGCCGGTCTTCTCCGTCTTCCGGCCCGGCCGCACGGTGAGCGGCTGCAGGACGCCGGCGGCGAAGATGGTCTCGGCCAGCTCCGGGATCCCCTCGTCGGCCGGTTCGCCGAAGCGCATGTTCTCCGGCGCCACGCCGAGGTCGCGCAGAGCCAAGATCTGCAGTTGGCGCGCCGCGGGGTCAGGCGCGGCTTCGGGCGCGGGGACGGGCTTGGGTGCGGTCATGGGAAGGCTCCGGCCCGGCCGTGTGGGACCACCCCTCCGGTCCGGGCGCCCCACGCCCCCCTTCCTCCTC
The DNA here is from genome assembly GCA_966096115.1 of uncultured Phenylobacterium sp. GTDB lineage: Bacteria > Pseudomonadota > Alphaproteobacteria > Caulobacterales > Caulobacteraceae > Phenylobacterium. The sequence continues at coordinate 11,455 of CBHTUE010000040.1, forward strand.
CCTTTCCGCCCGCAGCAGGTCGTTCCAGTCGCCCGCGCCCACCGGCGGAAGCACCACCCGCGCGTTCACGCCGTCCGCGACCAGCCTGTCCCTCAGGATGCGGGTTGAGCGCTCGCCGTCCGGTCCGCGATCTCCGGCGATCAACACCCGGCGCACGCCCTCAGGCCCCCGCCAGCGCCGCAGGTTGCTGGTGGAGAGCAACGCCCAGCCCGGGAGCCCGAACCGCGCCATGGCGCTCAGCGTCGTGAAGACGCCTTCAGCCACCAGCAACTCGTCGGCGATCTCGGCCAGCCGCACCGCCGAACCCGGCGGGATCACGCCGACGACCTTGCGCGCCGGCCGCGCCCGCCGGCTCAAGCGCCCCAGCGCGTCCAGGTAGGTGATCTCGACCGCCGTCAGCGTGCCGTCCGGTCCCGAAACCCCGGCCAGCAGCGCGGGCAGGCGCGGCCCGCGATCGGCATAGACGGAAAGCGGGACCGCCGCGTGGGCGCCAAGGGCTTGCCGCGTCGCCCACGCCGGATCGATCCCCCGCGACCCGCCATGCCGTGCGGCCGGCGTGTCGGTCCCGATCGGGCCGGCCGCCGCCCACAGCCGGCCGGCGACCCGAACCCGCTCGGCGTGGGTCGGCTCAGGCGGGCCGGGGGCAGGCGCCGTCGCGCCGCCTTCGAGCAGCCGGTTGGCGCGATCGATCCAGCCCCGGGCGCGCAGGTCGTCGAGCACCTCGCGCCAGTCGGCGGTCCCGAAGCTGTGCACAAGGAGCCGTTCGCCCACGAGCCGCAACGAAATCGAGCGGTCCGCCGGACCATGGCCCGGCGCGGGCGCGAGCGCGCGCCGCCCTCCGGCATAGCAGTCTCCGCCCAAGGCGCGGGCCAGGGCGGCGAGCCCAGGTCGCAAGGCCGTCATCGGCGCCTCCCTGTTTCTCGAACGCGCCCTGGAGCCCTCCCTCCTGCTCCAGCCATGAGGATCCTTGGCTGGTCGCCCGGCTCCGGGCCTGCTAGCTCGCCTTCGGTTGGAGCGAGGAGACTTGGGCATGGACCTGGCGCGGGCGGACGCCCTGACCGCGGCGCGGAAACTCATCCGCACGCTCGACAGCGCGCCCAACCCCTTGCAGCAGGCGCAGGCCGCCATCGCCGGGCTGATGAAATCGGGCCCCTGGGCGCCTGCCACCGAGCGCCGGCTCCTCGACCTCGCCGCCTGGCTCGCGGCTCGCCCGCCGCCGAACGCCCTCAAGCCCCGCTGCCAGGCGGTCCTGAAGACCCTGGCCTAGATCCGGCGCGGGGCGTTGCCGCATTGACCGACCCGGTGCGGCGCCGGATACGCGCACGGCGTTGCGCGATGCGGGAGCGCGGGCGTCTCAGAGGAGAGTTCCCGGGTGGACGCGGCCCTGGCCTATTTCCTCGAACTCCACCTGCGGGTGCGTGGTTCGCCGGACGCCCTGGCGATCGTCGACCACTGCCTGAGGCTCCTGGCGCGGGCCCAGATCGCCGATCGGGAGACCCTTCGCCAGCTCGAGGGTGAGATCGACGCGCTGCGGCGGGAGCTCGTGGCGCGCTTCGGCGCCGCCAAGCCGCTCGTCCTGCACTGACAGCAGGGCGACCGCTTTAACATATCCGGCCCGACGCGTTAAAAAGTCCGCGAATTGCGAACATGAGTGAGTCCACGCTCAGGTTCGGTCAGAGGTTCGCGTGAATGGCGGTCGTGATCCTCGCTGACGGCTCTACGAGCGCTGAAGCGCCTATACCCGCGATCAGGATGACGTTACCTTATGTGCGTGAATTCGCATCTAGCGCGAATTTAGCGAAAGAGACGAACGAGTCTTCGTACGCCGTAGCGCAGCGCTGCGGAGGGCCTCCAGGGGTGCTGTCAGGCAAAGGGCAAAGCGTCTCCACTTCGGGCGTGAAGCGCCCGCAGACGGAGCCTCAAGTTGCACAAGCCCCTGTCGTTCAAGCGCCATCGGTTCCCGGCGGATGTGATCCGCCAGGCGGTGTGGCTGTACTTCCGGTTCACGCTGAGCCTGCGTGACGTCGAGGAGCTCCTGGCACAGCGCGGCGTCGAGGTCAGCTACGAGACCATCCGCTGCTGGATCGCCAAGTTCGGCCCGCCGATCGCAGCCAACCTCCGCCGGCGCCGATCGCCCCCGACTGGGCGCTGGCATTTGGATGAGATGTTCGTGCGGATTGGCGGCCGGAAGATGTGGCTGTGGCGCGCGGTCGACGACGAGGGCGAGGTGCTCGAAGTCCTGGTCCAGAAGCGTCGCAACAAGTCGGCTGCGCTGAAGCTCCTGCGACGGCTGCTCCGCAACAGCGGCGTCCACCCTGAGACCATCATCACGGACAAGCTGCCGTCCTACGGCGCCGCGGTCCGGGACCTAGGTCTTACTGCCGCCCACCGGCCCGGCGGGATGCGGGAGAACAATCGAGCCGAGAACTCGCACCTGGTCATCCGACGACGGGAGCGAAAGCAGCAGCGCTTCAAGTCCCAGGGCTCAGCCCAGCGGTTCCTCGCCGTCCACGGCCCGATCTACAACACCTTCAACCTGCAGCCCCACCTCGTCCGCCGACCTACGCTTCGGAAGCTCCGGGCCGAGGCGCATCGTGCGTGGGCGGTGGCTACAGCGGCGGCGTGACCTCAGGCGCCTGGAGGTCGATCTCGCGCGTGCGCCGATTAGTCTGACGACGCCGGGTGGATTTCACCTGACGACGTCCCTGAGGAAATCCCGTCGGTTGGCGAAACCCCTATGCTGATATACACATCGTTTATATCAGAACGGGAAGGACAGACATGAACGCGCCCATCGGCCGGCCCAACGACCTTGACGCCTTCTGGATGCCGTTCACGGACAATCGCACGTTCAAGGCCCAGCCGCGGATGCTGGCCGGGGCCAAGGCCATGCACTACTACACCCCGGACGGTCGCTCCGTCCTGGACGGCACATCGGGCCTCTGGTGTGTCAACGCCGGACACTGCCGGTCGCGCATCGTGGAAGCGATCCAGGCCCAGGCCGCGACAGCGGATTTCCTACCCGCCTTCCAGCTGGGACACCCGCTGGCGTTCGAGCTCGCCTCGCGGCTGGCCGGCCTGATGCCGCCGAAGCTGAACCGGATCTTCTTCACGAACTCCGGTTCGGAGGCGGTCGACACCGCGCTCAAGATCGCCCTGGCTTACCACAAGGCCCGCGGCGAGGCGGGACGCACGCGGCTCATCGGCCGGGCCCGGGGCTATCACGGGGTCGGGTTCGGGGGCATTTCAGTGGGGGGCATAGGTCCCAATCGCCGCCCCTATGGACCGCTCCTCCCCGGCGTGGACCACCTGCGGGCGACGCTTTTGCTAGAGAATGCGTTCTCCCGGGGACAGCCCGCACACGGGGCGGAGCTGGCGGACGACCTGGAACAATTGGTCGCCCTGCATGGGGCGGACACCATCGCCGCCGTCATCGTGGAGCCATTGGCGGGCTCCACCGGCGTCCTGCCGCCGCCGGTCGGGTACCTTGAGCGCCTGCGGGACATCTGCGACCGCCACGGCGTTCTGCTGATCTTCGACGAGGTGATCACCGGGTTCGGCCGGCTGGGCGCTGCGACGGCCGCCGAATTCTTCGGTGTGACGCCGGACATCATGTGCTTCGCCAAGGGCCTTACGAACGCCGCCGTCTCCATGGGCGCGGTGGCCGCGCATGATCGCATCTATCAGACCATTCTCGATGCGGCGGCGCCGGGCATCGAACTCTTCCACGGCTACACGTACAGCGGCCACCCTTTGGCCTGCGCGGCGGCCCTGGCCACGCTGGACGTCTATGCGTCCGAGGACCTCTTCGCCCGCGCCGCTGCGCTGTCCGGCGAATGGGAGGCGGCGGTCCACGGGTTGAGCGACTGCCGGCACGTCATCGACGTGCGCAATCTCGGCCTGGTGGCGGGCATCGAGCTGCAGCCCCGGCCGGGCCGTCCCGGAGAGCGGGCCATGGAGGTCTTCCGCCGGGCCTTCGACGCCGGCCTTCTCATCCGCGTCACGGGCGACATCGTGGCGCTTTCGCCGCCCCTCATCGTGCTCGAACCGCAGATCGATGAGATCATCGGCAAGCTGCGGGTCGTGCTCGAGCAGGTCGACTAGGGCTAAGTCACCCGACGCCGGCGATGCGGTCGCGCCAGGTCTTGACGATCGGAACCCAGAGGTCGTTGGCGGCCTCGCCGTTCATCAGCATGCAGAAGCCGTCGCCTGTGTCCGGGAAGATCGAGTAGATGCTGCGCCAGCCGATCGTGCCGCCGGAGTGGTGCACGTTGGTGGGGCCGTTTCCCCGCAGGATGACGTGGCCCAGGCCGGCCTCGAAGGGCACGCCCGAGGATTGGTCCGCCGCGGCGTGGGGCGTGTGCATCAACGCCACGGAGTCTGCGCGGAGCACGTCGCGGCCCGGCGGCTCGCCGTCCGGCCCCGGCATGCCCGCCAAGGCGAAGGCGGCGAGGTCGTCGATCGTGGCGTAGGCGCCGGCGGCCGCATCGCAGGCCATCAGATAGTCGGTGTTGCGGCCACCGTCGCGGCCATGGGGCGCGGCGTAGGCCGGTCCGGGAACGCGGCCGAAGTCCATGGCCTCAAGCCCGAGCGGGCGCAGGACGCGGTCCCGCACGAAGTCCGCGAACGCGAGGCCCGTCGCTTCCTCGATCATCAGTTGGAGGAGGCCGAACCCGGCGTTCGAATAGGCCCAGCCTGCGCCAGGGGGCGCCGTGACGCTGACCGGCTCGCATGGTTTCAGGTTCCAGTATTCCCAGTGCCGCCGCTGCTCGGCGTTGGGCGGTGGCAGGCGTCCGTCGAGGGCCTCAAGGAGGCCAAAGCCCGTTCGGCCCGGCTCAATGCCCATGAAGCCTGCCGTCGTGACGCCGGCGTGGTGGCTCAGGAGGCGCCGGGGTGTCACCAGCCGCAGGTCGAAGACGTCAGAGGCGGGCAGCCGCCAGCGCATCACGGAACCGCTGATCGGCGCATCGAGGTCGACCACCCCGTCCTCCACCAAAGCCATGACGGCCCAGGCGGTCAGCGACTTGGAGATCGACTGGAGGCTGAAGCGCGTCTCGAAGCCCACGGGCGCGTCCGTGGCCACGTCCGCGACGCCGTGAACGCCGCGGCGCGCTACGCGGGCGCCTTCGATGACCGCGTAGGCGCAGCCCGGGACCCGCAGCTGCTCCATGCCCGCCCGGATCGTGTCGTCGAGATCGTCCCACATCATGGCGCGTCCCCGATGCGGCTAGCGCGCCACGAGGGGTGCGTACCCCAGGTGCGTGCCCGCGTCGACCAGGAGCGTCTCTCCCGTGATGTGCCGCGAATCCTCCCCGCCCAGGAACACCGCGCTTGCGGCGATATCGTCGGGGCCCGAGGCGGCCTTGAGCGGCGTCCGGGCCGCGACGTCATGGCGAAGGCGCGCGAGTCCCTCATCGTCAAGCGTGCGCCCGAACCAGCCCGTGTCGATGAAGCCGGGACAGACGGCGTTGACGCGGATCCGGGGGGCGAGGGCGCGCGCCAGGGACAAGGTCAGGGTGTTGAGGGCGCCCTTCGACGCCGCATAGGCGACGGAACTTCCGATCCCCGTCACCCCGGCGATCGAGGAGGTGTTCACGACCGCGCCGCGCCCGGCGGCTTCCAGGAGCGGGCGCGCTGCGCGAACCATCTGGTAGGCGCCCACCACATTGACCCGGTAGATCCAGAGGAAGTCCTCCGCCGACACGGCGTCGAGATCGGTGTGGTCGCGGGCGAAACGGGTCGTCCCGGCGTTGTTGAAGAGCACGTCAAGCCGCCCGTGCGGCGCGGCGGCGTCGGCGACCCGGCGGCAGTCCGCATCCTCGGCGACGTCGGCCTGGACGAGCAGGGGCTGCGCGCCCGCACGCGCGACCAGATCCGCGGTCGTGCGTGCTTCCGCTTCGCTTGTTGCATAGGTGATGATGATCGCACGCGCACCCCGCTCGGCGCACGCGACCGCGATCGACCGTCCCAGTCCCGTCGAGGCGCCCATCACCGCTACGACCTTGTCCGCATACGACATCACCGGCTCCTGAATAATATATACGATGTTTATATCATTCAGGTCCGGGATGCCAGCTAGATGATCCTCTGTCGCTGCCGGCCGAGGCCCTCGACGCCGAGCTCGATCACGTCGCCGCGCTTGAGGTACTGCGGCGGTTTCATCCCTAGTCCCACCCCGGGCGGCGTTCCCGTCGCGATCACGTCCCCGGGCTCCAGGGCCATGAACTGCGAGATGTAGGCGATCAGGGCGTTCACATTGAAGATCATGTCGGCTGTGGTCGCGTCCTGCCGGCGCACGCCGTTGACGTCCAGCCACAGCCGCAAGGATCCGGCGTCGGCGATCTCGTCCGCCGTGACGAGGAAGGGCCCGAGGGGGCCGAAGCCGGGGGCGCTCTTCCCCTTCGTCCACTGGCCGCCCCGATCAAGTTGAAAGCTGCGCTCGGAGAGGTCGTTGCATACGGCGAACCCCGCGATCACCGCGGGCGCCTCGCGCGCGTCGACACGATAGGCCGGGCGGCCGATGACGACGGCGAGTTCGACTTCCCAGTCCAGCTTCTCCGAGCCCGGAGGCATCGCCACGTCGTCGTCGGGCCCTCCGATCGAGGAGGGCGCCTTGTTGAACAGCACCGGCTCGGCGGGCGGCGCGAAGCCGCTCTCCAGCGCATGGTCCACGTAGTTGAGCCCGACCGCCACGAAGTTGCCCACCCGTGCCACGCACGCCCCCAGGCGGACGTCGTCGGCGACGACCGGAAGCTGCGACAGGTCGAGCCGCCGGAGGCGCTCCAGCGTCTCCGGACCCAGGGCGTCGCCCTCGAGGTCCCGGATGACGTCGCCCAGGTCGCGCCGGACGCCGCCCGGGTCCAGGATTCCCGGGCGCTCAACCCCCTTCGCACCGTGCCGGAACAGCTTCACAGGCTCATGCCCCCGTCGATGATGATGTTGGACCCCGTCATGAAGCGCGCCTCGTCGCTGGCGAGCAGCACGGCCACCGCGGCGATTTCCTCCGGCTCGCCGATCCGCCCCAGGAGCTGTCGTGCGACGAAGGCCTCCCGGGCCCGGACGGCGTCGCCGGTCGCGGCCATCCGCGCCTGCAGGGAAGGGCTATCGACCGTGCCGGGGCTGATGGCGTTGCAGCGGATCCCGGCCGTGGCGAAGTCCCGCGCGACCGACATGGTGAGGGCGATCACGCCGGCCTTGCTCACGCTGTAGGCGAAGCGCTCGGGCGGGGCCATGACCGTCGAGGCGACGGAGGCGATGTTTATCACCGAGCCCGCGGCCCGGGCGACCATTGCGGGGAGGAACGCCCGGGTCATGGCGTACATGGCCTCGACGTTGAGCGCGAGGCTGCGCCTGAGGTCGTCGGGCGCGCAGTCGAGGATCGTGCCCACGGCGACATAGCCGGCGCAGTTCACGAGGACGTCGGTCTCCGGGCGCCGCACGGCCGCCGCCTCCACGGCGCGGGCGTCCAGGACGTCCAGCTGCTCGACCTGCGCCCCGAGCGCCGCAAGCGCGTCGAGCTTGCTCGCGTCGATGTCGGTCGCCACCACCCGGGCGCCCTCGGCCAGGAAGGCTGAGGCGATACTGCGCCCGATGCCCTGTCCCGCGGCGGTCACGAGGCAGGTCTTGCCGTTAAGGCGTCCCATGAACGTCCCCGAGCGCTGTCAGAGGGTATCGGCTTGCGGGCTGAGCGCGCGCGCCCTGCGCTCAAGGCGACGGCGCACGATCCCCTGGCGCCGGGCGTCGAGGGGGAAGCCCCACGCGACCGCCGCGGCCAGGCTGTGCAGGATGCCGGGCAGGACCAGGTAGCAGATCAGCAGGCCCACATCGGCCTGGCCGGTGTTGGCGCGGCCCGCGTGGTAGTTGAAGGCGTCAAGGACGGCGAACCCGACGCCCGTGCCGAGCGCGATGGTCCCCTTTACGAGCAGGGTATTGAGGGCGAACAGGTTGCCGCCCTTGTTCGTCCCGCTCTTCCAGAGGTCATAGTCGATGACATCGCTGAGCATCCCGGGGGGCGCGAAGTTCCAGGGCCCGGTGAGCGCGCCGCTCAGCGATGTCAGAATCAGCATCGGAATAAGCGCGGAGTCGCCCGGCGCCACCAGCAGGACCAGCGGCTTCGTCACGGCGCTTGAGAGCAGGGAGAGCGCCCAGACGCGGCTGCGCCCGATCTTCCGGACCAGTCCGGACCAAAGCGGCAGGGTCAGGATCGTCGCGGCGAAGTGGGCGATCATCACGACCGCGAACGAGGACGCCAGGCCCATGCGGTCGCTCAGAAAGAACATGGTGACCGACAGGCCGACACCCTGGCCGAGGCCCCACAGTCCGTACCCCAGGAGGTACCATCCGAGGGGCCGGTTCTTCCGGAGCGCGGCCAGGAGATCGGCCAGGCGCAGCGGCCGCGCCGTGGCCACATGGCCGCGCGGCACGATCCACGCCGCCAGCAGAAGGCCGGCCGGCATCAGAGCGGCATAGAGCCAGGCGATCGCCGAGAGGCTCGACCCGGTGATCTGGGTTGTGCCTGTCCAGAAGTAGAGCACCAGCGGCGCAAGCCAGAAGACGAGGCTGCCCGCGACATTGAACTGCGCGACGTAGGTGTTGATCCGCGACCGCTCATGATAGTCGCGGCTGATCTCGGCGCTCCAGGCGCTGCGGGGGATCTCGAACAGCGAGAACCCGAAATAGAGCAGGAAAGACCAGAGCCCGTAGTAGTAGATTGTGGCGCCGGCGGGCGGCTGGAAGAGGAAGAACAGCGACAGCCCGCAGATGAGGCCCGCCGCGACGCCCCACGGCTTGCGGTGCCCGAAGCGCGTGCCGAACCGATCGGACAGGAACCCCACCAGCGGATCCAGGAACGCGTCCAGGAGCCGGCTCATGGAGGTGAAGACGCCGATCTGCAGCAGGGTCACCGCCGTATGGCTCGCGTAGAACGCCGGGATGACGATGTTCAGCGGCAGTGCGACGAACGCGTGCGGCAGGGCCGGGAAGCCGAACGCGGCGAGCTGGAGGCGGCTGAGCGGCTTGTCGGCCCCGATCTGATCGGATCCCGTCGTCCTGCGGCCCATCCGTATCGCCCCCCGCCTGCCCCGGACAGGACCTTCCGATCCGGCAGGACGGGAATATATACATCGTTGATATCCGCCGTCTAGCGGCTGGCGAGATCCGCCATCTCGCCGCCGATGAACGAGTCGACGACGCTTTCGACGAAATGGTGCATCTCCGCCCGCTGCGCGGCGGAAAAGGGCACGACGCCCTCGACGACATTGCGGGCCAGGCCCGCGCCCAGCGCCACCAGGCCGTAGGCCGCCTTGCAGCGCTCCCGCGTCATCTGCAGGTGGGCGGGATCATGGAGGCGCTCGCCGTAGACGATCTCCACGATCTCGGCCATCGACTCGTCGGAGGCGTCCCGGAAGCCCGGGTGCTTCTGTGCGTCGGGCAGCGCGCCGAACAGCAGCCGGAACACCTGCGGCCGCGCCAGCGCGAGATCCAGATAGGAGGTCGTGACCCGGCGCATGGCCTCGGCCCGGGTCTTCGCGGTCCGGCGGATATGGGCCATCAGGCGGGCGCGCTCGCGGAACAGGTCCGCCCCGATGTCCAGCAGAAGCGCGTTCAGGCTCTCGAAGTGGTTGTAGAAGTTGGCGGGCGTGACGCCGACCTCCCGCGCGAGCCGTCGAACGGAGAGGTCTTCGAGCCGCTCGGCCTCGAGGATTCGCAAGGCGGCGAGCTTCAGGTCCTCCGCGACATTGCCCTTGTGGTATTGTCGTGGGGCGGCAGGGGTCGTTCTGGGCATCGGTGGCCTTCGCGCCGCCGCCTTGGCGGCGGCGGGGACCTACGCTCGGCGGTTTGGGCCGTCAAGGCAAGGCCTCACAGGTCGCGCAACACCTCCAGGGACGCTTCGAGCACCCGGTCGATGTCGGCGTCCGTCAGCGCCGTCGACAGGACGAACAGCCCAGGCGCCCCGATGATCACGCCGCGGTCCATCATCCGCCGGAAGAAGGTCTCGGCCCGCGGTCTTGCGTCGGGATGGTCGGCGAACGCCGCGAGCAGGTCGCGATGGTTCTGGGGCGCGGGGTCGCAGTCCATGTGCGCCAGCGATGTCATCGATGTGGCGCCCCGCACCACGCCCGGGGCGCCCGAGATCTTCAGCGCCTCGCGCAGGCCCGTGCGGAGGCGCTCGCCCAGCGCGTTCAGGCGATCGAAGGCCGCTTCGTCGAACATCTGCAGCGCCACCGCCCCGGCGGCCATGGTCATCGGGTTGGCGTTGAAGGTGCCGCCGTGGCTCATCCTCGGCCGTCCGGCGCGCGGGTCGAACAGCCCGTCCATGATCTCGGCCGCGCCGCCCACGGCGCCGACCGGCAGGCCGCCGCCGATGACCTTCCCCAGGGCCGTGAGGTCCGGCGTTATGCCCAAGGCGCCCTGGGCGCCGTGGAAGCCGAGCCGGAAGCTGTACACCTCGTCGAAGATCAGCAGGGCGCCGGCACGGGTGGTCTCCTCGCGCAGCATGGCCAGGAATCCGCTCGACGCGGCGGTGTAGCCGAGGTGCGAGGGCAGGGGATCGATGATCACGCCGGCCAGCTCATCGGCGTTCGCGCGCAGAAGCGCGCGGCCCGCCTCGATGTCGTTGAACGGCAGCACGAGCACGTCACGGGCGATATTCCGGGTGCCGCCCGCGCCGGGCACGCTCTCCGGGGCGCTCGCATCACCCCACGCCGAAGGCGGCGGCGTCACACTGACGGAGGCGGTGTCATCGCTGCCGTGGTAGGCGCCTTCGGCCTTCGCGATCAGCCGGCGGCCGGTGAAGGCGCGGGCCGCCTTGAGCGCCATCATCACCCCCTCGGTGCCCGAATTCGTGAAGCGGACACGGTCGACACCCGGAAGGCGCTCGCAGACCAGTTCCGCCAGGATCACCTCGGCCTCGGTCGGCATGGCGATCGAGAGGACCTTCTGAGCCTGCCGGGTGATGGCCTCCACGATGCGCGGATGGTTGTGGCCGTGGATCAGGGACGAGTAGTTGTTGATGACGTCCAGGCGGCAGACGCCGTCGACATCCCACACTCGGGCGCCCTCGGCGCGCTCCGCGTAGAGCGGAAAGGGCGGGAAATAGACCGTGTGGCGCGAATTGCCGCCCGGCATGACGCGGATCGCCCGGTCGTACAGGTGCGCCGACCTCGAATCGTTCTCGGGATACATGCCTGCGTCTCCTCGCGCGCCAACCAGATCTCATATATACATCGTTCATATTCCTCGGCTAAAGTGCGCGTCAAGCAGCTTGGACTCGCAGGTCAGGGAGAATTCGATGGCGACGGCGCGACCGGTTCCGGGGCCCGGACGGGCGGCGCCTGTGGCCCGGGCGGCAGTGCGGGACCTCGGGGCGTCACTCGTGCGCGAGGTGGCCAACGCGGGGTTCGGCCGCGACGACATAGCCCGGTTCTGGTTCGGCGAGAGCGACCAGCCGACGCCCGGCTATCTGCGGGAGGCCGCCATCGCGGCGCTTCGCGCCGGGAAGACGTTCTACACGCACAACCATGGCGCGGAGGCGCTGCGCGTCGCGCTCGACAGCTACCTTCGGCGGCTGCACGAGATCCAGGCGGGGCCCGACAGGCTCGCGATCACCAGTTCCGGCATTTCGGCGCTGGCCATCGCCATGCAGGCGATCCTGGACCCCGGCGACCGGGTCGTGGTCGTGACGCCCGTCTGGCCGAACGTCACCTCGATTCCGGGAATTCTCGGGGCCCATGTGGTCCGCGTGGGACTTGAGGCGAGGGGTGGTCGCTGGGCCCTCGACCTCGAAAGGTTCCTCGATGCGATCACGCCGGAGACCCGGTTGGTGGTCATCAATTCGCCGGGCAATCCGACCGGCTGGGTCCTCGACGCCGAGGCGCGCCGTCCCATCCTGGAGCGGTGCCGCGCCGTGGGCGCCTGGCTGCTGTGTGACGATGTCTACGAGCGCCTGACGTTCGAAACGCCGAGCGCCCCGTCATTCCTGCAGGTCGCCGATCCCGAGGATCGCCTGATCAGCGCGAACAGCTTCTCCAAGGCCTGGCTCATGACGGGGTGGCGGCTGGGTTGGCTGGTCGTCCCGCGGGCGCTTCATGAGGACATCGGCAAGCTCATCGAGTTCAACACCTCCTGCGCGCCCGAGTTCGTCCAGGCCGCCGGGGTCGCGGCGCTGCGCGACGGAGAGGCCGACGTAGCCCGCCTGCGCGCTGGCCTTCGCGAGCGGCGCGACACCCTGCTGGAGGGCCTGTCGGGTCTGTCGCGCGTGCGCGCCATGGCACCGGACGGCGGCATGTACGTCCTGCTGCAGGTCGAGGGCGAACCCAGCTCGGTGGCGTTCGCCAAGCGGCTGATCGCCGACGTCGGCCTGGGCCTGGCGCCCGGCCTGGCGTTCGGGCCGGAGGCCGAGGGTTGGCTGCGCTGGTGTTTCGCCGTGCGCCCGGACGCCCTCGCCGATGGCCTCGCGCGGCTGAGGACGGCGCTAGGGTAGCGGTTCCAGCAGCCGGCCGTGGCGGCGCAGAATCGCCTGCACCTGGGCGATCGGCAGTCCGGGGCAGACGTAGCCGTCAGGCCCGCTCATCGCGGTGTTGGCGAACAGGCTGTTCATGATCGCCTCGTCCACCGCCTGGATGGTGGCCTCGTAGAACCGGCTCATGCCCGCCTCTCCGAGGTATTCGGCCTGGACGAGACCCTCGTGGGTTTCCACCGCATCGACGTTGGCCGTGGAGAACGCCAGGAAGAGGTCGCCTGACTCATTCGAGGCGATGCCGCCGGACCGCGCGATTCCGAAGGCCGCCCGGCGCGCCACGCGGTTCAGTTGGTGCGGCATCATCGGTGCGTCCGTCGCCACGATCCCGATGATCGAGCCGCTTTCGGCGCGAGGATCGGACTCGAGCGGGATCTCCACGCCGATGGGGATTCCGGCGATGGTGAGCAGGTGGCGCTTGCCGAAGTTCGACTGGACGAAGGCGCCAACCGTGTAGGTCTTGCCGCCGAACTCCACCTGGCGCGATGCGGTGCCCGACCCGGCCTTGAACTCGTACGAGCGCATGCCCGTCCCCCCGCCGACGCTGCCCTCCTCGATCCAGCCCCCCTGCGCGGACTCAAACGCGGCGATGACGTGCTCGGCGGTGACGTGGTGGCCGTTGATGTCGTTGAGGTTCGCGTCGCAGGTCTCCGCCGCCACCGGAAGCCAGAAGGGCTGATCGGCCTTCTCGCCCGGCTTGAGCTGGGAGAAGCACCAGCGGGCGGTGACGTCGCGGGCCAGGCCGCAGCTGTGGGTGTTCGTCAGGGTGATCGGTCCGTCGAACCGTCCGCGCTCTTCGATGAAGGCCATCCCGGACATTTCGCCGTTCCCGCTCATGCTGAAGCAGCCCGCATAGGCGGCCGCGTTGGGGCGGCCGCGCCCGTGCGGAAACAATGCCGTGACCCCGGTGCGCACCGGGCCTACGCCGACGACGAGCGGTCCCTCACCCCGGATGAGGGTGCAGTACCCCACACCCACGCCGTCCACGTCGGTGATCGCATTGAAGGGGCCGGGCTGGCCCACGAAGGGGACGCCGGCGCCGCGCGCCCGGAGTTTGCCGGACGGCGTCTGTCGATGCTGAGGGGTCAAGCTGCGGCTCCAGGGTGATTGACAACACGAGATGGGCGGTCAGTATATACATCGTTCACATTCAAGGGGGAAGTCACGGATGAAGGCGATGATATTCCTTTCGCGCCGCGCTGACCTTTCCCGAGAAGCCTTCGCGGACTGGTGGCTGAACAGCCATCGGCCGCTTGCGGCGCAGCTTCCAGGCCTAGTGCGGCATACCTTCAACCTGTTGCCGGACGATGCGCCCTTCGACGCCATCGTCGAGCAATGGTTCGTCTCCGCGCAGGCCGCCGCGGCCTGCTACGACAGTCCCCAGGGGCAGGCGGTCGCGGAAGACTCGAAGCGGCACCTTGAGGGACGCGTCCGCATGCTGGTCGAGGAACACGAGTTCCCGCAGCGACCGGCGCTTGACACGTTGCGCGCGGCGCCCGGTGAATAAACATCGTTTATATGAGTGTAGAGGCGATCGTGGAGTCTGCTGAGACATCGGTTGTGCGGCTCGCGGACTACGCTCCGCCGGAGTTCTGGGTCGACGATGTCGCGCTGACCTTTGACCTGGACCCTGACGCCACGCGCGTCAGCTGCAGGCTGAGGATCCGCCGGAATCCGGCGGCGGCTCCGGAACGCTCGATACGCCTTGCCGGCGCGGGTCTGGAGCTGCAGGCGCTGCGGATCGATGGCGTGCCGGCCGGCCCCAGCCGCTTCCGGACGGACGCGCAGGGCCTGGAGGTCCTCGGCGCGCCGGACCAATTCGATCTTGAGACGGACGTGGTCATCCGTCCCCGCCGCAATCCGGGCCGGACCGGCCTGATGGAGGTGGGCGGCGTCCTGATGACCCAGTGTGAGCCGGAGGGCTTCCGCCGCCTCACGTTCTTTCCCGACCGGCCTGATGTGCTGGCCCGCTACACCGTCACGCTGCGGGCGGACCCGGCGCGATACCCGGTGCTGCTCTCCAATGGGGACAAGGTCGCGGACGCGCTCGAGCCGGATGGTCGGCGGTGCGTCGTCTTCCACGATCCGCATCTCAAGCCGTCCTACATCTTTGCGGTCGTGGCCGGCGACCTTGCGGTGTTGCAGGACACCTATGTCACGTCGAGCGCGCGCCCTGTCGCCATGTCCATCTACGCGGACAGGGACAACATCGGACGCTGCGACTTCGCCATGCAGGTCCTCAAGCGCGCGCTGGCGTGGGACGAGGAAACCTACGGCCTGGAGTACGACCTCGGCGTCTTCGCCCTGGCCGCCGTAACCGGCTGGTCCGGGGCGATGGAAAACAAGGGCCTGAACCTGTTCGGCGCGAGCGGGGTCATCGCCGACCCGCAGATCGCCACCGACGACGACTACATCATCATCGAACGCATCGTCGCCCATGAGCTCTTCCACAACTGGACGGGCAACCGGGTCACGTGCCGGGACTGGTTCCAGCTCTGCCTGAAGGAGGGGCTCAC
>CBHTUE010000041.1:0-26339 GCA_966096115.1 uncultured Phenylobacterium sp.
CGGAAGACCCCGCCAACCTAGCCACTTTCCAACAAACAAGGGGGTCCGCTCAGAAGCATCGACCGGCCGCATGGCCTCCGTCGCCTGCGGCGACACCTCCCCCAACGGGGGAGGAACGGGTATAGAATCGCCATGTCCAACGTGATCCTCGCCGCCGGTCCCATCGCGCGCGCCAAGAACGGCGTCATCGGGCGGGACGGCGCCATGCCCTGGCGGCTGAAGTCGGACCTGGCGATCTTTCGCGCGATCACCATGGGCAAGCCGGTGATCATGGGCCGCAAGACCTGGGAGAGCCTGCCGAAGCGGCCGCTGGTCGGGCGGACCAACATAGTGCTCAGCCGCGACGGGTCGTTCGAGCCGAAGGGCTGCGTGGTCTGCGAGGACTTCGCCGAGGCGGTCGGCATCGCCCGCGACCAGGCCGAGGACGACGGCGCGCGCGAGATCTGCGTGATCGGCGGGGCCTCGGTGTTCGAGGTCGCCCTGCAGAAGGCCAAGCGGATCTACCTCACCGAGGTGGACGCCGAGGTCGAGGGCGACGTCGTCATGGCCCCGATCGACGAGAGCAAGTGGCGCGAGGTGCGGTCCGAGCGGCACGAGGCGGGGCCGGACGACGACTACGCCTTCACTGTCCGCGTGCTCGAGCGGGCCTGACGCGGCGTCAGCGGTGGCGCGCCTGCGGGTGCGCGCTAAGGTGCCCTCAACAAACAAGAGTGTTGGGAGGCTTGGCATGGATATCGAACTGGTCTGCGAGGGGCTGGAGTTCCCCGAAGGGCCGATCGCCATGAACGACGGTTCGGTGATCCTGACGGAGATCAAGGGCCAGCGGCTGACCCGCGTGAAGCCCGACGGGACCAAGGAACTGGTGGTCGGCACCGGCGGCGGGCCCAACGGCGCGGCGGTCGGGCCGGACAACGCCATCTACATCACCAACAACGGCGGTGCGTTCGAGTGGCTGGAGAACGGCGGGCTGACCATCCCCGGCCCGACGCCGCCGTCGCACACCGGCGGGTCCATCCAGCGGTTCGACCTGGCGAGCGGCAAGCTCACCACCGTCTACGACAGCTGCGACGGCAAGCGGCTGGTCGGGCCCAACGACCTGGTCTTCGACAAGTCCGGCGGCATGTGGTTCACCGACCACGGCTGCTCCACCCCCGAGGGGCGCAAGAACGGCGCGATCTATTACGCCCGGCCCGACGGCAGCCACATCAGCCAGCAGCGCGGCCACATGATCAGCCCGAACGGCATCGGCCTGTCGCCCGACGAGGAGACCGTCTACGTGGCCGACACCCAGCTTGGCCGGCTGTGGGGCTTCGACGTCGCCTCGGTGGGCGTGCTGGGCCCGACGGTGGGGTTCGCGCCCGGCCACGTGATCTGCAACCTGCCGGGCTACCAGCTGCTGGACAGCCTGGCGGTGGAGGCCGGCGGCAAGGTCTGCGTCGCCACCATCATCAACGGCGGCATCACCGCCTTCGACCCGAACGGGACGACCGAGCACTTCCCGTTCCCCGACCTGATCTGCACCAACATCGTCTTCGGCGGGGCGGACATGACCACCGCCTGGATCACCGCCTCGGCGACCGGCAAGCTGTTCAAGGCCAAGTGGCCGCGCCCCGGCCTCAAGCTGAACTTCAACGCATGACCGCCGCCGAAGCCGCCCGCTGGAGCGTGATCCTGTACGCGATCGCCGGCTTCGTGTCGGCGATCCTGGTCGTGGTGTTCATCCGCGCGGCGTTCGCCGAGCGCGGGCGGAAGCAGGACGAACTGGAGCGCGAACTGCGAGAGCGGCGCCATTCCCTCCCTTAATGGGGAGGGACAGACCGCGAAGCGGTCAGGATGGGGGAGTCACGATCCTCCCCGACCTCTGAGCCTGGCCGACGCTTCCCCACCCTGATCGCCTTCGGCGATCTGTCCCTCCCCTTCAAGGGAGGGAAGACCTAGTACAGCGTCGCCATCGCCGAGCGGTCGAACGACGACAGTTCGCTGTGGCGGCCCTCGCGGACCTTCACCACCCATTCCGGATCCTGCAGCAGGGCGCGGCCGACGGCGACCATGTCAAAGTCGCCGCGGTCCAGCATGCGGTGCAACTGCTCCAGCGAGGCCGGTTCGGACTTCTCGCCGCCGTACGAGGCCACGAACTCGCCGGTCAGGCCCACCGAGCCCACGGTGATGGTCGGCACGCCGGTGACCTTCTTGGCCCAGCCGGCGAAGTTGAGATCGCTGCCCTCGAACTCCGGCTCCCAGAACCGGCGCTGCGAGCAGTGGATGCAGTCGGCGCCGGCCTCGACCAGCGCGCCCAGCCAGGTCTCCAGGCTCTTGGGGTCGTGGGCCAGCTTCACGTTGAAGTCCTGCTGCTTCCACTGGCTGACGCGGATGATCACCGGATAGTCGGGCCCGACCGCCTTGCGTACGGCGCGCAGGATGTCGGCGGCGAAGCGGGCGCGGCCCGGCAGCTCCTTGGCGCCGTAGGCGTCCTCGCGCACGTTCGTGCCGTCCCAGAAGAACTGGTCGATCAGGTAGCCGTGGGCGCCGTGCAGCTCGATCGCGTCGAAGCCCAGGTCCTTGGCCGCCTTGGCGGCGTCGGCGAAGGCGCGGATGGCGTCGGCCACCTCCTCCTCGGTCATCGGCTCGCCGAACTGCTTGCCGGGGCTGGAGTAGCCAGAAGGGCTGTCGTACGGCCCGGGAGGCGCCCAGGTCTCGCTGCGGCTGCGCACCGCGCCCACGTGCCAGAGCTGCGGGGCGATCAGGCCGCCGGCGGCATGCACCTCGTCGACCACCTTCTTCCAGGCCGCCAGTTCGGTCTCGCCATGGAAGCGCGGGATGTTGGGGTCGTTCAGCGAGGCCGGACGGTCGACGCCAGTGCCCTCGGTGATGATCAAGCCCACCTGCCCCTCGGCCCGGCGCCGATAGTAGGCCGCCACCTCGTCGGTCGCCACGCCGCCCGGCGAGAACGAGCGGGTCATGGGCGCCATGACGATCCGGTTCGGCAAGGTCAGGCCCTTGAACGTGAAGGGCGTGAAGAGGACGGCGTCGGCCATGCGGGCTCCGTGAGGTCTATTCAAACGCTTGTTAGCCCAGCCGCGCGGCCGCGCCAGCGCAGAAAAACTGGATCGGCGCTCAGCGCGTCCCCAGCGCCGCGCGCCGCGCCAGGCTCTCGGGCGGCCAGAGTTCCTGCATGTCGTAGTAGACCTCCACCGCCGGCACGCCCTCCGGCAACCGCACCCACGGCAGCTTCGAGCGGGTGAAGATATGCACGTCCGGGGCGAGCGCGGCGCGGTCGTCCAGGGTGGTGGCGCGCAGGAAGCTCATCACCTTGCGGTCGCCATAGTCGGACCAGATCGTCGTGCCGCAGGCGGTGCAGCGGTAGTGCAGGTGCGGCCGGCCGGAGGCGGTGGGCATGGCGACCGGCGCGACCTCGCCCGACAGCACCTGGATGCGGTCGGTTTCGATCAAGGCGTTGATCACAAAGGCGCTGCCGACCTGGCGCTGGCAGTCGGCGCAGTGGCAGCAGTGGACGAACATCGGCCCCGACGTCAGCCGATACCGCACGGCTCCACACGCGCAGCCGCCTTCCAATCCACTCATCGCGACCTCCGTACCCGGGCGACGAAACAAAATAGGAACCCACTCACCCGTCAAGCGAGTTCGGGAAGTTGACGCGGGCGTCATTTTGTTGACTCCCCTCCGCCGCGGCGTCATCGTGGCCGCTTGGCAGACTGCGGGCGCCTCCCAGACCCGCGACTCCAGGAGGATGAGCCATGGATGACGGCGCCATCGATCTGAAGCGCGCGGCCCGCGACGCGGCCTATTCGATGCCGATCGAGGAAATCGATCCGGCCAGCGCGGAGCTGTTCCGCACCGACACCATGTGGCCCTACTTCGAGCGCCTGCGGGCGGAAGACCCGGTCCACTGGTCGACCTCGCCCGAGGTGGAGATCGGCGGCTACTGGTCGGTCACCAAGTACAACGACATCATGGCGGTCGACACCGACCACCTGCGCTTCTCGTCCGAGCCGACGATCGTCCTGCCGGACCCGGCCGAAGACTTCGACCTGCCCATGTTCATCGCCATGGACCAGCCGAAGCACGACGTGCAGCGCAAGACCGTCAGCCCCATCGTCTCGCCGCACAGCCTGATGCGGATGGAGCCGATCATCCGTCAGCGCGCCGGGGAGATCCTCGACAGCCTGCCGATCGGCCAGGAGTTCAACTGGGTCGACAAGGTCTCGATCGAGCTGACCACTATGACGCTGGCGATCCTGTTCGACTTCCCGTGGGAGGACCGCCGCAAACTCACCCGGTGGTCCGACGTCGCGACCGCCGGCCCCGAGTCGGGCCTGTTCAGCAGCACCGACAAGGAGGTTGCCGAGCAGGAGCGCCGGGTCGAGCTGTTCGAGTGCGTCGACTACTTCATGCGCCTGTGGAACGAGCGGGTGAACGCCCCGCCCCAGGGCGACCTGATCTCGATGCTCGCCCACGGCGAGGCCACGCGGAACATGGACCGCATGGAGTACCTTGGGAACCTGATCCTGCTGATCGTCGGCGGCAATGACACCACCCGCAACTCGATCTCCGGCTCTGTCTACGCCCAGCACCTGTTCCCGGAGCAGGAGCGCATCCTGCGCGCCGACCACAGCCTGATCCCGGCCATGGTCTCGGAGACCATCCGCTGGCAGACGCCGCTGGCCTACATGCGCCGCACGGCGCTGGAGGACGTGGAACTGGGCGGCAAGACCATCAAGGCCGGCGACAAGGTCGCCATGTGGTACGTCTCGGGCAACCGCGACGAAGAGGTCATCGAGCGGCCGAACGACTACTGGATCGAGCGGCCGCGGGTGCGCCAGCACCTGTCGTTCGGCTTCGGCATCCACCGTTGCGTGGGCAACCGCCTGGCCGAGCTGCAGCTGAAGATCATCTGGGAGGAGATCCTGGCCCGCTTCCCGAAGATCGAGGTGGTCGGCCCGCCGCGCCGCGTGCCCTCGCCGTTCGTGAAGGGCTACGAGCACCTGCCGGTGGTCATCCCGACCCGGAACTAGCCCCGGCCGCATTGTCCCGGATAGAGCCACGGCGAGTGGCCCGCCGCTTGCAGGTTGAGGGTCGGGTGCTGCGTACCTGCGCCAAAGTAACAGTTCAGCGTACCGCGCCGCCCCCGATACGCCAGTCGGGGGCGGCGCTCGTTTGCGCGACGCCCGGCATTGACGCTGGCCGTCCGTAGGGCTTCCATCCCGCCGCCCAGTTCGGGCCAAAGGAGACGCCCCCCAATGAATAGGCTCGTACTCGCGCTTGCCGCCTTCAGCCTCGCCGCCGCGCCCGCCCTGGCGCAGGAAACCAAGCTGTCCGCCCACCTGATGGGCTCGGCCACCAGCGACGCCGACGGCATGGGCCACGCCATGTTCAAGGTCGACACCGCCAAGAACCAGGTCTGCTACGACCTGATGGTCGAGAAGATCGCGCCGGCCACCATGGCCCACATCCACAAGGGCGCCGCCGGCGCCTCGGGCCCGCCGGTGGTGACGCTGGACAAGCCCGGCGCGGACGGCAAATCCAAGGGCTGCGCCACCGCCGCCGCCGACGTCGTCGCGGACATCGCGGCCAACCCGGCCAACTACTACGTCAACGTCCACAACGCCGAGTTCGGCGGCGGCGCCGTCCGCGGCCAGCTCTCGAAGTAGCGACCTCTTAGGGCGTCTTCGCCTTCGGCGGGGACGCCTTCATCGCGGCCGCAACCGGCGCGGCCTTGGCCGCGGGCGGCTTCGCGGTCGGCGGCTTGGCCGGCCCAGGCTTCGCCGCACCCGGCTTTGCCGCCGCGGGCTTGCCGGCCGCCGGCGCCGGGCCATCGGCCAGGGCAGGCGGCGGGTCCCAGGCGCCCATCAGGCTGATCACCACCTTGGCGACGCTGTCGGCGGAGACCACCGCCCCGCCGCCCACGCCTTCGCACACCACGCGATAGGCCGCGTAGGTGTCGCTGGCCTCGTCGGCCGGACCCCACTCGGGGTTGGGGTTCACCTTGCTGACCAGGGTGGCGCCGGAGCGGGAGAAGGCCGTGAACTCGCGCCAGCGGGTGCGGTTCTGCTGGCAATCGTATTCGGTGAGCGTGCGCACGTAGCCCGGCTGGGGCGGATCGCCCGACAGGATGTTGCGCTGGACCCGCACGGCCCAGGCCTTGCGGAAGGCCGTACCGGCGACCGGCTCGATGCCCTGGGCGTCCATCACCGTCCAGGCGTCGGCGCTGGACTGGATGACGTAGAAGGTGCGCGCCAGCGCCGGCGTCGCCGTCAAGGCGAGCCCTGCAAGCACAGCCCCAAGTGTCAGCGCCCTCATCACAGCCACAAGCTTAGACCCCAACCCGGATGAACACCTAATGACCGGACGCAAGAGCCGTGCCGGGGGATGGTTCCTCGGTGAAGATCAGGTCGGCTCGGGACCGCGGCGGCCTCGACGGCCTCAGGCCAGAGCGGTGTGGCGGCGGCGCAGCATCCCGCCGACCGCGCCGAAGCCCAGGATCATCAGGGCCCAGGTCGCCGGCTCGGGCACGAAGGCGCGGATGTCGTCCGTCGACCCGCCCAGACCGCCCGGGCCACCGGTCGGTGGCGGCAGGATCGGCGGCGGCAGGATCGGCGGCGGGACGATCGGCGGCGGGATGACCGGGGCCGGCCCGGTCGCGTACAGGCGGGCGCCCGAAGCCGACTGGAACGCCAGGGTGAAGGCGTCGAGGTTGGTCCCCGCGTCGAAGCGATAGAAGGCGGTCACGCCGCCCGGGGTCTGCGGGCTAGGGCTGTTGGTCCCGGCGCCCCAGTGGATGCCCACCCACGTCAGGCCGTTCAGCAGGGTGGAGAAGTCCACCAGCGTGCTGTTCAGCGACAGTTGGGGCTCCACGGTCGAGCCGTTCCAGTTCGAGAGGCCGACCAGGCCGAGGCCCGAGGTCTGCGCCGCGAGGTCGCTGGGGCTGTTGCTCAGGAGGTTGCCGGCGAAGAACCCGCTGCAGAGCGACGCGCCGGGCGAAAGGTCGGACAGGCCGCACGCCGGCAGGACCACCGGGGCCGGCGTGACGCCGCCACCGGAATTGCCGCCGCCGTTGTTGCCGGAGTTGCCGCTGCCGGAATTGCCGCCGCCGGAGTTGCCCCCGCCGGAGTTGCCATTGCTCGAACCCTTGCCGCCGGCGAGGGCATGGACCGGCGCGGCCGCGACCGCGAGACCGAAGGCCAGCGCCATCGCGGCCTTGGCGACCGAGGCGGGCGAGTTCGGCTTGGTGGAACGAGACAGCAAAGGCGGCTCCAGTTCGTAGGTCGGGACGCGGGCGCCCCAAAATGGAACGGCCGCGGAGGGGGTCACCCCCGCGGTCGCTGCACTGCAATATACGGACCAGCGTTACCTTTGGCGGCGCGACAAAGCGCGCACTCTACCCAGAATGGGTGTCAGAGGCCTCGGCGTACGGTCGCGAGGTCGGGGAACGCGGCGTCGCGCTTCTCGGCCTTCGCCTTGAAGGCCTCGGCCATGTCCGAGCGGCTGAACATGGCGGCCTGCCAGACCGCCAGGTAGTCGAGGGCGTCGCGGGTGCCGTGCTCGCGGGCGTAGTTGATCATCACCTTGGAGCCGGTCACAGCCACCGGCGCCTTGCCGGCGATCTCGCGGGCGACGGCCAGGGCGTGGGCGACCACCTCCTCGTGCGTGTCGAACACCTCGTTGACCAGCCCGATCTCCCGCGCCCGCGCAGCCGGCAGCCGCCCGCCGGTGTAGGCCAGCTCACGCACCCAGCCCTGCGGGATCAGCCGGCACAGGCGCGGAAACGTGCCCGCGTCCGCCGTCATCCCGATGTTGATCTCCTGCACCACGAAGAAGGCGTCGGCCGCGCAGAAGCGGATGTCGCAGGCGCTGGTCATGTCGACCCCGCCTCCGACGCAGCCGCCCTGAATGGCGGCGATCACCGGGATGCGGCCCTCGTCCAGGCAGTTGAAGGTCTCGTGCAGGTGCTTCAGGTGATGGATCGCCGCCTCGGCCCCCACGTGCGGGTCCGGCCGCGAAGCGGACGCGCCCTCGCCGCCGCCCTGGAATACGCTGAGGTCCATGCCCGCGCAGAAGTGCTTGCCGGTCGACGAGATCACGATGCACCGGGCCAGCCCCTGATCGTTGATCGCGCGCACGATAGCGGGCATTTCGGACCAGAACGCCCGGTTCATGCTGTTGAAGGCATCGGGCCGATTGAGCCGCAGGTGCGCGACCTTGTCGTCGATCGAGACCGCAAAGCACGCCCAGGGGTGCGTCGTTACGTCCAAGTCGCCTGCCATCGGAGCCTCCCAAACTGGGACGGACTCTTCCCCGACTGACGCACCGGAAATCGAGCCCTTTCCGGTAAGGCTGGCGCAGGCGAAGGGTATGTCGCCCGCTACAGCCCCAGCACCATCTTGGCCATCATGTTGTGCTGAGACTTTGGCAGGCTTCAATAGATTGTTTTTATTGCATATTTCGTCGCGTCGAAACAACCTGAGCCATATCTAGGTCACACATAGGTCGCAGAAACAGGGATGATGCTCCTTGTTTCAGCGCTGTTCATGGCGAGTTGCGCGCGGCGCCTCAGCAGGACTTTTCGAGAGAAAACGCGACGCGCCGGATAGTACCAACAAGGGTGCCAATATACCCTTGAAGCGGCCGTTGCGGCTCCTCCTGGTCGCAGCCCGTTTCAGTGGGTGAAGGGGCGCACGACCCGGGAGGGAGCGGTTGCAAGGGGCAGGAGCCAGCATCTTATCCAAGAACAGATAGCGGAGGACCGCTTCGCCGCGTCCCTCAGGCCAAGGCGCGTCAGCGCCATCGCCGTCATCCAGCCGCCGATCGGCGCGATCTCGAACTGGTCGGCCAGCCCTGCGTCATGTGGCGGTGGGTGCGCGGGAAGCGAAGGCCAGCCCGATCCCGAGCGCCACAGTGTTGCCATCCGGGTTGCGGATCAATCGGACGTGCAGGGAAGCCCCCAAACAGCGAGCCGTCGCGAGGGTCGCTTGTGTAAGCCGGGCTGGCCCGCCATCTTGGAGCAGATGCCCAGGTTGAGCCGCGTCCTTGCCTTGCTCGCCGCGATCATGCTCGTGATCGCTGGGGCGCCGTCGCGCGCCGCAGCCGACCCATGCAACCCGTGTCCGCCGGACTGCCCGATGATGCAGCAGCCGGCCGCCGGGCAGGCCACGGACCATGGCACGCCGGCAAAGGGCGGCAAGGCCGACAATCCCTGCCAGCAGATGGTGGCCTGCCAGACCGTCACGGCAACAATCGCGCCCTCGGAACTGGTAAGCTTCACCGCCCTGTCGGCCGCCTCGGTGACCCACGTGGCGTTCGATCCGCTGCAGGCGCCCTCGCGCCCGCCGGACCGAACTCTGCGACCACCCATCCACATCTGACGATCCCTGACCCGGCGGCGTCCCCGCCGGTCCTGGCGCTTGCGCGCCTCTCAGCAGGAGTTGTCGGAGCATGCCTCCTTATCCTTGGCTGGCGGTCTTGCCGCTGGCCGCCACGCTCGCGGGCCCGGCCGATGCCGGTCCGCTGACCTTCGCGGCCGCGCTGGACCGCGCCCAGGCGTCCGCGCCCAGCCTGCAGGCCAGCGCGTTGCGGGTCGACGCCGCGCGCGCCGCCAGCCGGGCAGCGGGCCGCCTCCCCGATCCCAAGCTCAGCGTCGGAATCCAAGACTATCCGGTTTCGGGGCCGAACGCCGGAAGCTTCACCCGCGACGACTTCACCATGGCCAAGGTCGGCGTGTCGCAGGACGTCCCGAACGCCGCGCGACGCCGCGCGGAGGTCGCGGGCGCGACCGCCGAGATCGGCGTCGCCGAGGCGATGACGGCCGAGGAGCGGCGCAACGTGCGTGTCGCCACCGCCTTGGCCTGGATCGACCTGGCCTATGCCGAACGCCGGCTCGCCACGCTGGACCAGCTGGTCGCCGGGTTGGGGGACCTGTGGTCCGCGCAGCCGGCCGCGGTCGCCTCGGGCTCGGCGCGCCCGGCCAGCGGCTTGGAACCGGCGCGGCTGAAGGCCGTGTTCGAGGACCGGCGCAGCGAGCTCGTCGCCGCGGTCGCCAGGGCCCGCGCCGACCTGACGCGCTGGACCGACGAACCCGCGCCCACGACGGCGGGCGAGGCCCCGCACTTCGACATCGATGCGGCCGCGCTGCGCGCCGGCCTGGACCGTCACCCGGCCCTCCTCGCCGCGGACGCCAACCGGCGCCGCGCCGAGACCGGCGTGTCGGCGGCGCGAGCCGCCACCCGGCCCGACTGGGGGTACGATGTGTCCTACGGCCGTCGCGACCCACGGTTCGGGGACCTGCTGTCGGCGGGCGTGACCGTTAGCCTGCCGCTCTTCCAGGGATCGCGACAGCAGCCTGTGATCGCCGCCCGGCTCGCCGATCGCAACCGCGCGCAGGTCGAGCGCGAAGATCGCCGCCGCGCCCTGGTCGCCGCGCTGGAGAGCGATCTTGCCGACCACGTGATGCATCACGACCAGTGGCAGCGGGCGGTCACGGTGCTTGTGCCGACCGCCGAGCAACGCGCCCACCTGGAGGTCAGCAGCTACGGGGCCGGCCGCGCCAGCTTCGACGACGTCCGCACGGCGCTCACCGACCTGGCTGACGCCCGCCTGGGCGCCCTCGAGCGCGAGGCGATGGTCGCCCGCGACGGCGCCCGCATCTGCCTGACCTACGGAGCCGACCAATGACTCGCGCTCAGACCCTGGCCCTTGCGCTTGCCGGCGCCTTCGCGATCGGCGCGGCCGGATTCCTCGGCGGCCGGATGACGAAGCCTGCCGCCCCGCCGGCTGCTGCGAACACCCCCGCCGGCCGCCAGGTGCTCTACTGGTACGACCCGATGGTCCCGGCCCAGCACTTCGACAAGCCGGGCAAGTCACCCTTCATGGACATGCAGCTGCAGCCGAAATACGCCGACGGCGCGGCGATCGGCGGCGTGCAGGTCGATCCGGCACGGATCCAGAGCCTGGGCGTGCGGGTCGCCGTCGTCGAGCGCGGCAGCCTGCCGAGCGGCATGACGGCGACCGGCGTCATCGACTTCAACGAACGCGACGTGGCGGTGGCTCAGGTCAAGGCCGCGGGCTTCGTGCAGCGGGTCTACGGTCGCGCGCCGGGCGATGTGGTCGGCGCCGGCGCGCCGCTCGCCGACGTGCTCGTGCCGGACTGGGCGGGCGCCCAGGGCGAGTACCTGGCGGTGCGCCGCACGGGCGATCCCGCGCTGATCAACGCGGCGCGGCAGCGCCTCCAGCTCCTCGGCATGCCGCCGGCGCTGATCGCCGCCGTGGAACGCGGCGGCCAGGTGCGCAACATCGTCACCATCGCCACGCCGAGCGGCGGGGTGATCAAGACCCTGAGCGTGCGAAACGGCATGACCGTCTCGGCCGGCGAAACGCTGGCGGAGGTGAACGGCCTGAGCCGGGTCTGGCTGAACGCCGCGGTCCCCGAAGCCATGGCCGGGCAGGTCCGGGTCGGCGAGACCGTCACCGCGACGCTGGCCGCCTATCCGGGCCAGGCCTACAACGGCCGGGTCGCCGCGATCCTGCCGCAGGCGCAGGCTGAGAGCCGCACGCTCACCGCCCGCGTCGAACTCCCCAATCCGGGCGGACGCCTGAGGCCCGGCATGTTCGCGAGCGTCCAGTTCGGCGGCCTGACGCAGCCGGCGCTGCTGGTCCCCTCGGAAGCGGTGATCCGCACCGGCAAGCGGACGCTGGTCATGCTGGCCCGTCCCGGCGGGCGGTACGCGCCGGCTGAGGTGCGCGTGGGCCGCGAGGCGGACGGCCGGACCGAGGTGCTGGCCGGCCTCTCCGACGGCGAGACGGTGGTGGCCTCCGGCCAGTTCCTGCTCGACAGCGAAGCCAGCCTCTCCGGGGTCCAGGCCCGGCCGGTGACGCGCGGCGCCTCGGCGGCCGCCGCCCCGGCGATGTACGAGGGCGCCGGCCGCGTCGAACAGCTCGCGGGCGACAGGATCACCCTCTCGCACGGGCCGATCCCGGCCGCGCAGTGGCCGGCCATGACCATGCAGTTCCAGCTGGCCGATCCAAACCTGGCTATTGTCTTTATGTTGGTGTACGAGTGCGGTTTCGGTTTCGACATTCAGCCCCCCGGCCCCGTGGTGCGGCGCCTGCAACGGACCGCCGCCCGATGATCGCCGCGATCATTCGCGCCTCCGTCCGCGCCCGCTGGCTGGTGGTCGTGGCGGCGCTAGCGCTGCTGGCGGCCGGGGGCCTGGCGCTCCGCTCTACTCCTGTGGACGCCCTGCCCGACCTCTCCGACGTGCAGGTGGTGATCCGAACCACCTACCCAGGCCAGGCGCCCCAGATCGTCGAGAACCAGGTCACCTACCCGCTCACCACCACCATGCTCTCGGTGCCGGGGGCCAAGACCGTCCGCGGCTACTCCTTCTTCGGCGACAGCTTCGTCTATGTGATCTTCGAGGACGGGACCGACCTCTACTGGGCGCGGTCGCGGGTGCTGGAATACCTCAGCCAGGTGCAGAGCCGGCTGCCCGCGGGGGCCCGGCCCGCGCTCGGTCCGGACGCCACCGGCGTCGGCTGGATCTACGAATACGCCCTGGTCGACCGCACCGGCCGCCACGACCTTTCTCAGCTTCGTTCGTTGCAGGACTGGTTCCTGCGCTACGAGCTGAAGACCGTCCCGGGCGTGGCCGAGGTCGCGGCCATCGGCGGCATGGTGCGCCAGTACCAGGTGGTGCTCGAGCCGACGAAGCTCGCGGCCTATGGGATCACCCACAGCCAAGCCGTGGACGCGATCCAGCGCGCCAATGCCGAGGCCGGCGGCTCGGTGCTGGAGATGGGGGAGGCCGAGTACATGGTCCGCGCCTCCGGCTACCTGAAGACGCTCGACGACTTCCGCGCCATCCCGCTCCGCACCTCCGCCGGCGGCGTGCCGGCGCGATTGGGCGACGTGGCGACGGTCCAGTTGGGACCCGAGATGCGCCGCGGCGTCGCCGAGCTGAACGGCCAGGGCGAGGTGGCCGGCGGCGTGGTCATCCTGCGCTCGGGCAAGAACGCCCGTGCGACCCTCGGCGAGGTGAAGGACCGGATCGAGACGCTGAAGAAGAGCCTGCCGGTCGGCGTCGAGATCGTCACGACGTACGACCGCTCGCAGCTGATCGACCGGGCCATCTCCAACCTCAGGCAGAAGCTCCTCGAGGAGTTCATCGTCGTCGGGATCGTCTGCGCGCTGTTCCTCTGGCACGCCCGCTCGGCGCTGGTCGCGATCCTCACCCTGCCGCTCGGCGTGCTGTTCGCCCTGCTGGTCATGCGGGTGCAGGGCGTCAACGCCAACATCATGTCGCTCGGCGGCATCGCCATCGCCATCGGCGCCATGGTCGACGCCGCCGTGGTGATGATCGAGAACGCCCACAAGCGGCTGGAGCGCTGGGAGCACGAGCATCCCGGCGAGGCGCTCGAGGGCGAGGCGCGCTGGCGGGTGATCACCGAGGCCGCCGCCGAGGTCGGGCCAGCCCTCTTCCTCAGCCTGGTGATCATCACGCTCAGCTTCGTGCCGGTGTTCGCGCTGCAGGCCCAGGAAGGCCGGCTGTTCTCGCCGCTGGCCTTCACCAAGAGCTACGCCATGGCCGGCGCGGCGATCCTGTCGGTGACCCTGGTTCCCGTGCTGATGGGCTTCCTGATCCGCGGCCGCATCCCGGCCGAGGACGCCAACCCCGTGAACCGCTGGCTGACCCACGCCTACCGGCCGTGCATCGACTGGGTGCTGGCAAAGCCGCGGACCGTCCTGGTCGTGGCGCTCGTGGTCTTCGCCACCACCGCCTGGCCGCTGAGCCGCCTCGGCGGCGAGTTCATCCCGCCCATGGACGAGGGCGACCTGCTCTACATGCCCTCGGCCCTGCCCGGCATCTCGGCGGCCAAGGCCTCGGAGCTGCTGCAGCAGACCGACCGGTTGATTGCGACCGTGCCGGAGGTGAAGTCCGTGTTCGGCAAAGCCGGGCGCGCCGAGACCGCCACCGACCCCGCGCCCCTGGAGATGTTCGAGACCACCATCCAGCTGAAGCCGCGCAGCCAGTGGCGCCCGGGGATGACGCCGGAGAGGCTGACCGAGGAGTTGGATCGGGTGGTCCGGGTCCCCGGCCTGGCCAACGTCTGGGTGCCGCCGATCCGCAACCGCATCGACATGCTGGCGACCGGCATCAAGAGCCCGATCGGGGTGAAGGTGTCCGGGACCGAGCTCGCCCAGCTCGATCGCGTCGCGGCCCAGGTCGAGGCGGCGGCGAAGAAGACGCCGGGCGTGAGCTCCGCCCTCGCCGAGCGTCTGACCGGCGGCCGCTACGTCGACATCGACATCGATCGCGCCGCCGCGGCGCGCTTCGGCCTCAACGTCATGGACGTGCAGGGCATCGTCTCCGGCGCGATCGGCGGCGAGACCATTGGCGAGACGGTGGAAGGCGTCGCCCGCTACCCGATCAACGTCCGCTATCCGCGCGAGCTGCGCGACAGCCTGGAGGGCCTGCGACAGCTGCCGATCCTGACGCCCATGGCCCAGCAGATCACCCTGGGGACTGTCGCCAACATCCAGATCGTCGACGGCCCGCCGATGCTGAAGACCGAGAACGGCCGTCCTTCGACCTGGGTCTATGTGGACGTGCGCGGCCGCGATCTGAACTCGGTGGTGACCGACCTGCGGAGGACGGTGGCGAAGGACGTGAAGCTGCCGGCCGGCGTCTCGATCGCCTACTCAGGCCAGTTCGAATACCTGCAGCGCGCTGCCGAGCGCCTGAAGCTCGTCGTGCCGGCGACACTGGGGATCATCTTCCTGCTGCTCTACGCGACGTTCCGGCGCTGGGACGAGGCTGCCTTGATCATGGGCACCCTGCCCTTCGCGCTGACCGGCGGAATCTGGGCGCTCGACCTGCTGGGCTACCACCAGTCGGTGGCCACGGGCGTCGGCTTCATCGCCCTGGCCGGCGTCTCGGCGGAGTTCGGGGTGGTGATGCTGATCTACCTGAAGCAGGCGCTGGCCGACCGCGGCCCGAACCCGAGCCGCGAGGACGTCGCCAAGGCGGTCCGCGAAGGCGCCCTGCTGCGGGTCCGCCCCAAGGCGATGACCGTGGCCGTGATCCTGGCCGGCCTGGCGCCGATCGTGGTCGGCCACGGCGCCGGCTCCGAGGTCATGAGCCGCATCGCCGCCCCGATGATCGGCGGCATGCTGACCGCCCCGCTGCTCTCGATGCTCGTGATCCCCGCCGCTTACCTGCTGCTCCGGCGCCGGCGATCCGCACCCGTTCCACCCCCAGCTTCAACCCAAGGAGTCACCCCATGAAGCGTCTGATCCTGACCGTCACCCTCGCCGCCGCCGCGGCCTCGCTCGCCGCCTGCAACAACAAGGAACCGGCGCAGACCCAAGCCGCCGCCCCGCCGCCCGCGGCGGCTACGGCCACGCCCGCCGCGCCCGCGTCCGAGATGGCCGGGATGCCGATGGCGGCCGGTGAGACCATGGCCAAGAGCACGGGAACGGTCACGGCGGTGACCCCCGGCAGCATCACCATCGACCACGCGCCGATCCCCGAGGCGAAGTGGCCCGCCATGACCATGACCTTCAGGGCCGCGCCGGACGTCGCCAAGTCCGTGAAGGCCGGCGACAAGGTCGCCTTCGAGGTCAAGCTGAAGGACGGCGCCGGCGAGGTCACCGCGATCTCGAAACAGTAGCCGGCGACCGCGGCCTGTTCGACGCGGACCGGCCGCCGCCGCAAGAGCGCGAGGCCCTCGACCGCGGCGGTCGGCGGCATGGACGCCCTAGAAGTTGAAGCTGATCTGCTGGCTGGCGGTCCGCGCGGTCGGGCGGGCTCCCCTCGCCCGCCGGCCCGCCTGCGCGCTACGAACCGGTTGGGGCAAGGCGGCCGGACCCGCCGGCGGCGGGGACGGCGGCGGGGACGCAGGCACGACTTGGGGCGCCTTCGACCGCCTGGCCTTGGGCTTGAGCGGGGTCGCCTCGGCATTCGAGGTCGGCCTCGGCTCTGCCCCCCGCGACTGCGCCCGGGAGGCGATCCACGCGTCGACCTCGCACTGCAAGTGTCCGACCCGTCCGGGTGAAATCGAATAGGGGCGGGGGAACTCGTCGCGCTTCTGCAGGCGCCACGCCGTCGTGCGGCTGAGGCTCGTGCGCCGGGCCACCTCCGCCCAGCGGAGGTAGCCGCCGGGGGACGTCGAGGGATCGAGGAACTCTCTCCAGTGGGTCATCGAACCACTCCCGAGGCGGGTGAGGCGCGCCGCGACCCGCGCAGCCCCGTGCGCTGGCTCTGCGCCCATGTTCGGAGCGCGGCCCGTGGATAACGAGGGCGCCCGCGGATGTGCTCGCAGGGGGGACCGTCCGCGCCCACCGACCACATCCGCGCCAGCGACGCCGGCTTGAGGCCGATGTGGAAGCGGGCCAGATATGCGGAGGCCTCGGCCCGCGTCAGCAGGTCGTCGTCCCGCTCCTCGGCGGGGAGGCCGGGCTCGGCGAGGGTCATCGTCCCGCTCCGCGGCAGTCGTTCGCGGTCCGGACGGGGCGGCCGGCGGCCAGGGTCAGGTAGCAGGCCACAACGGCTTCGACATAGGCTTCCGTCTCCGAGATCCGGGGGACGCGGCCGAGGCGCGCGACGCGCTCCGGGCCGGCGTTGAAAGCCGCGAGCGCAAGCCTCAGGTCTCCGAACCGGACGAGTTGGCGGGCCAGGTAGTCCGCGCCGCCCGAGAGGTTTGCGGCCGGGTCGAAGCGGTCGGCGACGCCCAGCGCCTTGGCGGTCTGCGGCATCAGTTGGGTCAGGCCGCCGGCGCCGGCCGGGGAGACCGCACTTGCGCGATAGGCGCTCTCGACCGTCACAAGGGCATGCAACAGCTTGGGGTCGATGCGGTGCTGCGCGGCGGCCGCGTCGACCGCCGCGGCGAAGGGCTGCACGCTCTCGGGGACCCGCGCCGGTCCGACCTCGGCCGCCGCGGGGCCGACGTCGGCGGGCGCAGCGAAGATCGCGCCGCCGGCGCCGCGCCAGTCCGGGGCCGCCAGCGCCGATGTCCCGAGACCCAGCGCCAAGGCGCTGCCGACCAGCCACCGCGTCACCATCGCCAGACCTCCCGATAGACACCTTCCACCGCGGCTAGGCGCACCGGCCCGAAGTAGCGGCTGTCGAAACTGGCGGCGCTGTCGCCCACCACGATGAACTCGTCCGGCGCCAGGCGCCGGCAGCCCCGCCACGTTGGAAGCGGTCGGCCGCGCCGGTCCCAGGGGAGCACCGCGACGTGGCCGCGCGCCCAGCTCAGGCGGCGTTGATCACGGCAGACCGTCTCCCCCGGGCCGGCTGCGACGCGCTTCAGGAGCCGCGCGTTCGCGGGTGCGCCCAGGTTCGCCAGGTAGCTCTGCGCCGCGGCGGGCGGCGCGACGGTGACGATGGAGCCCGCCGTGGCCGGCCGAGGCATCCGCATGTAGAGGCCGCGCGGCAGGCTGGGGGTTTCGTTGACGAGCCACGGCGGCCGCATCAGGCCGGCCGCCCCGGCGAGGATGACAACCGGGGACGCGGCCACGAAGAGAAGGAGCGCCTGGGTCCGGGTCATGGCCGGTACGGTTCCAGGATCAGGTCGCGGGTGATGAACACCTGCACCCGGGCGCCGGGCCGCAGGCGGATCGAAGGACGCACATCGAGTTCTCGATCGATCAGCTTGCCGCCGACCTGGGCGGCTTCGATCGCGGCGGCGTCGCCCGCGTCGCCCAACACCCCGCCCGAATGCTGGTGGTCGTCACGCGCTGCCTGGCCAAGCGTGGTGATAGCGCCGGCGAACAGGGTGGCGATCGCCAGCGGAACGAGGCGGCGGTCCACCTGTCCCGTCACGCCGACCGCGCCCTGGGCGTCGACCCCCGGTTCCTTGGGCAGGACCAGGCTCTTGCCGTTGGGCAGGATCAGCCGCGCCCAGGTGATGTAGGCGCGGTTGTCGCCGTGGCGACTCTCGCCCTCGTGGCTGCCGACCAGCCGGGCGCCTTGCGGAATGAGCAGGTGCCGGCCCGTCACCGTGTCGAAGACGTTCTCGGTGATCGTCGCGGTGACGGGACCGGCGCGCGCGGTGTCGACGCCCGTCAGCAGCGCGGCCGACACCACGGCGCCGGCCTTCACTTCGTAGGGGCTGAGCGGGGCGAGCAGGTCATGGGTGTTGTAGACCGCGCCGTAGTCGCCCTTGCCCACGCCAGCGCCGGCCTCGCCACGCTGTTCGGCGGCCGCCTGCGGTGCTTCGCGGTTGCCGGCGCTGAAGAACAGGCCCGAACTGCGCGCCTCTTCCACGAGGCCGCCCCCGGCCCGGTTCGGTTGCCGCGTGCCAGCGCGTGGCGACGGCGTTGGCTCCGCCTTCGGCTCCGCGCCGCCGATCCGCCGGGGCTCGGGCAGGCGGTTCAGCTGTGCGTAGGTCGCAGGCCCGTCGGTGACCTTCTCGCTGGGCCGCACGGCGCCGGGGTCGTCGCTCGTCCGCGCCGCCAGCCGCGCGTCGTGGGCCTGGGCCCGCAGCTGCGGCTGCACCACGAAGGCCCAGGCCAGCGAACCGCCAACCAGGGCGGCGCCCAGCATCACAGCCCCGACGACGACACCCTTGCGCAGGCGCACGACACTCGGCCGTGGCGCGCGGGTGTCGAGCGGCGGCATCGGAATCTTCGGCCTCGGTTCGCCGACATCGGAGGAGCCGGTCGCGGTCATGACGAGGCTCCGGTCCGCTGGATGCGCACCACCTGGGCGTGGCGCCGTTCGCCCAGCCGCAACTCCGCGGCCTGCAGCACCCGGTCCACGACCCAGAGGTCGCCCTGCTGGCGGTAGTTGACGAGCTGGGCGTGGCCGTCGGCGCCCAGCGCGAAGAGCGCCGGCGCCTCCCCGGTGATGACTCCGGCCGGGAAGCTCAGGAAGGTCCGCACGCCGTCCGTCATCACCGCCGTCGGGGTCCAGGTCGGGCGCCGTCCCCTGGGCGCGATCCTGAAGCCGGCGTCGAGCGGACCCTGCGGCGTGACCAGGCCCGGGTCCGGTCGTTCCGCCGCGGCGGCCTCGGCCGCGTCCTCGACCACCGCGCCGACGTCCCAGGTCACCTCGGCGTTGAACGCTTCTGCAGCCCCGCTTCGCAGCTGCAGAAGGTAGACGCGGCGGTTGGTGGTCATGACCAGGTTGGTCTCCAGCCCGCGCTGCAGGGGTTTGACCATCACGTGGGCGCGCTGGGCCTTGCCCTCGCCCGACTGGGTCTCGCCGATCTGCCAGCGGACCGTGTCGCCGGCGGCCTTGGCGGTGACGGTCTCGCCGGGGGACAGGGTGAGCGTGGTGACCCTGAGCGGCGCGGTCCACACCTCGTAGACCCGGCCCGGGTCGTAGGTGAACACCTGCACGCCGCCGACGAACCCGGGCGCCCGGGAGGTCTCGCGGGCGGCGGCGTTGGCGGCCGCGATGGCGGCGCGGCCGATGCGCGAGGCAGCCGACGGCGCCTCAGCCTCGCGCAAGGCGCCTGGAGATCGTCCTCGCGGCCTCGAGGGCCTCGCCAGCGCACGCCGCGAAGGATTGGGGATCGGCGCCATGGCGGCGAAGGTCCGGGTCTCGGCCGGCGGGACCGCGGGAGAGACGACCGCGGCCGGAACCGCCACGGCGCTGAGCGTTGCGGAGGCCTCGGCGTGAAGCGGGGTCCCGCGGGGCGTCGCCAGGCGCTGCAGGGTGGCGCAGCCGCCGAGCGAGAGCCCGATCGTCGTGAGCGCGATCAGGTGGCGTCTGGGGTCCATGACACGTCCTCGATGCGGATGCCGAGCGGGTTCTTGAGCAGCTCGGCCTCGGTCCTCGGCGGCTCGAGCTTCAGGGTGATGAGCGCGCGCCAGCGGTCCTGCGCGGCCTGCTGGCCGTTGACGAACCGGGTCTCGCGCCATTGCAGGTCGTAGGTGCGGCTCGTGCGGCGCACGACGTTCAGGATCTCGACGCCCACCGCCTCGCGGCCGACATCGGCGAAGGGGTCGTGGCCCTGGGCCCAGCCGTTGAGGAAGCTCGCCGTCCGGGGGGTCACCAGGTCATAGGCGGCCATCCAGTTCTGGCGGATCACCACCGGGTCGACGGACTTGGCGCGGACGTTGCGGATCCAGCCGGCCAGCGCATGGCCGATCTGGGCCTGCGTCGGCTCGTAGCGGCCGCCGAGCGCGGTGATGCGTTCGGTCTGGCCCCACTGGCTCACTTCCACCACGAAGGGCTTCACCACCGCCTGCTGCGACTGCATCCACCAGCCGGCGCCCAGGAAGCCGGCGACGGCCAGGTTGGCGAAAGCCATCCGCCGCCAATTGCGGGCATGGGCGAGGCTGAGGCCCATGCGGTCGTCCCAGACCTGCCCGGCCCTCTGGTAGGGCGTGGCCTCCGGCATCGCCGACAGCGCCCGCTTCGGACGGAAGAAGGGATGCATGGGCTACTCCTCGTCCTTGAGCGTCGGGGTCAGCGCGCCGGAGGTCTCGTTGCCGGGCAGCAGGCTGCGGCCGGCGTTGGCGGTGAAGAAGGCCTGGGCGGCGGCGTTCCGTCCGCTACGGGGCCGGGCCGGCGGCCGGCGCTCGTCGTCGAGCGCGCGATGGAAATCCTGTCGCGACCGCTCGGCCCCGGCGTCGATCCGCGGCGACGCGCCGGCCGCGGGCGCGTCCTCGCGCGGCGGCGCTGTCGCCTCGGACGGTCCGTCTGGGGGAGACGTCGGGCGCGGGCTCGGGACGGGCGACGGCGCTGGGCCGGGGCCGGAGCCGGAGCCGCCAGCGGTGGGGCCGCGGCCAGGGCCGAAGCCTGATGGTGGGTTGTCGTTCGAGGGGCGTGGCGGACCCGCGCCCGGCGTGGCGGGCGGACGACCCAGGCTCGCGCCAGCGGCCGCGCGGCTAGGCGCGGCAAGCCGCGCCACGCCGGCGCCCAGGCCCGCGACCCCGGCGACCGCGGCCGTGGCCACGCCACCGACGGCCAGCGCGCCCGCGGCGGCCGATCCGGCGGCCAGGGCCGGACCGCCCGAGACAAGGGCCGAGGCCAGGTTAGGGATGAACAGCGCGAGCATCGCCAGCAGCAGCGAGGCGGCCAGGATCGCCAGCGCCTCGTAGAGGTCGGGTGTCGCCGACGGCTGCAGCTGGTCGAAGACCGTGCGGGCGCCGGAGACCACGATGGCCAACGCCAGCACCTTCAGGCCCGAGGAGACCACGAAGCCCAGCGGCCGCTCGGCCAGGAACGAGGACTTCGACCAGATCCCGAACGGCAGCAGCACGAAACCGCCCAACGTGACGATCTTGAACTCCAGCAGCGTGACGATGATCTGCAGCGCCAGCACCGCGAAGGCGAGCATGATGCCAATCATCGCGAGGCCAAGGACGAGCGCGTCGGTCATGTTGCCGACGACGTCGAGGGGGTTGGAAGCCTGCATCGGCGTGTCGCCCAGCGCCTTCACGATCTCCCAGCCCTGCTCAAGGATGGCGCCGGGGTTGAGGAAGTCGCCGCGGGAAAGGCTGCCGCCGCCGGCGCGCAGTCCTAGATCGATGAAGCCGCCCCAAATGGTCTGGGACAGCCCCTGCCAGTCGTTGATGATGTAGGCGAAGGCGCCTATCAGCAGGACCTTGGCAAAGCCGCTGGCCAACACCTCGCGGTTCGAAGACAGCGCCCACTGGATGCCGGTCATGGCGACCACAAGCGCGATCAGGAGACCGAACACCCCACTCACCGCGCCGGTGAGCGCGTCGAAGCCCGCGGAGACGGTGTTCGAGAACACCGTCATCAGGTCATTGGCGGTCTGGGGGCTGGCAGCCATCGTCTTCGCGGCTCCCTATCGCCGCTCGTGGGAGAGCGGGTCGAAGTCGGGGTTCGGGACCGCCGCCTTCTCGTGGCCCCAGAACTGGCGGCGCGCCTCGGCGCCGGCGGCGCGCGCGGCGGCGCGATCGGCCGCCTCCTCGGCCATCAGCCGCGATTGCGCCAGCGCGACGGACCGCAGCGAGCCCATGTCCTCCGACATCGCGGCCAGCAACTGCGCCGAGGCCTGGATCGCGCTCGTGGTCCCCTGGGCGCCCTGCGCGGCGGAGAGCGCGCCGGAGACGCGCGTGGCGCGGCCCTGGCTCAGGCGCTCCAGCTCTGCGGCGGTGCGGGCGAGGTCCTGGGCGGTGTCGTGGGCGGCGGTGGCCCGCGACTGAGCCTGCTCGAGAAGCCGCCGCGGATCGGCCCCCTTCACCGCGGTCGGATAGAGGGTCTGGAACTGGGTCTCCAGCTGGGTGACGTTGGACGCGACGCCGCGGACGTCCTGCGCCAGCTGGGTGATGTCGCGCAGGGTCTCATTGGTCTGGGCCAGGTGGCTGTAGGGCGAGGCCGCCAGGCTCCGGGCCTGGTTGGCCAGCGTCTTGGCCTGGTTGGTGAGGCTCTCCAGTTCGTGGGCGGTATGCAGCGCGCTCTCGGCCAGGTTCTTCGGGTCGAAGACGATCTGCTGCGCCTGGGCGGGTTTCGGCTCCGAGCAGCTGGCGACCAGAAGGGCGAGCGGCAGGACGGCCGCCACCCAGCTATTCCGCCGCGAGCGGCGGCTAGGCGAGGGCGTCGAACAGTGAGTCCACATGGGAGAACCCCTTGGCTGCGAGGAAGGCGCGCGCGAACCCGTCGGGTCCGGCGCGGGCGAGGATCTGGTCGATGAGGGTCTGGTCCTCGGGCGAGGATGCGCCGCAGAGCGCGAGGCTCACGCCGGCGAGCTTCAGGTCGAAAAGCCGGCGGCCCTGGGGCTGGCGCCAGTAGTACGCCCGCTTCGGCGTCGCGAAGGCGATCAGCTCCAGCTGCCGGCGATTGAGGCCGAAGCCCTGGTAGAGCGGCGCCGAGGCCGGCTCCAGAGCCCGCGGGTTCGGCAGGAACACCTGGGTCGGGCAGGACTCGATCAGGCTGGCGGCGATCGGGGACGCCGCCACATCTTCCAGCGACTGGGTCGCGAAGACGACCGCGACGCGCTTCTTGCGCAGGGTCTTCAGCCACTCGCGGATCTTCGCCGCGAAGGCGGTGTCGTCGAGGAACAGCCAGGCCTCGTCGAGCACCAGCAGCGTGGGTCGCCCGTCGAAGCCCCGCTCCAGCTCGTGGAACAGCGCCCCCAGCACCGGCCCGAGCGCGGTGCGGGTCGCCATCAGGGTCTCCAACTCGAAGGTGTCGAAGCGTGTCTCGCCGAGCGCGGCGCCCGCCCCGTCGACCAGGCTGCCGTGGGCCCCCTTGAGCGTCAGCGGCTCCAGCGCCGCGGCGACGGCGCGGTCTTGGACAAGTGCGCAGAACACGGTCAACGACCGTTGCTCCGGCGGTGCGTCGGCGAGCGTTCCCAGCGCACCCCAGACCTCCTCGCGCAGCCGCGGCGTGATCTCGACACCCGCCTTGGACGTTGCGTCCTCGATCCACTCGGCGGCCCAGGCCCGCTCGGCTGGATCGTCCACCTGGGCCAGGGGCTGTAGCGCGATGTCCGCGCCTGGCTCCAGGGCCCGCCAGGCCCCGCCGCAGGCCAGGGTGGCGGCCCGCGCGCTGCGGCCCTTGTCCAGGAACACCACCCGCGCGCCCGGATAGCGGAACCACTGCAGCGCCAGAAACGACAGCAGGGCGCTCTTCCCCGACCCCGTGGGGCCGACCACCATGGCGTGGCCGACGTCGCCGACGTGCAGCACCAAACGGAACGGCGTCGAGCCCGTGGTGCGCGCCACCGCCAGCGGTGGGCCGCCCAGGCAGCTGTCCTGCGAAGGGCCCGCCCAGACCGCCGACACCGGCAGCAGGTCGGCGAGGTTCAGGCTGCTGATCAGCGGGCGACGCACGTCCGCATAGGGCTCGCCCGGCAGGCTGCCCAACCAGGCCTCCACCGCGTTGAGGTCCTCGGTGCGGGCCACCAGCCCCTGGGCGTTGAGCGCCATCTCGACGGCGCGCGCTTTCTCCGCGGCCTGCAGGGGATCCGGATCGAGGATCGTGACCGTCAGCGTCAGATAGCCGAAGGCGCAGGCCTCGGCGCCCAGCGCCGCAAGCGCGCCGTCGCACTCCTCGGTCTTGCCGGCGGCGTCGGTGTCGAGGAGCGGCACCTCCTCCTTGGTGATGGCTTCGCGCAGCAGGACGCCCACGCCCTTGCGCTTGGCGAACCAGCGCTTGCGCAGCCGGGTGATCTCCCGCTCGCCGTCGGCCTTGTCGAGCCCCAGCCAGCGTGCGGTCCAGCGGTACTCGAACGGCAGCGCCGAGAGCGCATCCAGCAGGCCGGGACGGGTCGCCGAGGGCAGGCTGCGGACCGAGACCACCTTCAGCCAATGCTCGCCGAGCCGCGGGGCAATGCCGCCGGTGAGGGCTTCGTCGGCCAAGGCGGCGTCGAGGAAGGCCGGCGTCCAGTGCGGATCGACCCGGTGGGCACGTATCGAGGCGCAACAATGCAGCCAGGTCAGCAAGTCCCTGTCGGTCAGTCGCGCGGCCGCCGGCAGGGTGTCGGAGACCAGGTCGAGGATCGCATCGGCCTCGCGCTGGAAGGCCTCCAACGTCCCGCGCCAGTCGCGGCCGGCGCGCGCCAGGCCGTCGAACATCACCCGTTCGATGCGACGGGTTTCTTCCCCGGGTGGAAGCCAGGTGAGGCCGAGGCAGAAATCGGTCTCGAAGGCCGGCTCGGCGCAGTCGAAGGCCGCCTGGCGTTCGGCGTCCAGCAACCAGGCCGCGGCGACGGATGTGTTGCTCGCGCCATAGGGGTCGGCCGCGCGGCGGCGCGCGTCGACGTGCAGGCACCAGCCGGTGCCCAGGCGGCGAAGCGCATTGTTGAGGCGCGCGCGCACCGCCATGAGCTCGTCCTCGGTGGAAGACTCCAGGTCGGGTCCGCGGAAGCTCAGCGCCGTCAGGAACGAGCCGTCCTTGTTGAGGATCACGCCCGGGGCGACGAGCGCGGCCCACGGCAGATGGTCTGCGAGGCTGGCCGGACGGCGGCGGGCTTCGTCGAGGAACCGCATGGCAAGCCTCACGCGTCCAGGTGGCCGGCGCGGCCGAGGTGGCGGCGCAGCACGTCGAAGAACCGCTTGTCGGCGCGGGCAACGTAGAGGCCGAGCGCATGGGCGACGGCCCACCACAAAAGACCCAGCCACCAGATGCGCAGCGCCAGGCCCAGCACCAGGGCGATGGTCCCCATGACGATCGCGTAGTCGCGCGGCATGCCGGCCAGCAGCACCGGCTCCGCGAGCCCTTGGGCGACCGGCACCTCATAGCCTTCGCGCTGCAGGGTGTCGGACATCAGCCGATCTCCATGCCGCCGGCGAAGCCGAAGAAGTCGAGGAAGAAGGTCGAGGCGGCGAAGGCGATCGAGAGGCCGAACAGGATGCCCACCCCGCGGCGCATGCCCGACCCGCTCTCGCTCATGGCGATGCCGGCGCCGAAGATCACCACGGCCAGCACGGCCGCGGCCTGGACGACCGGTCCGGTGACCGAGTCGACCACCTTCTGCAGGGGTCCCTCCCAGGGCATCCCCGCCCCGCCCGCCAAGGCGGGGAAGGCTATGAGCAAGCCGCAAGCCGCCATCGCGGCCGAAAGGCCACTTGAGAATACCTTGCGCATTCGTGCAGTCCTTGACGCGATATCGCGCTAGAGTTGCAATCGAAGCGCATCTCGATTCGGATTGTCAACAGGTCTGTGGGTGATTTTTATTGAATGTCTTGAGCAACTTGTCCGTACGTCATAAGCAACTTGCGAGTGCGTCGTCAGAGCGTTGCCGCGCGTCGGCGACGACTTGCGACGGTCGCCGGGGAATCACGCTCTGCGCCGCGGTGACGGCCACGGACCTGCTTGACGGGGTTTCGAAGCACGCAGTGGGACGGACGAAGTCACGCGCGCGGTTGACGAACTTTCACATCGAAGTTGAAATTAACACTATCAATGTTAAATATCATCTCGATGTTGAGGTCGGTGGAAAACCAGCTGGAGATGACGGTCGCGGAGAAGGCGGAGGGCTATCTGCGCGAAGCGTTCGGCCTGGCGATCACGCTCGAGAGCCGGACGATCGACGGGGTTCCCCAATTCATCGCCGATCAGTACGCCCTGTGGAGCGCGGACCTGTTCGGCCGACCGAGCCTGCTCATGGCGCCGCGGCCGGACGCGGAGGCGTCGATCGACGAGATGGCGCGCCACGTCGGACTGGTCCGCACACGCGCCGGCGATCCCCTGCTCATCCTGCTCTTCGAACACCTCGCGCCCTCACGCCGCCGCGCGCTCATCGCGCGGCGCATGGCCTTCCTCGTGCCGATGACGCAACTCTTCGTGCCTGAGGTGCTGTTGGACCTGCGTGAACGCGCCCCCCGGGCCCCTGTCGGCGAACCCGAGACCTTCTCGCCAACGGCGCAACTGGTGATCCTGGGCGACCTGCTCGGGAAAGAC
>CBHTUE010000042.1:0-26109 GCA_966096115.1 uncultured Phenylobacterium sp.
CGCGGGCGGGCCGGGCCCCCACCCGCCCGCGGGGGGGGGGGGGGGGCGGCGCCCCCCCCCCCCCACGGAGGGGTCCTCCACGCTGTTGCGGCAGCCTGGGGGCGATCGATCGTTCTGAACTTGGCTGACAGCTCCCCGATGGGGAGCGACTGAGCGTCTAGAGGCTGAGAACGTCCTTCAGCGCCGCGACCACCACCGCCACGTCCGCGTCGGCCATGCCCGGATAGAGCGGCAGCGACAGGCAGCGCGCGTACCAGGCTTCGGCGCCCGGAAGGTCGAGCTCGCCGTAGAGGCCGCGGTAGTAGGGCTGGCGGTGCACCGGGATGTAGTGGACCTGGGTCCCGACGCCCCTGGCCCGCAAGGCGTCGACCACCTGACGGCGCGTCCGGCCGACCGCTTCGAAGTCGATCAGCACGCACAGCAGGTGCAGCACCGGATCGCTCCACGCCGGCCGGGTCGCCAGGCGCACCGTGGGGGCCAGCGGCGCCAGCGCCTCGGCATAGGCGGCGGCCAGTGCGCGGCGGCGCTCGGCGAAGCGCGGCAGCTTCTTCAGCTGCGACAGGCCCAGAGCGCAGAGGATGTCCGGCAGGCGGTAGTTGAACCCGGGCTCGGGCATTTCGTACCACCAGGGATCCGCGCCGGCCGGGCGGACCATGCCGTGGCTGCGCAACGTGCGCAGGCGCTGGGCCAGCCCCGCGTCGTTGGTGGTGACCATGCCGCCCTCGCCGGTGGCGATGGTCTTCACGGGGTGGAACGAGAAGGTGACCATGGCCGAATGGCGCACGTCGCCGATGGTCTCGCCGGTGTTGCCGAACCGCGCCGTCGTGCCCAGGGCGTGCGGCGCGTCCTCGACCAGCACCGCGCCCGCATCGCGCGCCAACGCCTCCAGGCCCGGCAGGTCGCAGGCGTCGCCGCGCAGGTGCACGGGCAGCACCGCCCGCAGCCTGCGGTCGCCCACCCGCGTCATCGCCTCGGCGAGGGTCGCTGGCGTCATCAGCCCGCTGTCGGGGTCCACGTCGGCGAACACCACGTCGGCGCCGACGTAACGGGCGCAGTTGGCGGTGGCCAGGAAGGTGATGGAGGGCGCGATCACCACCTCGCCGGGCTTCACATCCAGGGCCAGCATCGCCAGGTGCAGCGCCGCGGTGCCGTTGGCGCAGGCGACGGCATGGCGAGCGCCCACCGTCTCGGCGAAGGCCCGCTCGAAGGCCTCGACCGTCGGGCCCGTGGTCAGGAAATCGCCGCGCAGCGCCTCGGCCACCGCGGCGATGTCGTCGTCCTCGATGGTCTGGCGGCCGTAAGGAAGGACGGCGTCGCTCATGCTAGTCGTTGGCGCGGCGGCGGCGCTTGGGCGCGGCGTCCTCGCCCAGCATGGCCATCAGGCCCTTCGCATCGAGCCAGTCGTCGTTGGTGTCGCTGGCGTAGCTGAACTCATCGGCGAGCCGCCCGCCCTTCAGCGGCGCGCGGGTGTATTCGACGAACGCCGGTTCGATGGCGTAGCGGTCGCCCAGGTCGACGGTGTTCCGCGCGTCGTCGGCCGAGATCATCATCTCGTGCAGCTTCTCGCCCGGCCGGATGCCGATGACCTTGGTCGCCAGCCCGGGGGCCATCGCCGCCGCCATGTCGGTCATCTTCATGGACGGGATCTTGGGCACGAACACCTCGCCGCCGTGCATCACGTCCAGCGACGACAGCACGAAGTCGACGCCCTCGCCCAGGGTGATCAGGAAACGGGTCATCCGCGGATCGGTGATCGGCAGCTCGGTGGCGCCGCGCGCGATCAGCCGCTGGAAGAACGGGATCACCGACCCCCTGGAGCCCACCACGTTGCCGTAGCGCACCACCGAGAAGCGGGTGCCGATGTCGCCCGACAGGTTGTTGGCCGCCACGAAGGTCTTGTCCGAGGCCAGCTTGGTTGCGCCGTACAGGTTGATCGGGTTGCAGGCCTTGTCGGTGGAGAGCGCGATCACCCGGCTTACGCGGTTGCTGAGGCAGGCCCGCACCACATTCTCGGCGCCCATGATGTTGGTGTGGATGCACTCCGACGGATTGTACTCCGCCGCCGGCACCTGTTTCAGGGCCGCGGCGTGGATCACGATGTCGACGCCCCGAAAGGCCAGGGACAGGCGCTCGCGGTCGCGCACGTCGCCTAAGAAGAACCGCATGGCCGACATCTGCT
The DNA here is from genome assembly GCA_966096115.1 of uncultured Phenylobacterium sp. Classification (GTDB taxonomy): domain Bacteria; phylum Pseudomonadota; class Alphaproteobacteria; order Caulobacterales; family Caulobacteraceae; genus Phenylobacterium. The sequence continues at coordinate 2,180 of CBHTUE010000042.1, forward strand.
CGGGGCTGAAGCGCTCGGCATAGTCGATCTGCATCTCGCTCTGCTTCAGCTCGTCGCGCGAATAGACGATCACCTTGCGAGGCTTGGCGCGGGTCAGCACGGTCTCGATGAAGCGGCGGCCGAACGAGCCGGTGCCGCCGGTCACGAGGATGACCTTGCCGTCGAGGTCGAGGTTGGTCGGCGCAAATCGGCCCAAGCGGCGCTCCAGCAGCGGCGAACGTTCGGGCGCAGTCTTCGCAGCCGCGCGTAAAGAGACCGCTAACCATGATCGCCCACCTTCAGGGCATGGATCGCCGCCACCTCCTCGCGCTCGCCGCCCTCGCCGCCGCCGTGACGGCGCCTCAGGACGCCGGGGCCGCGGAGAAGGAGAAGAAGAAGACCGGCGGCAATACCTATCTGGCGATGAACACCCTGCTGGGCACCATGATCCGCGCCAGCGGCTCGCGCGGGGTGCTGTCTGTGGACTGCGGGCTGGACGTGCAGGACTCGGCGCTACGCACCATCGCCGACCAGAACCTGCCCCGCCTGCGGGCGGCCTATGTGCAGACGGTACAATCCTACGCGGCGGGCCTGCCCTCGGGCGCCCTGCCCAACGCGGACTACATCGCCCAGACCCTGCAGCGGCAGACCGACACCATCCTGGGCCGCCCGGGCGCCAAGATCCTGCTGGGCGCGATCATCGCGAACTAGGCGCCGGCCGCCTCGTCCATGAACCGGGCCAGCTGCACATCCAGGTCCGTCACGCCGTCGGCGTCATGGGTGGCCAGCGTCACCTCGACCCGGTTGTAGACGTTGAACCACTCCGGGTGGTGGTCGAGCTTGTCGGCCATCAGGGCCACGCGGGTCATGAAGCCGAAGGCGGCGTTGAAGTCCTTGAACTTGAAGGTCTTGGTGATCGCGTCGCGGTCGCCGGCGGCCTCGGTCCATCCGGGCAGCTTCGCCAGCGCCGCCGCCGCGCCGATCTTCGCCGGGCGGGTCACGCGAACGTCAGCCCCGTGGCCGCCGCCAGCTCGCCCAGCGTCTGGTCCACGTCGATCACCTTGATGGCCTTCATGCCCAACACCGCCGCCGGCTTGCAGTTGATGCCCAGGTCATCGAGGTAGACGCAGGACGCTGGCGCCACGCCCAGCAGGTCGCACATCATCTGGTAGATCTTCGGGTCGGGCTTGCGGACGCCCGCCTTGCTGCTCTCGATGATGGCGTCGAACAGCGGCATCACCTGGCCCATCGCGCCCGCCGCCTGCTGGATCTCGTTCTGGCCGGGGCTGTGCATCGACACCACGTTGTTGGTGATGCAGCCGACCTTGAAGTGCTGCTTGCAGGTCTTCAGAGCCGCCACCATCCGCGGCCGCAGTTCTCCCGACAGCTTCGGCAGCACGTCCGCGCCGCGGATCGGGAAGCCCAGGGCGGTCGATTCCTCCAGGAACAGCTGGTCGAACCGCGCCGTGTCGATCTCGTTGCGCTCGAACAGCGCCCAGGCGTTTTCGTGGTGGTTGGTCGCGTTCACCCGGCGGATGTGATCCTTCGGCGCGCCGATCTCCGCCTCCAGCCGATTGAAGGCCTCGAAGGGCGAGGAGGTGAACACCCCGCCGAAATCCCAGATCACCGCTTCAAGCGCCACGCACTGCTCCTGCACCAAAACTAAGCCGCGCGGACGCTAGAGAGACGCAATCGGACGTGCAAGTAAGGGTCGATGCTGCCGTCCCGGTTTCCCCGTCCCGTGCGCCTCGGGCTGTACGCCCTGGCGGTGCTGATCCTGCTGGTCCTGTGCGTGCTGCCGAACAAGGACCTGCCCGATCCCGGCACCGGCGACCGCTTCGAGCACACCGCGGCCTGGTTCATCCTGACGATCACCGGCTACCTGCTGGCGCCGAACCGCCGCATCGCCATTCCGGCGTTCGCCCTGGCCTACGGCGTGCTGATCGAGATCGTGCAGGGCATCACGCCGACCGGCCGCCACTCCGACCCGCTGGACTTCGTCGCCGACGTGCAGGGCGTGGCGCTGGCGGTCGTGGTCTACCTGATCGTGCGCTGGTACGCCGGCCGCAGGGCCCGCGCATGATCCGCCGCGCCCTGGGATCGAAGGATGTGACGGCGCGCTGACCCGCCACTATGGTCCGCGCCATGCCTGATGCGCCCAAGCCGTTCATCTACCTCGCGGTCCCCTGCTACGGCGGGAACCTGAACTTGTTCTTCGTGGATTCGATGCTGAAGCTGCAGGACGCCTGTCGCGACCGGGGCGTTGGGCTGTACATCGACATGATGGGCGGGGAGGCGCTGATCACGCGGGGCCGCTCGCGGCTGGCCGCCGCCTTCCTGGCGCACCAAAAGGCGACGCACATCCTCTACATCGACGCCGACATCGGCTTTCCGCCTGAGCAGGTGTTCCGGCTGCTGGACGCCGACAAGGACGTGATCGCCGCGGTCTGCCCGCTGAAGAAGATCGACTGGGAGAAGGTGCGCGCCGCCGCCAAGGCCGACGTGGCCGACCTGCAGGCGGCCGCCATCGGCTACGTCGTCCGCTTCCTGCCCACCGCCGACAAGAGCGTCGAGGTGGTCGACGGCTTCGCCCAAGTGGCCTATGGCGGCACCGGCTTCCTGCTGATCAAGCGCAGCGCCATGCAGCGACTGGTCGACGCGCATCCGGAACTGCGCGCCAAGATGGGCGACATGGGCGACAAGCTGGCCCCCGAGGCGGTGATGGTGTTCGACACCATGATCGAGCCGGAGACCGGCCAGTACCTCTCGGAGGACTACGCCTTCTGCCGCCGCTGGCGCGACCTGGGCGGCGAGATCTGGGCCGACTTCGCCGCGCGGCTCACCCACGTGGGCCACGCCGCCTACACGGGCAGCCTCATGCAGGCGCTGCGGCCGGGGAACCCTGGCTAGCGGGCCGCCAGCGCCGCGCGCGTGGCGGCGTAGGCGGCGTGGTTGATCCGGTAGCGGCCGTAGCAAAAGGCGGCGATCACGCCCGGGATGGCGGCCAGCGCCCCGTCCCAGAGCGCGAGGTTGAACAGGATCTCGTCGTCGACCATGCCCGGCTTGGCCTTCTCCGGGAACTTGATGAAGGTGATCACCAGCCCCGCCAGCACCCCGCCGATCGCCTGGTCCAGCTTCGCCGCCAGCAGGCGGGTCGAGTAGAGGATGCCCTCCTGGCGTACGCCGTGCTTCAGCTCGTTCTCGTCGGCGATGTCGGCCAGCGCCGACATGGTGCTGATCGAGAGCAGGCTGAGCGCGAAGTAGGCGGCCGCCGCGAACGCGATGAGGATCGGCAGCAGGTAGGGCTGGCCGACCCGCAACACGCCGAACTGGCCCAGCACGATCGGAACTGCCGGGATCACGCCGTAGGCCAGCGCCGAACAGATCATGGTCAGCTTCTTGTCGAACCGGCGATGCAGCCGCGCGGCGAACAGGAACGCCGAGGCGTAGCCCAGGAAGCTGCCGATGATGAACAGGCGCAGGTCGCTGGACGAGATGCCCCAGTAGAAGCTGTAGACGTAGAGCCGCAGGCCCTCGCGCAGGCCGATCATCATCGACAGGAAGAAGAAGCCCACCAGCAGCCAGACGTAGTTGATGTTGGTCAGCGCCTTGGCCACGTCGCGGAAGAACTCAGCCATGCTGAACTTGGGTGTGTCGGCCGCAGGCTTCGGCAGGAACGGGATCCGGTCGCGCGTGAACCAGGCCGAGATGAACAGCACCACCACGATGCCCAGGGCGAAGGTCGCGGCGAAGTGCGGCCAACGCTCGGGGTTGAGCAGGCCGTTGTGGAATTCCGGGGTCTTCGGGAAGAAGAAGGTGAGCGCGATGTACGACATGCTCGACCCGCCCGCCCAGGCGAAGAAGCTGTTGTAGGCCATCACCTTGGAGCGCTCGGTGTAGTGCGGCGACAACTCCCCGCCCAACGCCAGGTGCGGCGTGTGGAAGAACGCCATGGTCTGGCGCAGCGCCGAGACCGAGACCGCGCACCACGCCGCCAGCTCGAACTGGGTCATGCCCTTGGGCGGATTGAACACGGCCAGGAAGGCCAGGGCGATCGGGATCGGGGCGGCGAACATCCAGGGATGCCGGCGGCCCCACTTCGAGTGCGTGCGGTCCGACCAGGAGCCGATCACCGGCTCGATCAGGCCGTCCAGCACCAGGCCCACTGACAGGGCCAGCCCGGCCCACGCCGCCTGCAGGCCCTGGACCTGATTGTAGAACAGCAGCGCGTAGCTGGAGAGCGCGTAGAGGGCGAAGGTCTCCGCCGAGGCGCCGAGGCCGAACGCGAGCTTGGTCTTGAGCGGCAGACGCTCGACCTCGGCGGACGAGGTGGTCATCGCAGGATCCTCCCAGGCGCTCTCGGGGGCGCGTTGCCGCCAGCAAGCCCGAGCGCGAAGGGGTCGTCAATCGCAGCGTACCGATGTTTCGAGACTGCAACGCTCCCGGACCCTGCCGCATGGGCTCTCGCCCTCACATTCGTCCCGATTTCCTGCTAGAAGCCGGCGCCATGCTGCACGGCAGGCGGCCTTGCGAGCAAATCCGACCCCCAAGGCAGAGGTTCTCGTCGATTCCATGCCTCAAGCGCAGCCACTACCCGCCGCCGGTCACAATCGTGGCGCCGAACAGCGGTTCGAGCTCCTGTCACGCATCGACGCGCGGCTGCGCTGGCTGGCGACCTGGACGATCCACAACGCCAACCACCTGCGCGAAAGCCGCGACGGCCTGAAGGTCGGCGGCCACCAGGCCTCCTGCGCCTCGATGACCACCATCATGACGGCGCTCTATTTCCACGCGCTCAAGCCGCAGGACCGGGTGGCGGTGAAGCCGCACGCCAGCCCCGTGTTCCACGCCGCCCAGTACCTGATGGGCCGCCAGAGCCGCGAGCAGCTGGAGGGCTTCCGCAGCTTCGGCGGCGCCCAGTCCTATCCGTCGCGCACCAAGGACAAGGACGACGTCGACTTCTCCACCGGGTCGGTCGGCCTTGGGGTGGCGATCACCGCCTTCGCATCGCTGATGCAGGACTATCTCAGCGGCCACGGCTGGCTGGCGGAGGAGCGCCGCGGTCGGTTCGTGGCCACCCTGGGCGACGCCGAACTCGACGAGGGCAACATCTACGAGTGCCTGATCGAGGCCTACAAGCACGACATCCGCAATGCCTGGTGGATCGTCGACTACAACCGCCAGAGCCTGGACGCGACGACCGCCGACCGGATGTTCGACCGGTTCGACGACATCTTCGAGACCGCCGGCTGGCGAGTGGTGACCCTGAAGTGGGGCAAGGCCCAGGAGCGGGCGTTCGCGCGGCCCGGGGGCGCCAAGCTCAGGGCCTGGATCGAGGCCTGCCCGAACGCCGAGTTCGCGGCCCTCACCTACCAGGGCGGCGCGGCCTGGCGCGAGCGGCTGACCCGCGACATCGGCCGGGCGCCGGGCGTGCGGGCTCTGCTGGAGAGCTTCACCGACGAGGCCCTGCACCAGCTGATGATCGGCCTGGGCGGCCACTGCATCGAGACCCTGACCGAGGCCTTCGACGCGGCCCAGGACGACACGCCCACCCTGTTCATCGCCTACACCGTCAAGGGCTTCGGCCTGCCGCTGCAGGGCCACAAGGACAACCACGCCGGTCTGATGACGCCGAACCAGGTGGAGACCCTTCGCGAGGCCATGGGCGTGCCGCGGGGCCAGGAGTGGGCGCCTCTCGCCGGGCTGTCGGACGACGAGGCCGCGCAGGTGGCGGCGTTCATCGCCGCGGCGCCCTTCGCCCAGCCGGCCCGGCGCCGGTTCACCGCCGAACCGGTCCCCGTGCCGTCGCGGGCCGACTTCCCCAGTCCCGACGGGGCCGAGCAGTCTACGCAACAGGCGTTCGGCCGCATCCTGCTGGACCTGGCCAAGAGCGGCCATCCGCTGGCCGACCGCATCGTCACGACCTCGCCCGATGTTACGGTCTCGACGAACCTCGGCGGCTTCGTGAACCAGCGCGGCCTGTTCCGCCGGCGCGAGACCGCCGACGTGTTCCGCAACGCCCGCATCCCGTCGCCGCAGAAGTGGGCCGGGGCGACCGCCGGCCAGCACATCGAGCTGGGCATCGCCGAGCACAACCTGTTCCTGAACCTGGGCGCGCTGGGGCTGTCGGCGCCGCTGTTCGGCGAGCGGCTGCTGCCGATCGGCACGGTCTACGACCCGTTCATCAGCCGCGGCCTCGATGCCCTGAACTACGCCTGCTACCAGGACGCCCGCTTCATGCTGGTGGCGACGCCGGCCGGCCTGACGCTGGGCCCCGAAGGCGGGGCGCACCAGTCGATCTACACGCCGCTGATCGGCATCGGCCAGCCGGGCCTGAGCTACTTCGAGCCGGCCTTCGTCGACGAGCTGGCCGAGGTGATGCGCTGGTCATTCGGCCATATGCAGGCCGACGACGGCGGCTCGGTCTATCTGCGGCTCACCACGCGCCAGCTCGCGCAGGTGGAGCGCACGGACGACGCCTGGCGCGAGGATGCCCTGAAAGGCGCCTACTGGCTGAAGGCGCCGACGCCGGGCGCCGAGGCCGCCATCGCCTTCTGTGGCGCCGTCGCGCCCGAGGTGCTGGCCGCCGCCGAACAACTGGCCGAGGACCTGCCCGGGCTGGGCGTGCTGAACGTGGTCTCGCCGGGCCTGCTGCACCGCGACTGGATGGCCGCCCGCCGCGGCCGCTGGCAGGGCGCCGGCCGCCGCGCCAGCCACGCCGAGTCGCTGCTGGGCCAGCTCGGCCCGGGGGCGGGCCTGGTCACCGTGATCGACGGGTCGCCGGCGGCGCTGTCCTGGCTGGGCGGCGTGCGCGGCCAGCGGGTCAGCCCGCTCGGCCTCGACAGCTTCGGCCAGGTCGGCGACCTGCCCGACCTCTACAGCCACTACCGGCTGGACGTGGACGCCATCGTCGAGGCCTGCGCGGACCTGTTCCTCTAGCCCAGCGCCTGCTCCAGGTCGGCGATCAGGTCCTCGGCGTCCTCGACGCCGACCGACAAGCGGATCAGGCCGTCGACGATGCCGATGCGGCCGCGGGTCTCCGCCGGGATCGAGGCGTGGGTCATGATCGCCGGGTGCTCGATCAGGCTCTCCACCCCGCCCAGGCTCTCGGCCAGCGTGAACAGCCGGGTCCGCTCCAGCATCTCGCGCACGCCGGAGAGATTGCGGTCGAGGACGGCGGTGATCATGCCGCCGAAGCCGTGCATCTGTTTCGCCGCCAGGGCGTGCTGCGGGTGGCTGGGCAGGCCGGGATAGATCACCTTGGCGATCTCCGGTCGCTCCTCCATCCACTGGGCGATCCGCATGGCGTTCTCGCAGTGCCGCTGCATGCGCAGCGCCAGCGTCTTCATGCCCCGTAGCGTCAGGTAGCTGTCGAACGGCGAAGCCACCGAGCCGATGGCGTTCTGCAGGAAGGTGAGCTTGTCGCGGAGCTCGGCGTTCTCGCCCACTACCAGGGCGCCGCCGACCACGTCGGAGTGGCCGCCGATGTACTTGGTGGTCGAATGCATCACCACGTCGAAGCCGAGTTCCAGGGGCCGCTGGCACCAGGGGCTGGCGAAGGTGTTGTCGGCCGCCGCGATCAGGCCGTGGCGCTTGCAGAGCGCGGCGATGGCCTCCAGGTCGCACAGGCGCAGCAGCGGGTTGGTCGGGGTCTCCACCCAGACGATCTTCGTCCGCGGCTTGATCGCCGCCTCGATGGCCGCGAGATCGGCCAGGTCGACGAAGCTGAATTCGAGCCCCGCCGAACGCTGGCGCACCTTGTCGAACAGCCGGAACGAACCGCCGTAGAGGTCCTCGCTGGCGATGACGTGGTCGCCGGCGTCGCAGACTTCCAGCAGGGTGGCGATGGAGGCCAGGCCCGAGGCGAAGGCATAGCCCTTGGTTCCGCTCTCCAGGTCGGCCAGCCCGCGCTCCAGGGCGAAGCGGGTCGGGTTCTGGCTGCGGGAGTACTCGAACCCCTGGTGCACGCCGGGCGACGACTGCGCATAGGTCGAGGTGGCGTAGATCGGCACCATCACCGCCCCGGTCGAGGGGTCGTGCTCCTGCCCGCCGTGGATGGCGCGGGTGGCGAAGTCCAGGCGGTTCTTGCCGCCACTCTTGCTGTCGGTCACGCCGCGCGCCTCAGATAGTTGATCAGGTCGATGCGGGTGATCAGGCCCAGGAAGTCACGTCCCTCGAGCACGATCGCCACCTCGTCACGCTCGAATATGGGGAGCAGCGAGTCCAGCGGCTCGGCCGCCTGCAGGGTGTTCAGCTTGGCGGTCATGGCGGCGGCGACCGGCTGGCGGAAGCGAGCGTCCTGGCGGCGGTCTTCCACGGCCTCCAGTAGGTCGCTTTCGTCGATCAGCCCGATCAGCCGGCCATCGTCCAGCACCGGCAATTGGCTGACGTCCGCCGCGCGCATGCGGTTGTAGGCGGTCAGCAGGGTGTCGTCCGGCCCGACCGTCACCGCGTCGCCGGTGGTGGCCCCGCGGGCGATCAGGTCGCGCAGGTCGCCGTGCAGCTTGCGGTCCACCAGGCCCTGCTCGGCGACCCAGCTGTCGTTGTAGACCTTGCTCAGGTAGCGGCTGCCAGTATCGCAGACGAGCGTCACTACCCGCTTCGGCTCTGTCTGTTCGCGGCAGTAGCGCAGGGCGCCGGCCAGCAGGGTGCCGGACGACGAGCCGCCCAGGATGCCGGCCTTGGTCAGCAGCAGGCGCGCCGTGGCGATGCTTTCGGTGTCCGAGATCTCATAGGCCTTGCTCACCAGGGCCAGGTCGCAGTTGTCCGGGATGAAGTCCTCGCCGATCCCCTCGACCACCCAGGAGCCGGGTTCGATCTTTTCGCCGCGCTCGACCAGCGGCGCGAGGATCGAGCCGATGGGGTCGGCCAGAACCATCTTCGTCGCCGGCGAGGCCTTGGCGAAGAAGCGGCCGAGGCCCGTCAGCGTGCCGCCGGAACCCACGCCCACGACCACCGCGTCGACCTGGCCTTCCATCTGCTGGAGGATCTCCGGGCCGGTGGTTTCCTGGTGCGCCTTCGGGTTCGCGGGGTTGGAGAACTGGTTGATGAAGACGGCGTCGTTCAGCCGCTCGGCGATCGCCTTGGCCATGTCCTGATAGTACTCGGGGTGGCCCTTGCCGACGTCGGAGCGGGTGATGCGGACGTCAACGCCCATGGCCCGCAGGTGCTGGATCTTCTCCCGCGCCATCTTGTCGGGAACCACCAGCAGGAGCTTGTAGCCCTTCAGGATCCCCACCTGCGCCAGGCCCAGGCCGGTGTTGCCGGCGGTCGCCTCGACGATCGTGCCGCCCGGCTTCAGCGACCTGTCCTTCTCCGCCGCCTCGATCATTGAACGCGCGATGCGGTCCTTGATGGAGCCCCCGGGATTGGCGCTCTCCAGCTTCACGAACAGCCGGCAGGGGCCGGTGTCGAAGCCGGTCAGTTCGACCATGGGGGTGCGGCCGATGAGGTCGAGGGCGGAGGCCGCGGGCGGCGGCAGGGGCATGATGGTCAAGGTCTTTGATCTCTCGCGGGGCTGTCAGGCGCCTGACGCAAACGGAACCAGATTGCTTCGGTTTCGGCCCGGCGAGGTAGACATGAGCCGAACGGCCGGCGCAAGGCGCGTTTTCGTGCTGCAAGCAGGGCCGTTGAGGGCATGACGCCTCCGGGGCCGGGGCGGCCCTCGCGGGCCGTCGGGGCCCTCTTGTAACGCTTCCGCTACCGTTCAGTACGGGAATAGGGTGCGCCCGCGCGCGATGCGTGGGGCCAGTCCATGCGGCGAAGTTGGAGACCTGCCTTGAAGAAGTTCGTTCCCCTGGTGGCGGTCGCCGCCCTGCTGGCATCGTGCCAGCCCCAGAAGGCCGCCGCGCCCAAGGCCGAGGCCTCGGCCACGCCCAAGTTCAACACCGACCTGCCGATGACCGAGTTCATGGGCCACGTCGTCGACCCGGCCGCCTTCATGTACTGGAAGCACTCCGGCACGATGGTCGACGCGCAGGGCGAGCACGACCTGTCGCCGGCGCAGGACGACCAGGAGGGCTGGGACGGGCTGATCTCAGGGGCCACGATCCTGATGGAAGCCGGCAATGCGCTGCAACTGGACGGCCGCCGCCGCGCCCCCGAGGCGGACTGGAACAAGTACGCCCAGATGCTGACCGAGCGCGCGCTGGCCGCCCGCAAGGCCGCCGAGGCCAAGGACAAGAAGGGCACCTTCGAGGAAGGCGCCAAGGTCTACGAGGTCTGCGTCGCCTGCCACGAGCAGTTCGTGATCCAGCCCTCGATCAAGGCCAACGGGCCGGCGAAGGGCAACCCGCTGCCGACCTTCCCGAAGGATGTCGAAGACAAGATCGAGAAGAAGGCCGGCGGCTAGCCGGATGAAGTCCTCCGGCCCCGCCAGGCTCGGCCCCGGCGTCGTGCTGGCGATCGCGTCGGCGGCGCTGTTCGGGGCCAGCACGCCGCTCGCGAAGGCGCTGCTGGGCCGGGGCGTCGATCCCTGGCTCCTCGCCGGCCTACTGTACCTGGGGTCGGGCGTTGGCCTGGCGGCGTTTCGGGTTGGGCGCCGGGTGCTGGGGCGGGCCTCGGAGGAGGCGCCGCTGCGGCGCGGGGACTTGGGCTGGATGGCCTTGGTCATCCTGACGGGGGGCGTGGCGGGACCGCTGCTGCTCATGTTCGGCCTGGCGACGACGCCCGGGTCGAGCGCCGCCCTGCTGCTGAATCTGGAAGGCCTGGCGACCATGGCGATCGCCTGGCTGGTCTTCCGCGAGAACGTCGATCGCCGCCTCCTGGCGGGCGCCGCGGCCATCCTGGCCGGCGCCGCCCTCCTGTCCTGGCAGGGCGGACTGGCGCCGGTCGGCGTCGGCGCGCTGTTCATCGCCGGAGCCTGCCTGGCCTGGGGGATCGACAACAACCTCACCCGCAAGATCAGCGCCGCCGATCCCGTGCAGATCGCGATGCTGAAGGGCTTGGTGGCCGGGACCGTGAACCTGTGCATCGCGCTGGGCCTTGGCGCGCGGCTGCCGCGGCCGGACCTGATGCTGGCCGCCGGGGCGATCGGAGTCCTGGGCTATGGCGTCAGCCTGGCCCTGTTCGTCCTGGCGCTCCGCGCCCTGGGCGCGGCGCGCACCGGGGCCTATTTCTCGACGGCTCCGTTTGTCGGCGCGGTGCTGGCGCTGTTCCTGTTCGCGGAGCCGTTCACCGCGCGCTTGGTCGTAGCGGCTCTGCTGATGGGCGTCGGGGTCTACCTGCACCTCACGGAGAAGCATGAGCACGAGCACGGCCACGAGCCGATGACCCACGAACATTCGCACGTGCATGACGCGCATCATCAGCACGCCCATTCATCGGAGGATCCGCCGGGCGAGCCGCATGTCCACGCGCATCAGCATGGGCGGCTGGTCCATCGCCATGCACACGTGCCGGACCTGCATCACCGGCACGGGCACTGAAGCCAGCGGTCAGGGGGCCAGGTTCAGTCCCGGCCGGGCGTCTTTGGCGGGGACGTTCGCCACGACGCCGGACTCGTTGCCGGGCTGGCCGCCAGGGATCAGGTCGTAGAAGCCGGCCAGCTTCACGCGCACCACGACGCGGTTCTCGCTGGAGTTGGAGAACTGCCAGCCCTGGATGCCGTCGAACGGCGCGGTGAGCGCACCCTGCTGCTTCAACCCGAACGCCTGCTTGTAGGTGGCCACCGTCATCGGCTGGCCGGGCGCGGGCGTGGTGTGCCCGTGCTGGTCGAAGTGGAAGTCGCGCGCGTCGGCCGCGCCGACCACCTCCCACGAGTAGATCAGGGTCGCGTCCTTCTTCATCCGGACCTTGTATTCCAGCTCGGACTTGTCGGCGCCGTCCAGGAAGCCGCCCAGCGGGATCTCGATCGTGTCGGTGCGGAACGGGGCCGCGTACTCGTGGGCCAGCGTCGCCGACCCGCCTTTCACGTCGACCTTCTTCTCGTCCGGCGCCCACAGGCGGCTGAGGCCGGAGACCTTGCCCAGGCCGAGGGGATCGCGGTTGAACTCGGCCGGCAGGATCGCGCCCAAGACGATCAGCGCCGCGAGCGCCGCCGCGCCCAGGGTCCAGCCGATCAGCGGGCCCCTCGCCATCGGACGGGTGGGTTGTTCGTTGGCGCTCATGACACCGCTCCGCCGAAGATGTAGCCCGCGACCTGCTGCCCCGCGAGCACGAAGCCGGCCAGCATCAGCAGCACATTGGCCCCGCGGGCCATGGGCTCGAACGTGCGCGTGCGCCGCCACAGGGTCATGGCCGCCAGGATCAGGGCCAGCGCCAGGACCTGGCCGATCTCGACGCCGACGTTGAACGACACCAGGTTGGTGAGCAGTCCCTCGGGGTTGAGGTTCAGCGCCTGCAGCTTGGTGGCCAGGCCGAACCCGTGGATCAGGCCGAAGCCGAACACCGCCACGCGCGCGTCGGGCTGGAATCCGGCCAGGGTCTTGAAGCCGCTCAGGTTGTCGAAGGCCTTGTAAGCCACCGAGACGCCGATCACGGCGTCCACCAAGTGCGGGTCGACGTGCAGCTTGAAGAAGACGCCGGCGAGCAGGGTGATCGAGTGGCCCAGCGAGAACAGGCTGACGTAGAGCGCCACCTGCCGCAGCCGGAACAGGAAGAAGATCACCCCCACCAGGAACGCCAGGTGGTCGTAGCCGGTCACCATGTGCTTGGCGCCGAGGTAGAGGAACGGGATCGGATCCGGCCCCCGCGTCGCGGCCACGAACGCCGCGTCGGTCCCGCCGATGTTGTGCGCCGACGCCGCGCCCGCCCACGCGAGCGCGCTCAGCCCGGCCGCAAGTCCCCAGCGCGAAAGCTTCCCCATCGGGGGTGACGTACCGTGATTTCGAGAACGCCGCTATGGGGCGCAGCGTCGCCGCCGCGCCCCACGCGTGAGTCTTAGAACTCCTTCCGCACCGTCGCGCCGTAGGTGCGCGGCGGGTTGGTGAGGAAGCCGTAGCGGGCCGACAGGCCGCGCTCGCGGTCGATGGCCAGGTGGGCGCGCTCGTCGCCCAGGTTGTTGACGAAGGCGGCCGCTTCCCAGCCGTCGCCGCGCACGCCCACCCGCAGGTTCAGGATGTCGTACGACGGCAGCTCCAGCGGGAAGATCAGCGAGGCCGCCGTGGTGTTCCCGATGTTGCGGAACAGGCCCACGGTGCGCGGGTTGTTCTCCTGGTCGGAGATCTGGGTGAAGCGCTTGCCCACGTGCTGGTAGGTCAGGTTCGAGAACCCGGTCCAGCCGCTCATGACCTCGCGCTCGTAGCCGACGCTGACCGAGCCCTGGAACCTGGGGACGGTCGGCAGGCGGTTGCCGTCGCGCAGGCCCTGGATCGGCACGCCGGCGGCGTTGGTCAGGCTCGAGGTCAGCTTGGCGTCGTTGTAGGAGGCCGTCGCCGCGAAGTCGAAGCCGCCGCCGAAGCGGTAGGCCAGCTCGGCGTCGAAGCCGGTCGACTTGGCGCTCTTCACGTTGGCGATGATCCGCGACGAGCAGCTGCCGGCGTCGATGGTGGCCTGCAGGTTCGAGATGTCGGCGTAGAAGCCGGCCAGGGTGAGCGAGCCGGAGCCGCCCAGCTTGGCCTTCAGGCCGCCCTCGTAGTTCCACACCGTCTCGTTCTTGAACGACGGCTTGGAGAGCGCGTTGAAGGTGGCGAAGTCGGACGCCGAGCAGAGCGGGCGGTTCAGCGGGTCGTTGATCCCGCCCAGCCGGAAGCCCTTGGAGACCTGGGCGTTCAGCGTGATGGCGTCGGTCGCCTTATAGGCGGCGATGACGCGCGGGGCCCAGCTGTTGGCGGTGGTCCTGCCCGGCACCGCGATCGTCTTGTCGGCGAAGATGCCGTCGAACGTCAGGGTGCGGGTTTCCTTGTAGTGGGCGTAGCGGATGCCGGCGGTCACGTCCAACCGGTCGGTGACGCTGTAGGTGCCCTCGCCGAACGCGGCGTACTGGTCCTGCTTGTAGGGCACCGTCGAGAAGTAGAGGTGGTCGGTGGGCGCCACGGTGCTCTGGCTCGGGATGCCGCTCAGGGCGGTGAAGCCGGGCACGGTCAGGTCCTGGGCGTAGTCGCGCTTGATGTGCTGGTAGAAGCCGCCGGCGACCCACTGGAAGGGGCCTTCGCCGGTGGAGCTGACCCGCGCCTCCTGGGTGAAGGTCTTGACGCTGGTGGTGTCGTCCAGCGGCGAGCTGATCGTGTAGACCGACGCCGGCAAGCCGATGGAGCCGCCGGTGATCGAGCCGGTAAGGGCGGTGGCGTCACGGCGCACCAGAACGTCGCGGTCGGTGTAGCTGGAGATCGAGGTAAAGCGCAGGCCCTGCATGTCGTACTGCAGCGTCAGGTCGCCCAGGAAGAACTCGTCGGTGAACTTCTCCTTGAGTTGGGTGAACTGCTTCAGCCCGCCCAGCTGCACCCGCGGGCGGGTGGTGGTGAACTCGTTGGCCAGGATGTTGAACACGTCGACCCGGTTGAACCCATCGACGTTGATCTTCTGGTAGAGCACCCGCGGCGTGATCGACAGTTCCTCGGACGGCTTAAAGAGCAGCGCGGCGCGCACGCCGTAGCGGGTGCCGTCGTTGACGTCCTTCTTCACCGAACCGTTCGGCTGGACCGCGTCGATGAAGCCCGGGAAATCCTCGGCGTAAGCGCTGATGCGCAGGGCGGCCTGGGCGTTGAAGGGGATATTGACGGAGCCCTTCAGGTTGCCGCCGACTTCACCGCCCTGGACGCTGCTGATCGTGCCTTCGACCGCGCCCGAATAGGCGTCGAGCTTAGGCTGGTTGGTGATGTAGCGCACGGTGCCCGACAGCGAGCCCGAGCCGAACAGGGTGCCCTGCGGCCCGCGCAGCACTTCCACACGGTTCAGGTCGAAGAGGTCGATGTCCGGCGTGAACAGGCTGAGGGAAATCACGCTCTCGTCGAGATAGACGCCCACCTGCTCCTTGACGCCCGGCTGGTCGCGGACGATCTGGCCGGCCGAGATGCCGCGGATCGCCACCTGGCTCTGGCCGGGGCCCAGGTTCTGGACGGTGAAGCTGGCGATGTTGCGCGACAGCTCCTCGACGTTGGTGATGCCGCGGTTGCGCATCACCTGCTCGCTCTGCGCGCTGACCGAGAACGGCACGTCGATCAGAGCTTCGTCGCGCTTGCGCGCGGTGACCACCAGTTCCTCGACCTCGCTGGCCCCGACCGCGTCCGCGGCGATGGCGGGCAGGGCGATCAGCACGGCCAGCGCACTGACGCCGGCGGACAGGACGATCTTCCGTTGAGTCATTTGCGACTCCCCCATTGCAACTGCAGCGTGAGACCGCTGCTCAATTGGCGGGCAGGGGTAGCCCTTACAGCGTCACCATTGCCAGAGTCGTGGAGAGGCCGGCTCCGCTTCGTCGGGAAGGGTTGCGCGATTGCAACAGGGTTGTGACGGCCTCAAAACCGGGCGGTCGGCGCCGCAATCGTGGGCGCTCCCCTCGCCTCAGAGGCGAATGAACGGTATGGCGGCGGCGGGGGCGGCTGTAACACCGCCGCGCAGCGGGCCAAGCCTCCGGATATCGGCCGGAGGCGCTAGACCAGCCCCGTTTCCGCGAACAGGTCCCTGAGCGACGCCCACGAGCGTCGGTCACTGTCGGCCTGGTAGGCGAAGCCGGGCATGCCCCAGGTGTCCGCCTCCGGATTGGTGAAACTGTGCCCGGTCCGGCCGTAGGTGATCAGCCGCCAGTCGACGCCGCCAGCGGTCATTTCCTGCTCGAAGGCCGCGCGCTGGTCGGGCGGGATCACCGGATCGTCGGCGCCGATCTGCACCAGCACCCTGGCCTTGATCGCCGCCGCGTCGCCCGGCCGCGCCGTGCCCAGGCCCGAGTGGAAGCCCACCACGGCCTTCAGATCGGCCCCGCCCCGCGCCAGCTCCAGCGCCGCGGTGCCGCCGTAGCAGTAGCCCACCGCCGCCAGCCGCCCGCCGTCGACACGCGGCCGGGCCTTCAGGGCCTCGAGCGCCGCGCCCATGCGCCCCCGTATGATCGCCGGATCCTCCATGAACCGGGCGTAGCGGCGCATCATCTCCTCGCGGTCGGTGACCACCTGGCCGCCGCCCTGGTAGTCCGTGGCCAGCGCCACGCAGCCCAGCTCGGCCAGCCGCGCCGCCGCGTCCAGGGTGTGCTGGGTGATCCCCGGCGACTCGTGCGCCACCAGCACGCCGGGCGCGGGGCCCGAGCCGGCCGGTTCGAACAGCGTGCCGACGAATTCGATGCCTTGCGCCGAATAGGCGACCGGGGTTCCAGCCATGCGGGGCTCCTCACCTGGGCTGCGACCGTGCGCCGAGGGCGCCTACGTCAATCAAGGGTGCGAACCCACGTGACCGATTCAGTCTCAGGCGCCTATGGTGCGTCGCCCCCCCGGGCGGAAATGGGGGCGGGGCGAGGGAGCGCGGCGCCAATGGCGGCGGACACATCCACGGCGCAGCGGAGGCGATCGGACCTGGAGCCGACCGCAGCCCAGCGGCTGTCGGGATGGCTGAAGGGTTACAAGCCCCTGCCGGGCGTGCCCGACGAACTGTTCGACACGGGCGGGCGGCCGCGCGACGAATGGCTCGCCTTCCTCGGTGACTTCGCCGAGTACCCGGAAGCCGACTTCAAGGCCCGCTTCGGCCTGGCCACGCGGCATATCCGCGATTCCGGCGCTTCCTACCGCATCTATGGCGAGGCCAACGAGCGCAGCTGGCCGCTCACGCCGCTGCCGCTGATCCTGGGCCAGAAGGAGTGGGAGGAGATCGCCGCCGGCGTCACCCAGCGCGCCGAGCTGATGGAAGCGGTGCTGCAGGACATCTACGGCGACGCCAGGCTGGTCGAGGACGGCGCCCTGCCGGCGGCGGCGCTGACGGGCAGCATCGACTACCTGCGGCCCCTGCGTGGCGTGAAGCCGCCCGGCGGCCGCTACATGCAGATCTATGCCGCCGACCTGGGGCGCGGCCCGGACGGCCGCTGGTGGGTGCTGGACGACCGCACCCAGGCGCCGTCGGGCGCGGGGTATGCGCTGGAGAACCGCCTGGTCCTCAGCCGCGCCTATCCGAACCTCTACAACGCCATGAACGTCCACCGGCTGGCGCCCTTCTTCGACGGCCTGCGGCGGGGCCTGTCGGGGCTGGCGGACCGCAGCGAGCCGCGCATCTGCCTGCTGACGCCCGGCCGGTTCAGCGAGTCCTATTTCGAACAGGCGCACCTGGCCCGCTACCTGGGCTTCCTCCTGGTAGAGGGCGACGACCTGGTGGCCCGCGAGGGCAAGGTCTACGTCCGCACCATCGCCGGCCTGAAGCGGGCCGACGTGATCCTGCGCCGGGTGGACGCCGACTTTATCGACCCGTTGGAGCTGAACGCCGCCTCGCGGCTAGGCACGCCCGGCATGCTGGAGGCGATCCGCGCCGGCGGGGTGGCGGTGCTGAACCTTCCCGGCACCGGGGTCCTGGAGTCCAAGGCCCTGATGGGCTTCCTGCCGCGCCTCTGTCGCCGCCTGCTGGGCGAGGACCTGAAGATGCCCAACATCGCCACCTGGTGGTGCGGCCAGCCGGGCGAGCAGGAACTGGTCGAGACGCGCTTCGACGACCTGGCGCTGGCGCCAGCCTTCAATTCGGTGTTCGGCGACAAGCTGCTGCCGGGCCCGCGCCTGACCGCCGACCTGACCGCCGACGAGCGGACGGAACTGCGCGCGCGCCTGCGCGATCGGCCGGGCGACTACGTGGGCCAGGAGGTGGTGCAGCTGTCCACCATGCCGGTGCTGCGCGACGGCGGGCTGGAGCCCGCGCCGTTCGTCCTGCGGGTCTTCGCCGTCGCGACGCCGGAGGGGATGAAGATCATGCCAGGCGGCTTCTGCCGCACCTCCGACCGCCCCGACGTGCGGGCCATCTCGATGGGGGAGGGGGCCGGCGTCGCCGACGTCTGGATCATCGACGACAAGCCGGTGGAGCGGGTCAGCCTGCTGGCCAGCGGCGACGACGTGAAGGTCCGCCGTATCCTGGGGCACCTGCCCAGCCGGGCGGCCGACAACCTGTTCTGGCTGGGCCGCTACATGGAGCGCGCCGAGGCGACGCTGCGGATGGTCCGCGCGCTGTGCACCAGCCTGATGGACGCCGAGGCGGCCGGGCACAGCGAGGGCGAGACCCTGGACCGCCTGCAGAAGCTGCTGATCAAGTGGGGCGCACTGGACAAGAAAGCGCTGGGCAGCCCGGCGGTGGACGCCGCCCGCTCGGCCCTGCATGACGCCAGCGCCTGGGGCTCGGTGATCTATCTGGTCCGCGCGGCGCAGCGCACGGCCTCCAGCATGCGCGAGCGCCTGTCCGCCGACTTCTGGGCCCTGCTGCTCGACCTCGAGGCCGAGCTCAGCGGCGGCGCCGACGACATCACCTCCGAGGCCCAGGCCCTGCGCCAGGTGGAGAACGCGCTGCAGATCTGCGCCGGGCTGTCGGGCCTCACCCAGGAGAACATGAACCGCGTCGCCGGCTGGCGCTTCCTGGACATGGCGCGGCGCATCGAGCGCGGCGTCAACACCTGCGCGCTCACCCGCACCTTCGCCGACGACGACGCCACCACCGAGAACCTCGACCTGCTGCTGGACCTGGCCGACAGCCAGATCAGCTATCGAGCCCGCTACCTCATGGGCCTGGCCCTGGTGCCGGTGCGCGATATGGTCCTGCTGGACCCCTACAACACCCGCTCGCTGGCCTTCCAGCTGGCGGTCCTGAAGGAGCACCTGTCGGTCCTGCCGGCGCTGCTGGAAGACGGCATCGTCGAGGAACCGTCGCGCATCCTGCTGCCGCTGGCCGCCGACGTGGAGACACAGGACGCCGCCGACCTCAGCGCCCGGGAAGTCGAGCGCTACGAGAAGGCGCTGATGAAGCTGTCGGGGGCCATCGCCGACCGCTACTTCCTGCAGGGCGCCAGCGCCGTGCCCACCGTCAAGCTGGTGGGGCTGGCCTGATGCTCTACAGCCTGCGTCACAAGACCACCTACGCCTATGAGAACACGGTCGGGTTCGCCCGCTGCGTCCTGCGGCTGACCCCCAGTTCGTCGGCCGCCCAGACGGTGCTGTCGAGCGGCATCAAGGTCACCCCGCGCCCGTCGGAGAAGCACGAGCGGGTCGGGCCGTTCGGCGAGCGGACCGTCACGGTGATCGTCGACAAGCCGCACGACGCCCTGGTGATCGAGAGCCGCTCGCGGGTCGAAGTGCACGCGCCGCGCCTGCCCGATGGCGGCGGCGAGCCGTGGGAGATGGTGCGCAGCCAGGCTTTCGCCTCGGCCGGCCTGGAGGCCAACGGGCCGGCGGTGTTCCTGTACCCCACGCGGCGCACGCCCAATGTGGCCCCGATCACCGACTACGCCCGCGAGAGCTTCGCGGCGGGCCGGCCGATCATCGAGGCGGCGACCGAGCTGATGAAGCGTATCCACGCCGACTTCAAATACGACCCCGGCGCCACCGAGGTCTCCACGCCGGTGCTGGAGGCGTTCAACGCCCGCCACGGCGTCTGCCAGGACTTCGCCCAGATCATGATCTCGGGCCTGCGCGGCCTGGGGCTGCCGGCCAGCTACATCTCCGGCTACCTCCGCACCATCCCGCCGCCCGGCCAGCCGCGGCTGGAGGGCGCCGACGCCACCCACGCCTGGCTGACCGTCTGGTGCGGCCCCGAGGTGGGCTGGATCGGCTTCGACCCCACGAATGCCATCCTCGCCCAGAACGACCACATCGAGCTCGGCGTCGGCCGCGACTATTCCGACGTGGCCCCCATCGACGGGATCATCCTGGGCTCCGGCGCCCAGACGCTGACGGTGGAGGTGGACGTGATCCCGGAGCCGGCGAAGCAGGACGCCTGAGGCCCCTCCGTCGCTAGGCGGGGGGTTTGACGTGCAGCCCCTGGCCCGACGGCAGGGAGAAGATCGCCAGGCCACGGCTCGCGAACCACTCCGCCTCGGCCTTGGCCTGGTTGTGCGACGCGCTCCAGCCGTAGTCGTCGAAGACGATGACCCCGCCGGGCGACAGGCGCGGATAGAGCGTGTCCAGCGCGGCGATCTCCGCCGTCGCGTTGTTCAGGTCGATGTGCATCAGGCTGATGACCTCGGGCGAGGTCGTTTCCAGCACCTCCGGCACCCGGCCCCGAATGACGTCGATGTTGCCGTAGGCGGCGAAGCGGTCGCGCACCTCCTCGAAGCTGAACGGCTCGCCATAGACGGCCGCGGTCAGGTGCTCGCGGCCGGGGTCGGCCTGGTCCCGCGGGATGCCCTCGAAGGTGTCGTACAGCCACCAGCGCTTCGGCCAGCCGGCGAAGTCCAGATAGTCGGCCAAGAACTTGGTGGTGTGGCCCTTGTAGACCCCCAGCTCGACGAAATCGCCGGGCAAGTCGCGCGCCTGCTGCGCCGCCCAGCGCATGGTCTGCAGGTTCCAGTGCCAGCTGGAGACCCCGGCCGGCGCGATGTCGACGTCCTTCGCGGCCAGCTCCATGAACGCCGGGTCGCTGACGAAGTCGGGATGCTTCATCCAGGTGGCGATGCCGTCACCGACGAAGACGCCCTGACCGGGCAGGGCCGTCTCCAGGGTCTGCAGCACGTCGAGCATCGCCACCGTCCGCCCGTTTGGGCGCAGCGCCAGCGCCAGGCGCGCGTGCGCCTGCGGGCTGGGCGCGGCGGCGACCAGCCGGCGGTAGAAGCCCTGAGCCATCTGCGCGTCGCCGGCCGCCAGCGCGGCGTCGCCGAAGGCGGCCAGGTGGCGCGGCGAAAGGCCCTGCAGGGTGATGTTGGTCATGGAGCCTCGGCCGCGGGGTGACGGCGGACTGTTAGTGGCCGCCCCGGCGCCTGTCGAGATCAGGCCGGGCGGACGCCACGGCCCACCTCCAACGCCCAGGCCACGCCCAGCTCGAAGGTCGCCGGGTCCTCGCCAACCACGTCGTGTCCGGCCCGGGCTTCGAGGACCACCGCGCCCCATTGGTCGAGGTGGTCGCGATCCTGCGGCGTTGTCAGCGACGCCAGGGCGCTGTCCGATCCCCCGGCCAGCACCCACAGCGGCGCGGTGGCGCGCACGGCGTAGTCGCGGCGCTCGATCCGATCGGGATGGAACCCGAGAAGCTCCTCAAGGAACCCGCCCAGGTCGGGACGATGGACCATCAGGGTCTCGCGGATACGGGCGTGCAGCGCCGGCCGCTCGGAATCCAGGAACGGCTCCACGGCCAGCATCGCGACGATCTCCGGGGCGGTCAGCGCCAGGCCGATCACCGCGCCCAGCGAGATTCCGACGACGACCACGCGGCGGCGGGCGAACCGCGCGGCGATGACCTCGTCGTAGGCCTCGGCGATCGCGGCCTGGTCGTAGCGGTCGAAGAGCGGTCCCACGTAGGCGGGCAACTCGAGGTGGGCGACCGTCAGCTCCGGCGGGAAGAACCCCTCGATCCCCGGCGTGCGGCCGAGGCCATGCAACACCAGGACCACGGGCCCTGGGCCTTCACGGCTGACGGAGAGGGCGGCGAGGCCATGGGAGGTGGGGACGAGTTCCACGGACCGCCTCCCCGACAGTTCGCTGGCGCACCCGACACGATTCGAACGTGTGACCTTTGCCTTCGGAGGGCAACGCTCTATCCAGCTGAGCTACGGGTGCGTCTTCAGCGGAGCGTGTCTCTAGCCGAAAGGGCGGCGCGCCGCAAACGACGATCCGGCCCCGGGGAGCACGGTGACAGGCTTTCGTACATCGGCCCTGATGCTCGCCGCCGCCTTCGCCGCGGGAACGGCATTGGCGCAGGGCGCGGCGGCCCCGGCGACAAGCCCGCCGGGCCAGGCGATCTTCGAGCGGGTCTGCGGCGACTGCCACGCCTATGCGCCGGAGGACGATCGCGCGCCGTCGCTGGATGCGCTGCATCGGATGAGCGCGGAGCGGATCCGCGCGGCGCTGACGGTGGGCGTGATGTCGGGGGTCGGCGAGGCGCTCTCGCCGGAGGACCTGCGCGAGGTCGTGGACTGGCTTGCGCCGGCTACGCCGTCCCGGTGATGCCGTCCCAGAACTTCTTGGCCTTACCGGTGAAGCCGGCGGCCTTGGGGTGCTGGGCTTCGCCGCAGAGGCCGGCGAATTCACGCATCAGCTCCTGCTGGCGGGGCGTCAGGCGGGTAGGGGTCTCGACGAACAGTTCGACCACCAGGTCGCCGCGCTCGCGCGAACGCAGCGACGGCATGCCGCGGCCCTTCACGCGCAGGGTCTTGCCGGTCTGGGCGCCCTCGGGGACCTTGACCGACAGCTTGCACTGACCGTCGCAGGTCTCGCCGCCCAGCAGGCAGGGCGCGTCGATCTCGCCGCCCAGGACGGCGGTGGCCATCTGCACCGGCACGGTGC
This sequence comes from uncultured Phenylobacterium sp., assembly GCA_966096115.1. Classification (GTDB taxonomy): domain Bacteria; phylum Pseudomonadota; class Alphaproteobacteria; order Caulobacterales; family Caulobacteraceae; genus Phenylobacterium. Next base: position 24,478 of record CBHTUE010000042.1, read on the forward strand.
AGAGCAGGTCCAGCCCGTCGCGCTCGAACAGCTCGTGCGGCTTCACCGAGATGAAGATGTAGAGATCGCCGCGCGGCCCGCCGCGCTGGCCCGCGTCGCCCTCGCCGGCGAGGCGGATGCGCGCGCCGTCGTCGACGCCGGCCGGGATTCTCACGGCCAAGGTGCGTTGCCGGCGAATGAGCCCGTGGCCGTGGCAGTCGACGCAGGGGTCCATGACCATCCGGCCCGAACCGCCGCAGCGGGGGCAGGCGCGCTCGATGGAGAAGAAGCCCTGGCTGGCCCGCACGCGGCCCTGGCCGTTGCAGGTGGTGCAGGTGGTCGGGCTGGTGCCCGGCTTGGCGCCTGAGCCTTCGCAGGTCTCGCAGGTGAGGGTGGCCGGGACGGTGATCTCGACCTCGGCGCCGGCGTAGGCCTGCTCCAGTTCGATCTCGAGGTCGTAGCGCAGGTCGTTGCCTCGCGCCGGGCCGCCGCGCTGACGGCCGCCGCCACGCCCGCCGAACATGTCGCCGAAGACGTCGCCGAACACCTCGTTGAAGATGTCGTGGACGTCGTGGAACTGCCCACCGCCACCACCGCCCTGGCCGTTCACCCCGGCGTGGCCGAAGCGGTCGTAGGCCGCGCGCTTCTGCGGATCGCTGAGGATCGAATAGGCTTCGTTGACTTCCTTGAAGCGGCCCTCGGCCTCTTCGCAGCCGCCGTTGCGGTCAGGGTGGTGTTCCATCGCCAGCTTGCGGAAGGCGGCCTTCAGGGCGCCGTCATCGCAGCCGCGGTCCACGCCGAGGATCTCGTAATAGTCCCGCATGAAAGCTCAGGCGCTCAAAAACTGTTGAGGTTTGAGGTGGGTGGCCCCCCGGCCGTCTGCAAGGCTTAGCACAGCCGAGCGGCCGGGGGGTATTCCTTCAAAGAGAGCGCACTTTGCAGCGCGCCCGTCCCGCGAAGGCGGCGGCGACGTCCCCATGACCGCCTCTTCGCATCTGTCGCTCGGAGGGGCCATGGGACAGGTCGTCACGCCGACTTCTTGTCGTCGCCGTCCACTTCTTCAAATTCCGCATCGACGACATCCTCATGCGAGTCCGTCGATTGCGCCGCTGAATCGCCTTCGCCGGCGTCGCCTTGCTGGGCCTTGTACATGGCCTCGCCGAGCTTCATCGAAGCCTGGATGAGGGTCTGGGTCTTGGCCGAGATGGACTCGGCGTCCCCGTCCTCGAGGCTGCCCTTCAGGTCGTCGATCGCCGTCTGGATGGCGGTCTTCTCGTCCGCGGAGACCTTGTCGCCGTGCTCGGCGAGGGCCTTCTCGGACGAGTGGATCACCGCGTCGGCCTGGTTCTTGGCTTCGACCACCGCCTTGCGCTTTTCGTCTTCGGCCTTGTTGGACTCGGCTTCCTTGACCATGGCGTCGATGTCCGCGTCCGAGAGGCCGCCGTTGGCCTGGATGCGGATCGACTGTTCCTTGTTGGTCGCCTTGTCGCGGGCGCCGACGTTGACGATGCCGTTGGCGTCGATGTCGAAGGTGACTTCGACCTGCGGCACGCCGCGCGGCGCCGGCGGGATGCCGACCAGGTCGAACTGGCCCAGCATCTTGTTGTCCTGCGCCATCGGGCGTTCGCCCTGGAAGACCCGGATCGTCACGGC
>CBHTUE010000043.1:0-25626 GCA_966096115.1 uncultured Phenylobacterium sp.
CGGCCGCGGGGCCTCACCCGCCCCCCGCCCTCTATTGGGTCAGGCTAAGGAGGCCTAGGCCTTGCCGGTCATCGAGGCCACTTCGGCCGCGAAGTCGTCGGTCTTCTTCTCGACGCCTTCGCCCAGGTTGAAGCGCACGAAGCCCTTCACCTTGACCGGGGAGCCGAGGTCCTTGGCGGTCGCGGCCACCAGCTGCTCGACCGTCTGGTCGGGGTCCATCACGAACGGCTGCTTCAGGAGGACGACTTCCTCCATCCACTTGCGGATCCGGCCCTCGACCATCTTCTCGGCGATCTCCGGGGGCTTGCCCGATTCGATCGCCATCTGGATCTGGATTTCGCGCTCCTTGGCCACGACCGCGGGGTCGAGCTCGGAGGTGTCCAGCGCCAGCGGCGGGGTCGGCGTGCCGGCCACGTGCAGGGCGATCTTGCGCGCCACGTCCTTCAGGACGGCCGCGTCGCCAGGGCCTTCCAGGCCGACGAGCACACCCAGGCGGGCCACGCCCTCGCCCTGCACATTGTGCAGGTAGAGCGCGACGGCGCCTTCGCTGACTTCCAGCTTGGCGGTGCGGCGCAGGCGCATGTTCTCGCCGATCGTGGCGATCATGCCGGTGATCATGTCGCCCACGGCCTCGCCGGCCGGCGTCTTGGCCTCATGGATCGTGTCGAGCAGCTGCAGTTCCAGCGCCGTCGCGGCGATGTGCCGGGCGGCCTCCTGGAAGCGGTCGTTCTTGGCCACGAAGTCGGTCTCGGCGTTCAACTCGATGAGCACGCCCTTCTTGCCGTGGTTGCTCACCAGGCCGGCCACCAGCCCTTCGGCGGCGGCGCGGTCGGCCTTCTTGGCGGCCTTGGCCAGGCCCTTGGTGCGCAGCCAGTCCATGGCCGCGTCGATGTCGCCGCCGGTTTCGGTCAGCGCCTTCTTGCAGTCCATCATGCCAACGCCGGATTTTTCGCGCAGGTCCTTGACCAGCGCAGCGGTGATTTCCGCCATGGTCAGCTCCTTCAAAGTCTTTGAATCACGACAGACCCTCGTATGAGGGCCTGCTGTCAGGGTTTTGTGTCAGCCGAGGCGCGCGACGCGCCTCAGCCGGCCTGTTCTTCTTCGCTCGCCGCGGTAGCGCCGTCGTCGGCGGCCGTCCCGGCCTCCGCGGCGGTGGTATCGGGCTCGGCAGCCGCTTCAACCGGGGCCTCGGCGGCGCCGGTCATCTCGGCTTCCAGGGCCGCGGCTTCCGGAGCCGACACGGCCGGCTCTTCAGCCGCCGGCGCCGGGGTCAGCGTGCGCGCCAGCGTCGGCTCCATCGGAGCTTCCGAGGCGCCCAGGTCGATGCCCGACGCCGACTGGCCGGCGGCCAGGCCGTCCAGCACCGAGTCGGCCAGCAGGTCGCAGTACAGCTGGATGGCGCGCGCGGCGTCGTCGTTGCCGGGGATCGGATAGGTGATGCCGTCCGGGTTCGAGTTGGTGTCCAGGATGGCGATGACCGGGATGTTCAGCTTGCGGGCTTCCTGGATCGCGATCGCTTCCTTGTTGGTGTCGATCACGAACATCAGGTCGGGGATGCCGCCCATGTCCTTGATGCCGCCCAGGGACAGTTCCAGCTTGTCGCGCTCGCGCGTCAGCTGCAGCAGTTCCTTCTTCGAGCGGCCGCCGCCGTCGCCGGCGACCAGGGCGTCGGTTTCACGCAGGCGCGCGATCGAGGCCGAGACGGTGCGCCAGTTGGTGAGCGTGCCGCCCAGCCAGCGGTGGTTCACGTAGTACTGGGCGCAGCGCTTGGCGGCCGTGGCGATCGGCTCCGACGCCTGGCGCTTGGTGCCGACGAACAGAATGCGGCCGCCGCCGGCGGCGACTTCGCGCACCTTCACCAGGGCCTGGTGCAACAGCGGGATCGACTGCGACAGGTCGATGATATGGATGTTGGAACGCGAGCCGAAGATGTAGCGGTCCATCTTCGGGTTCCACCGGTGCGTCTGGTGGCCGAAGTGGGCGCCGCTCTCGAGCAGCTGGCGCATGGAGAATTCAGGCAGAGCCATAGTCTGTGTCTCGTCTTTCTTCCGGTTGGACCTCCGCGGGCAACCCCTCCTGGGAGGGACCGGAACGGACTGGACGGGATGTCTCCCCGCCAAGCCGCACACCCGCGTGTGGATTGGAGCGGCGCATGTAGTTGGAACATGACGAAAATGCAAGTCCGCTGACGGCGCGGCGCCAGTCGGACCATGGCAGACAGGCGGCTCATTGTCGGAGCCCCCGCATGCGTCCCGTCCTGCCGGTTCTCGCCCTCGCGGCGCTGATCGCCCTGCCCGCGAGCGCGGGCGCCCATCGCCCTGGCGGGAAAAGCCCCGCCGGCGGCGGCGGCGGCCGCGGCTCGGCCGCCGGCGCGAGCTCGCCGTCTGCGCTGGCGACGCCCTACGACTACGGGACCGGCGCCTCTTCGGCCAAAACCGACTCGGGCGCCGCGACCGGCAAGGACAAGAGCGCGAAGGCCGGCATGCTCCCTGATGATCTCGCCGGCTTCCCCGCCGCGCCGACCGGCGCCGCGAAGAAGCACGGCAAGGCCCAGGCGCTGCCGGCCTACTAGGCTACCTTCCCTCCTACGATGGGAGGGAGAGGCTCAGTACGGCACGTGCGTCGTGGTCCCGCCCGGGCCGTAGACACTCTTCGGCTTCGGCGGCTCATAGGGCTTGTAGGGCTCGAACATCTTCGGCTTCTCGGGCGCGCTGTAGATCTTCGGCTTCGGCGGCGTGTACGACGGCTCGGCCGAAGCCTTCGGCGCGGCGGGCGCGCCTGGGGCATGGTAAGGATGGCCCGGCGAGAACGTCCCTTGCGCCGCGGCCCCGCCGGCCACGAGCGCCGTGACGAGCAGCGCGGCCACTCCGACTTGCAATCTCATCATCCGATCCCCTCCGGTTGTAACCAAGAACACGTCAACGCTCGGCTTCGGTCAAGCCTGTTCCCTACATGTCCTCGATGAACACCACGCCCGGCGCGGTCTTGATCGCCCCGCGCACCGCGCCGTCCAGGGTGAAGCGTCCCGGCAGCTTCATCTCCACTTCGCGCCCGCCTTCCAGGCCGGCGACCAGCACGATCTCGCCGCCGCGGGCGCTGGTGACGCCCAGGCGCTTCTTCAGCGCCTCGATCTCGGCGCTGGGGCCGACGTGGACCCGCAGGCCGGCGACCACGTTCTCCACCGCCTTCTCCACCGGCTCCACGTCGTCGCCGAAGAAGCGCACCTCGCCGTCGCTGGCCTTGGCGCGCACCTTGATCGCCACCGCCTTGCCCGGCTCCAGCAGGTCGCGACATTTCCGCAGCGCCTCGGGCGGGAACATCACCTCGTACTCGCCGGTCGGATCGGAGAAGGTCACGAAGGCGAACTTCTCCCCGGTGCGGCTGGGCCGCTCCTGCTTGCGGCGGATCACTCCCGCCATCCGCAGCGCCTCCGCCCCGGCATTGGCCTTGGCGATGGCGTCGGTCAGCAGGTCCGTCCGCCGCCGGCGCAGCGCCTCGATCATGTCGTCCAGGGGGTGGCCGGACAGGTAGAAGCCTACCGCCGCCAGTTCTTCGTCCAGCCGCTCGGTAGGTGTCCACGGCTCGGCGCGGGTCATGCGCGGCCGGTGGCCCCCGCTCAGGTCGTCGCCGAACAGGCTGACCTTGCCCTCCGCCCGGTCCGACGCCAGCGCCTGGCTGTGGCCGACCAGGGCGTCGGCCGAGGCCATCAGTTCCGCCCGGTTCGGATGGATCGCATCGAAGGCGCCGGCCCGCGCCAGCGTCTCGAACGTGCGCTTATTCACCTGTTTCGGATCGACCCGCTCGACGAAGTCGAAGATGTCGCGGAACGGCCCGCCGGCGCGGCGCACCTGGACCACGTGCTCCATGGCCTGCATGCCGACGTTGCGGATTCCACCCAGCGCGTACAGCACCTCGCCGTCCACCACATCGAAGTCGGCCATCGAGCGGTTCACATCCGGCGGCCGGATGGTCACCCCGAACCGCTTGGCGTCCTGGTAGAACACGCTGAGCTTGTCGGTGTTGGCGATATCCAGGCTCATCGAGGCGGCGAAGAACTCGACCGGCGCGTTCGCCTTCAGCCAGGCGGTCTGGTAGCTGACCACGGCATAGGCCGCGGCGTGCGACTTGTTGAAGCCGTAGCCGGCGAACTTGTCGACCAGGTCGAAGATCGCCCCGGCCTGCTGCGCCGACACCCCCTTCTCGGCCGCCCCGGAGATGAAGCGCGCCCGCTGCTGCTCCATCTCCTCCTTCTTCTTCTTGCCCATCGCGCGGCGCAGCAGGTCGGCTTCGCCCAGGCTGTAGCCGGCCAGGATCTGGGCGATCTGCATCACCTGTTCCTGGTAGACGATGATGCCGTAGGTCTCCTTCAGCACGCCTTCGAGCGTCGGGTGCAGGAAGTCGATGGGCTTGCGGCCGAACTTGCAGTCGATGAAGGCCGGGATGTTGTCCATCGGGCCGGGGCGGTACAGCGCGCCGACGGCGGTGACGTCCTCGATCGAGCCCGGCCGCAGCTGGCGCAGGGTGTCGCGCATCCCCTGGCCTTCCAGCTGGAAGACCCCGATGGTCAGCGCATTGCTCATCAGGTCGTAGGTGGCCTGGTCGTCCAGCGGCAGGGTGGCCATGTCCACCGAGGCGCCGCGCTTCTCCAGGTACTTCAGCGCCCGGTCGATCACCGTCAGCGTCTTCAGGCCCAGGAAGTCGAACTTCACCAGCCCCGCGCTCTCCACCCACTTCATGTTGAACTGGGTGGCCGGCAGCTCCGAGCGCGGATCGCGGTACAGCGGCGTCAGCTGGGTCAGCGGCCGGTCGCCGATTACCACCCCGGCCGCGTGGGTCGAGGCGTTGCGGTAGAGGCCCTCCAGCTGCAGGGCGATCTCCAGCAGCCGCGCCACCGCCTCGTCGCGCTTGCGTTCCTCCTGCAGCCGCGGCTCCACCTCGATGGCCTGGGCGAGCGTCACCGGGTTGGCAGGGTTGGCCGGCACCATCTTGGCCAGCCGGTCCACCTGGCCCAGCGGGAGCTGCAGCACCCGGCCGACGTCGCGCAGCACGGCGCGCGCCTGCAGGGTGCCGAAGGTGATGATCTGGGCGACCTTGTCCTTGCCGTAGCGCTGCTGGACGTAGGAGATCACCTCCTCCCGCCGCTCCTGGCAGAAGTCGATGTCGAAGTCGGGCATCGACACCCGTTCCGGGTTCAGGAAGCGCTCGAACAGCAGCCCGTACTGCAGCGGGTCCAGGTCGGTGATGGTCAGCGAATAGGCCACCAGCGAGCCCGCGCCCGAGCCCCGCCCCGGGCCGACCGGGATGCCGCGCGCCTTCGCCCACTTGATGAAGTCGGCCACGATCAGGAAGTAGCCGGGGAACCCCATCTGGGTGATCACCTGGATCTCGCGTTCCAGCCGCGCCTCGTAGTCGGCGACCGGGAAGACATTGGCCCGGCCGGCCGCCATCCGCGCCTTCAGCCCCTCGCGGGCCTGGTGCGCCAGTTCCTCGTCCTCGGTGCGGCCGTCGCTGCCGGGGAAGCGGGGCAGCAGAGGATCGCGCTTCTTGACCATGAAGGCGCAGCGCCGGGCGATATCCAGCGTGTTGTCGCAGGCCTCCGGCAGGTCGGCGAACAGCGCCCGCATATCGCCGGCCGACTTGAAGCCGTGCTCGGGGGTCACCCGCCTGCGCTCGTCCTGGCCCACGAACGCCCCGTCGGCGATGCACAGGAGGACGTCGTGCGCGGCATAGGTCTGGGCGTTCTTGAAATAGACGTCGTTGGTGGCGACCAGCGGCGCGTCGGCCTCGTAGGCGAAGGCCACCAGCGCGGCCTCAGCCGCCGCTTCGGCGCTGGTGCCGTGCCGCTGCAGCTCCACGTAGAAGCGGCCGGGGAACGCATGGGCCATCGCCTCGAGCGCGGCGCGTCCTTCCTTGATCTTGCCGGCGGCGAACAGCGGATCGACCGGCCCGTCCGGCCCGCCGGACAGCAGGATCAGCCCCTCCGACAACGCCGCCACCTTGGCCCACGGCACGTGGGGATCTTCGGTGGCGTCCACGTCCAGGTAGGCCGCCGAGGACAGTTCGCAGAGGTTGAGATAGCCCCGCTCGTTCTGGGCCAGCAGCACGATCGTCGGCGTCTTGGCCCAGCGCTCGCCCTGCCCCTCGCCGATGCCGCCGATCGGGAGGGCGCAGCCCACGATCGGCTGCACGCCCTCGCCCTTGGTCGCGACCGAGAACTCCAGAGCGCCGAACAGGTTCGCCCGGTCGGTCAGCCCGACCGCGGGCATCGCGTCCGCCTTGGCGAGCGCCCCGATCTTGTCGGCCTTGATGGCCCCTTCCAGCAGCGAATAGGCGGACCGGACCCGGAGATGGACGAAGCCCTTGTCGTCGTCCGCCACGTAAGCCGCCTCTCCCATTCGCATGGCGGTCAGCTCACATGCATGGCCACCGTGCAGACCATCCAGACAAAGCTCGCCACCGACACGAATGCCAGCGATTCCCGGGCCAGACGAACCATCTTCCGCATCCTCCTGTGAGCCGCTTGTGGACAGGCCACGAGCGTTCCGTCTTCGTTCTTATTTCGCCTTTTGTTCTCACCGTCAAGCTGATATGGCAAAGGTCGATGCGCCTCCTCCGCTGGCTCCTCGTGATCGCCGTGCTGTACGGCATGGCCCTGCACGGCGAGCCGCAGCGGTGGCGCGTTCAGCAGGCGCGACTTGCGATGACCCGCCTCGGGGTCCGGCTGCTCTACCTGGATTTCGGCGCGTAGCGGGCGGGCGACGCGCCAACGTCGGGCGCGCCATCCACCGGTTGTAAGAACACCGCACGTCCGCCGACTATCCCTCCAAACAACGGGTCGGACGGCGTGGACGCGGCGGGGCAGGACAAACTCTACCAGGAGGCGGCCCGAGACTTCGGCCCCGCGCTCTCGCGCCTGGCCCGCGGCTACGAGCGCGACCCGCACCTCCAGCGCGACCTGGTGCAGGACATGCACGTCGAGCTCTGGCGCAGCTTCGCGACGTTCGACAACCGATGCTCCCTGCGCACCTGGGTCTATCGCGTGGCGCACAACATCGCCGCCAGCCACGTCGACCGCCGCCGCCGCGAGAGCCGCCGCACGGCGTCTCTGGAGGAGATCTCGCTGCGCCCCGCGCCGGACGACCCGGAGGCCGACACCGGCGTCCGCCAGGCGATGGCGCGCCTCTTCACCCTGGTCCACGACCTGAAGCCGCCGGACCGCCAGGTCGCCCTGCTCTACCTCGAAGACCTGGACGCCGCCTCGATCGGCGAGGTCACCGGCCTGTCGCCCGGGGCCGTGGCCGTCCGCATCCACCGCCTGAAGGCGGTCCTCGCAACCCGCTTCCGCGCCAGGTGGCCGGCATGACCGACAAGCCCGAACCCGACGACCTCAAGGCCCTGTGGCGCGAGCAACCTCTCGAGGAGACCCCGCCGATGACGCTCGAATTCATCCATGCCCGCGCGTTCCAGTCCCGCGTGCGCCGGCGCAACGTCATCGAGTACGTTGCCTCGGCCGTCGTCGTGGTCACCTTCGGCGCCTACACGGTCGTGCTGCCCTATGCCGTGCTGCGCATCGCCAGCGGGCTGGTCATCGCCGGCGTCCTGACCGTCGTATGGCAGCTCTACCGGCGCGCCTCGGCGCGGCCCGCGCCGCACGCCGACGCCCTGTCGTTCCATCGCGCCGAGCTAGTCCGCCAGCGCGACGCCCTGCGCAGCGCCTGGCTCTGGTACCTGATGCCGTTCATGCCGGGCCTGGGGCTATTCGCGATCGGCATGGCCATGACCCAGCCGCACGCCCCCCTGGCGTGGAAGCTATCTCTCCCGGCCTTCACGGGGCTCTACGTCGCGTTCTGGATCTGGATCAACGTCCGGGGGCGCAAGCGCCTGCAGGGCGAGATCGACGACCTCGACGCGCTGGCGCGCGACTAGGCGCCGGTCCACGGCTCCAGCCGCCCGTCCTTGAGCGCCAGCACGCGGTCCATGTGCCGGGCGAGTTCCAGGTTGTGGGTGGCGACCAGGGCGGCCACGCCGGTGGTCCGCGCCAGCTCGTAGAGATTGTCGAACACCGCGCTCGAGGTGGCCGGGTCCAGGTTGCCGGTGGGCTCGTCGGCCAGCAGCAGGCGGGGCGAATTGGCCAGGGCGCGGGCCACCGCCACCCGCTGCTGCTCGCCGCCGGACAGCTGCGCCGGCTGGTGGTCGGTGCGATCGCCAAGGCCGAGTTGCTCCAGCAGCACACGGGCCCGCGCCTCCGCCGCCTTGCGCGGCTGGCCCGCGATCATCAGCGGCAGGGCCACGTTGTCGAGGGCCGAGAACTCCGGCAGCAGGTGGTGGAACTGGTAGACGAAGCCGATGGTGTCCAGCCGCACCCGCGTGCGCTCCCGCTCGCCCAGGTCCGAGCAGTCCGCCCCCAGGATCGAGATCTGCCCCGCGTCCGGATGCTCGAGCAGCCCCGCGGCGTGCAGCAGGCTGGACTTGCCCGATCCCGACGGCCCGATCAGGCCGACGATCTCGCCCGGCGCCACGTCCAGGTCGACGCCGCGCAGCACGGTCAGCGAAGCGGCCGGCGTCACATAGGTGCGCTGCAGGCCGCGGATCGACAGCACCGGCTCACTCATAGCGGAGCGCCTCGACCGGATCAATTCGGCTGGCCCGCCACGCCGGCGGCAGGGTGGCCAGGAAGCTCATCCCCAGCGACCAGCCGATGATCAGCGCCACCTCGGCCCAGTCCACCTTCGCCGGCACATGGCTGAGGTAGTAGACGTCCGACGAGAACACCGACTGGCCGGTGATCTTCTCCACCAGGTCCTGGATCGGGTCGATGTAGGTGCAGAACAGCACCCCGATCGCCAGGCCCGCCGCCGTCCCCAGCGCGCCCACGCTGGCCCCGGCCATCATGAAGATCCGCAGGATCGAGCCCTGCCCCGCCCCCATGGTGCGCAGGATAGCGATGTCGCGGCCCTTGTTCTTCACCAGCATCACCAGGCCCGAGATGATGTTCATCGCCGCGATGGCCACCAGCAGCATCAGGATCAGCCGCATCACCGTGCGCTCGACCTTCAGCGCGCCCCAGAACGAGGCGTCGCGCTGGGTCCAGTCGGCGACGATCGCCGCCGGCCCCGCCTCGCGGGCGATGGCGACCTTCATGTCGCCGGCCTTGTCGGGGTCCTTCACCCGCACCTCGATGGCGTCGGCGGTGTCCTCGCGCCCGAAGAACAGCTGGGCCTGGGTGAGCGGCATGTAGATGTAGGCTTGGTCGTACTGGCTCATGCCGACCGTGAAGGTGGCCCCCAAGGTGTAGGTCTTCTGCAGCGGCGTGCCGCCGAACGCCGTGGCCCCGCCTGAGGGCGAGATCAGGGTGATGGTGTCGCCGGGCCGCACGCCCAGCTGCTCGGCCAGCCGCTGGCCCACCACCACCGTGTCGCCGCCGTACTCGCCGTCGCCGTAGCCCTTGAGCGAGCCGTGGGTGATGTTGCCGGCGATCAGCTTGGTCTCGCGCAGGTCCTTCGGCCCGATCCCGCGCACGATGGCCCCGGTGATCTGGCTGGGCCCGATGGCGATGGCCTGCGCCTCGATGATCGGCGCCGCCTGGGTGACGCCCGGCACGCGCAGCACCCGCGCCGCCGCCCGGTCCCGCTCGGCCCCGTCCAGCACGCCGCCGGTCACGAACAGGTGGCCCTGGAAGCCCAGGATGCGGCTCAGCAGCTCCTGCCGGAACCCGTTCATCACCGACATGACGATGATCAGCGTCGCCACCGCCAGCAGGATGCCGACGAACGAGATCACCGAGATCAGCGCCACCCCGCCCTGGTGCTTCTTCGCCCGCAGGTAGCGCCCCGCGAGCATGCGTTCCCACAGCCCGAACGGCGCGGCCCGGCCGCCGGTGACCGCGGCAGGATCGCTCATCCAGTGATGGCCTGCAGCGCCGCGTCCAGCGGCAGGGTCTGGCGCTCGCCGGTGGCGCGGTTCTTCAGTTCGACGACGCCCTCGGCCACGCCCTTCGGCCCGGCGATCAGCTGCCAGGGAATGCCCACCAGGTCGCAGGCGGCGAACTTGGCGCCCGGCCGGTCGTCGCGGTCGTCGTACAGCGGGTCGACGCCCGCCGCGGTCAGCGCCGCATAGGCCTTCTCCGAAACCTCGTCGCAGCCCGCGTCGCCGACCCGCAGGTTCAGCACCGCCGCGCCGAACGGCGCCACGACCGACGGCCAGATGATGCCCGCCTCGTCGTGGCTGGCCTCGATGATCGCCGCCGCCAGGCGCGAGACGCCGACGCCGTATGACCCCATCTGCGCCGGCTGGTCCTTGCCGTCCGGACCGGTCACCAGCGCCTTCATCGGCTTCGAGTACTTGTCGCCGAAGTAGAAGATATGGCCCACCTCGATGCCGCGGGCGGTCATGCGCTTGTCCTCGGGCATCGCGGCAAAGCGCGCCTCGTCATGCATCTCGTCCGACGCCGCGTAGAGGCTGGTCCGCCGTCCGACTTCCGGCTCCAGGTCGCCGAACCAGTCGATGTCGGGCCCCGGCGCCCCCATCTCCACCAGGTCGCGGTGGGCGAACACCTGGCTCTCGCCGGTGTCGGCCAGGATCATGAACTCGTGGCTCATGTCGCCGCCGATCGGGCCGGGATCGGCCTTCACCGGGATCGCCTTCAGCCCCAGCCGCGCATAGACGTTGAGGTAGGCCAGGAACATCCGGTTGTAGCTCTTGCGCGCCGCCGCCTCGTCGACGTCGAACGAATAGGCGTCCTTCATCAGGAATTCGCGCCCGCGCATCACCCCGAACCGGGGCCGGCGCTCATCGCGGAACTTCCACTGGATGTTGTAAAGATTGAGCGGCAAGTCCTTGTAAGACTTCACATACCCGCGGAAGATGTCGGTCACGACCTCCTCGGCCGTCGGGCCGAACAGCAGTTCACGGTCGCCGCGATCGATGATCCGCAGCATCTCGTCGCCGTAGTCGTCGTAGCGGCCGCTTTCCTTCCAGAGATCCGCCAGCTGGATGGTCGGCATCAGGATCTCGACGGCGCCGGCGCGGTTCATCTCCTCGCGCACCACCTGCTCGATCTTCTTCAGCACCTTCAGGCCCAGCGGCAGCCAGGCGTAGATCCCCGCGGCCTCCTGTCGGATCATCCCGGCGCGCAGCATCAGCTTGTGCGAGACGATCTGCGCATCGGCGGGTGCCTCGCGAAGCGTGGGCATGAAGTATCGCGAAAGGCGCATGGGATTCCCGTCAGATCAGGCGAAGGCGCCCTGATAGCCTTGCCCGCAGAACCTTGGCAACGATAGGGCAGAGCTTTGGTTGCGCAGACCTCCCAAACCTCCGCTCATCCCGGCGAATTCCGGGACCCAGATGGAAAATCTGGACGATGGCTCGATGAGCTCTGCGTAAGCCCAATCGGCCGCTCCGCCATCCGATCTGGGTCCCGGCATTCGCCGGGATGAGCGGAGATAGGTCAGTACGTCCGTGGCAGCGGGGGCAATCTCACCAGCCCGAAGTGGATCACCAGCCACAGCACGGCAAACACCGCGCAAGAGACCCAGGTGGTGGTGAAGAACTTCTTCTTCAGCTTCGGGTCCACCGGCGCACCCGGATCGCCGCCGTCGCCCTTGTCGATCCCGGCCTCGGCGTGGCTGGTCACCCCCAGCGGCAGCACCATGAACAGCACCGTCCACCAGATGGTCAGGAAGATCGCGATCCCGGTGAACGGTCCCATCAGTGCGCGCCCTTCGGCGTCTCCATCAGCTCGACCAGGACGCCGCCCATGTTCTTCGGGTGCACGAAGATCACCGGCACCTTGTGCGCGCCGATCCGCGGCACGCCGCCGTTCAGCACCGTCGCGCCCTTGGCCACCATGTCGTCGCGCGCGGCGATGATGTCGGGGACCTCGAAGCAGATGTGGTGCTGGCCGCCTGCCGGGTTCTTCTCCAGGAAGCCCTTCAGCGGCGAGCTGTCGCCATAGGGCTCGATCAGCTCGATCTGGCTGTTCGGCACGTCGACGAAGCAGACCCAGACGCCCTGCTCGGGCAGGGCGAACTTCTCGCCGATCTTCGTGGCGCCCAGCATGTCGCGGTATACCTCGACAGCCTTCTCGATGGACGGCGTCGCAACGCCAACGTGGTTCAGTTTTCCGATCATCCGCTGCCTATACGCCGCCCCGCGCCCGCGCGCGAGATCACCCAACGGAACGACAGATTGGGAACCACGGATTTCACGGATTTCCACGGATGCGCGCCGCTGTGCGGCGCAGTCTTTAAACCGCAGAAAACGCAGAATTCGCAGAAGCGGCCCAGCCCGCTCCGACCTTCTGCGTTCTCTGCGTTTTCTGCGGTCGAATCGACTGAGCCTCCGCTCTCGCGGAGTCTCAAAGGAGTTCACGACCCAATCGGTGGAAATCCGTGAAATCCGTGGTTCTAACTAGTGCGGTGGCTTCACGCCGCCCAGGCCATCGGCGGTGAAGATCGCGCCGGACTTCAGCATCGCGGCGATCCGGTCAGGCGCCACGCCCCACTCGGCGAGCACCTCGGCGGTGTGCTCGCCCAGGTCGGGCGTCGGGCGGTTGAAGCCAGCCGGCGTGCGGGAGAACTCGGCGTAACCCTTGACCGTGATCATCGGCCCCAGGCGCGGGTGCACCCACGGTTCCTGGAAGTGGTTCTCGTGCAGCCAGGCGTCGCTCAGCGTCTCGGCCGGCCGGAGCACCGGCGCCGCCGCCACGCCCGCCGCGAGCAGCGCGTCCAGCGTCGCGCCGCGAGGCCGGCCCGCCAGCGCCGCCGCCAGCCGGTCGGCGATCTCGCCCTCGCGCGGCGCCAACAGCGGCGCGGGCCCCAGATCCACGCCCAGAGCGCCGGCCAGCGCATGCGCCTCGGCGTCCGTTTCGCACACCACCCCGATCCACCCGTCGGCGCAGGCGTAATAACGGTGCAGCGCCCGCACCCCCAGGCAGTCCACGCCGCCCAGGTCGTTCGGCGGCCGGCCCTCGTAGGTCACCATCTCGCCCAGCTGGAACAGCAGGCTCTGGGCCATCAGGCTGGTCTTGATCTCCTGCCCTTCGCCGGTCCGCTCGCGCGCGTTCAGGGCCGCGATCACCGACATGGTCACGACCGAGGCCGTCGCGACGTCGTTTACGGCGATGGTGTAGAGGATCGGGTCGCCCTCCCCGCCCTGCGCCGCCATCATGCCGCCCTCGGACTGCAGCAACGGATCGAACCCCGGCAGCGCCGCCCGCGCGCCGGTGTCGCCATAGGCGTTGACCGAGCACGAGATGATCCGCGGGTTCACCGCCCGCAGCGCCGCGTAGTCGATGCCCAGCCGCGAGCGCACGCCCATCCGGTAGTTGTCGATCACCACGTCGGCGCTCTTCGCCAGCTCCAGGAACAGCGCCCGCGTCTCCGGATGGCGCAGGTTCAGCCCCAGGCCCCGTCCGCCGCGATTGTAGGTGACGAACCCCGGCCCGTCGGAGCGGAACGGGTCGGCCTCTGGCGGCTCCACCTTCAGCACCTCGGCGCCGTAGCTCGAGAGCAGGGTACCGGCGTAGGCCCCGGCGATCACCGTCCCCAGGTTCAGCACCTTCACGCCGGCCAGCGGTGGCCCGGCGGCCGCGCCCACGCCGGCGGCGCGCGGCGTCCAGAGCGGCGGCGCGGCGGTGGGTTGTGGCAGCCCCTTGATCGAGGCCGGCGTGGCGCTGAGCGTCGCGGGCGGCGCCGGCATCGCCACCTCGCCGTGCCGCGGGTGCTGGAACGTCTTGCGCATCCCGCCCTCGGCCACCGTCTCGCTGGCGAACCACACCTCGCGGTGGCGCACCGGTCCGCACGGCACGTCGTTGGCCTGCAGCGCCTCCAGCCATTCCGCCCGCGTGCGGGTCATGAACATGGCTTCCAGCAGGTCGCGCGCCGCCAGCATGTCGATCTCAAGCGCCTCGAAGGCGTCCTCGAGCCCGAGCACCTGGAAGGCCTTGAGGTAGAAGTTCGTGAACAGGGTCCCCAGGAAGAACCATTCCCCGTCCGCGCACTGATAGAGTTTGTAGCGGGGGTTCCCGCCCGGCGGGATTCCGCGCGGCAGCGGGTCGGCGTTCAGCATCCGCGCCACCCCGGCCGACTCCGCCGCCCCGTGCAGGCCACTGATCACCACGCTCTGCCCGCGCCCGCTACGCGACCGCTCCAGGAGCGCCGCGCCGATCCCTGCGGCGCCCATCACACCTTGCGCGTACTGCAGGATCGGCAGGATCAGGTGGGTCGGCTGGTCGGTGTAGTTGCCCTGCCGGAACGCCGCCGCAGTCAGCCCCGACAGCAGGCTGTGGTGCGCCGGCAAGTGGCTCCACTTGCCGCTGGTCCCGTAGGGGGGCATCCAGGCGTGGACCAGCGCCGGGTGCGCCGCCGTCAGGGTCGCGGCGTCCAGGCCCAGCGCCTCCAGCCCGCCCGGCGCATGGTCGAACAGCGCCACGTCCGCGCCGGCGATGAGCGCCTTCGCCGCCGCCAGCCCCGCGGGCGTCTCCAGGTCGAGCGTCACCACCTGCTTGTTGCGGTTCCAGGCCAGGTAGCCGGGATGATCCTTCAGCCGGTCGCCGCCCGGCGGCTCCACCTTCACCACCTCGGCGTCGAAATCGCCCAGCAGCATCGCGGCCATCGGCCCGGCCAGCCCCTGGCTGAAATCGGCGATCCGCACGCCACTGTAGGCGGTCATCCCGCTTGGCCTCCCAGCGCTTCCCACGGTGGCGCGTTTCGCGTCTCACCCTGCGTCATCAAAACCCGCTCTGCGCGCATGCGGCAAGCGAAGGCGTGCTACCGTGAGGAAATCTTCGGAGGGCGGGTATGCGCACGGCGACACTGGGACCCCTGGGCGAGGTCAGCCGCCTCACCTTGGGCGGCGGCATCGGCCAGATCTGGGGCCCCAGCAGCCACGAGGAATCGGTCGCCACCGTCCACGCCGCGATCGACGCGGGCATCACCGTGATCGACGCGGCGCCCATGTACCGCAACGCCGAGGCCTTCATCGGCGAGGCGTTCGACGGCAAGCCCCCGGCTGGGATCCGGTTCACCACCAAGTGCCAGCTGGGCTCGCCTGACCCGCGCGACGTCGACGCCGCCCTCGCCGCCTCGCTGAACGCCAGCCTGGCGGCCATGCGCTTGGAGACTGTCGACCTCTTCTTCCTGCACACAAACATCCACGCCGACGGCTTCGACTACGCCCACGGCAACGCCAACCGCGACCGCTTCTCCACCAGCTGGTCGATCTATGTGAACGAGGTGGTCCCGACGATGGAGCGGTTGAAAGCCTCTGGCCGCATCGGCGCCTGGGGCATCACCGGCATCGGCGTGCCGACCGCGGTGATCGACGCCATCCACCACACGCCCCGCCCGGACGTCGTCCAGGCGATCGCCAATCTGATGGACAGCCCCGGCGCCCTGAAGCGCTATGCCGAGCCCGCCCGCCCGCGCGAGGTGGCCGCCGCCGCCAAGGCCGCCGGCTGTGGCGTCATGGGCATCCGCGCCGTGCAGGCCGGCGCGCTCACCGCCGCCGTCGATCGCGAGCAGTCCCCCAACAACCCGGACCGCCTCGACTACGACCGCGCCGCCCCCTTCCGCGCGCTGTGCGCCAAGTGGGGCCAGGACCCCGCCTACGCCGCGCACCGCTATGCGCTGGGCATGCCGAACGTCGACACGGTCGTGCTGGGCGTGAAGAGCCGGGCGGAACTGGCCATGTGCGTGAAGGCCGAGGCGGACGGGCCATACTCCGCGGCGGAGACGGCGGAGATCGACAGCCTGGGATTGGCGGGCGCCTAACGCCCGTCGCGCGCCGCCGCCAGGTCCGCCAGTGCCCGATACCGGTGCACCGGCGCCGGCATGGCGGAGTCCACGCCCCGCACGCTCTTCCAGATGATCTCGTTCAGGGCCTGCATCGGCGCCCGATCGACATCCTCGAAGTTCATCTTCGCGCTGGCCGCCGCGCCCCAGGCCGTCGCCAGGTTCTTGGCGTTCACGTCCACCTCGGCCGGACGGGCGTCATAGGGCGTCAGGTCGGCCTGCATGCCGAAGGCCGCATAGAGCGGCGTCGCCGCGGCGTCGTACTGGCTGAGCGGCGGCAGGCCCAGCAGGAGTTCCATCGAGCGTAAGACCGACACCGTCGAATAGAGCGTGTGGTCCACCATGCCGCGATGGATGTAGGGGCTGATCGCCAGCGCCACGGTGCGCCGGGCGTCCACGTGGTCGGGCCCGTCCTGGGCGTCGTCCTCGACGACGATGATCGCCATCGTCGGCCAGTACTTCGAATGCGTCAGCCGCTCCACGATCCGGCCCAGCGCCAGGTCGTTGTTGGCCACGTGGGCCACCGGCGTATAGGCGCCCGCCCTGGTCCCCTCGGTATGGTCTTCCGGCAGCGCCATCACCGTGAAGTTCGGCAGTCGTTTCGCCGGATCCGGATCGTCGAACGCCGCCTCGTAACGGTCCAGGTCGGCCAGGAACACCTTGGCCAGGTCGGTGTCCCGCGCCTCGAAGGCCGCATAGCCCACGGCCACGTGCCCGTTAAGCCCATCGACGCCGGCCAGCGCCTTGCCGGCCTCGCCCGTCGAGACCCGCGCCGCCGCCTCGCCGTAGCTGCGGTACGTCAGGCCCTTGCGCCGCGCCAGGTCCCAGATGTAGCCGGCCGCCGGCACGATGGCCGGAGCGCGCTTCGATTCCGAATGGTCGCCATAGGTTGGCGGCCACCATTTCTCGTTGAAGTCGGTGGCGTAGGCGGCGTCCGACCAGGCGTGGCCGTCCACGCTGACCTCGCCGTCGGCGTAGAAGTTGTCGAACAGCACGAACTGCTCGGCGAGGGCGTGGGCGTTCGGCGTCACCTGCCGGCCGAAGATCGCCAGCCGCGCGTCGCCGTCGCCCTTGGCGACGTCGCCCAGCACCTGATCGTAGGTGCGGTTCTCCCGGATGACGTAGACCACGTGCTTGATCGGCGAGCCGGCGCCGACCATGGCCGGGATCACCGAAGGCGCCTTGGGCGCGCGCGCCTGCTGCAACAGGTCATCGTTGTAGGGCGAGTTGGCCGCCACCTGCCGGGTCCAGCCGCCCAGCCGCTTGCGCAGCTCGCCCAGGGGAATTCGCGAGACGCTGCCCGTCTGCAGGGTCTTGATGCTCTCTTCGGTCCTGGCCGTCGGCGACAGTGGGCTGTGCGGCCCCTTGGGATCCGGATAGGCGGCCTCGCCCTTGGCGGTCCCCACCCACAGCATGCCACCGCTGACGCTGAGGGCGGAGGGATACCAGCCGGTGGGAATGAACCCAACCACGGCGCTGCGCGCCCGCTCGTGGATATCGATCACCGCCACCGCGTTGTTGTCGGCGTTGGCCGCGAACAGCAGATGCTGCTTGGCATCGATCGCCAGCGCGTTCGGCGTCGAGCCCTCCGGCGCCAGGGGCGAAAGCGTCGTCGACAGCCGCTCGATCACCGCCATCTTCCGCGCGTCGATCACATGGACGGTGTTGTCCCCCGAGCAGGCCACGAACAGGCGCCCGTCCGCCGACAGGGCCATGTCGTTCGGGTTCGGTCCGACCGGGATGCTGGCGACCACCTTGTTGGTCCCGGTGTCGATCACGCTGACCGACCGGCTGGACCAGTTGGAGACGAACAGGCGCGACCCGTCCTTCGACAGCACCAGTTGATAGGGGCTGATCTCCACCGGGATGCGCGTGACGATGGCGCCGCTCTTCGCGTCGAAGACCACCACGTTGGTCGGCCGCTCGTCGACCCCCTGGTTCGCCGCGTAGACGATCGGCCGGCTCGGGTGGCGCACCACGCCGGACCACCAGATCGCCTCCTTCGGGATCGTCTCGTCCAGCTTGCCGACGGGTTGCTCGCTCAACCGTCCGGCCTTGTAGGCGAAGGCGTAGACCGGCGCGGCGGTCGGCGCCCGCGGGCCCGCCGCGTTGCCGCCCGACACATAGAGCGTGCCGCCATCCGGCGACCACGCCAGCCCCAGCCACGCCGATTTCAGCGCGATGCGCTGCACCACCTTGCCGTTTGCCGCGTCCAGCACGGTCAGGCCATGCGGATTGTAGCCGGCGTTGACCGCGATCACCGCCCTGCCGTCCGGCGCCGTGACCACGCGCATCACCAGGTCGCCGGTGTCGGCCAGCTTCTCGCCGGCCGGCGTGATCCGCCATCCGTTCGGCAGGTCGAAGCCGCCGGGGATCGCGTGCGGCCGCTCGCTGGTCGCCGGCCCGATCTCCCGCAGCGGCGCGGCCGCGGCTCCCACGGCCCACAGGGCCAACACCACACCCACGCTCGTCCACCGGCGCATCGGCAAACCCCCGCCATGTCGCCGTTCTGTGACGGCGCTGCAGCGAGTCCTAGCACCCCCATGTGACAGACGGCAGACCCTGCGGCGCCGGCCCGCGATCAGGGCGCCTTCAGATCCGCAACACCGTCGTTTCCACGACCGGCCGCCGGCCCCAGATCCGCTGGCTGGCCTTCTTCACCGCGCGGCTGATCGCCGTCTCGATGCTCTCGTCCAGCTCCAGGGCGTCGCCCTTCAGGCGCTTTATGGCGTCCTCGGCCTCGTCGGCCAGTTCCTCCAGCACGTCGTCCAGATGGTCCTCGCCCTCGTTGGGCAGGCCCAGCGCGCGCACCTGCGGGCCGGAGGCGATCTTGCCCCGCCCGTCCAGCACGACGGACACCGCCACCACGCCGTTGAACGCCGCGTGCCGCCGCTCGCGCAGGGCGTCGCCGTTCTCCGGCACCACCATGCCGGCGTCGACGTACAGCCGCCCCGCCGGCACCTCGTCGATCACCTCTGCGCGACCGGGCGCCAGCCGCACCATGTCGCCGTTGCGCGGCGTCACCTGCTGCGGCACCTGCAGGTCGCGGGCGAAGGCGGCGTGCTCCATCAGGTGGCGCCGCTCGCCGTGGGTCGGCACCGCGATGGTCGGGCGCGCCCAGGCGTACATCTCGGCCAGCTCGTCGCGGCACGGGTGGCCGCTGACGTGGATGCCCGGGTGGTCGCGCTCCGTGTAGAGCCGCACGCCGTTCTCGGTCAGCTTGTTCTGCAGGTTGCGGATCGGGATCTCGTTGCCCGGGATCACGCGGGACGAGAACACGCAGGCGTCCCCCGCCCCCAGCTTCACCGCCGGATGCGTCCCGTCGGCGATCCGCGCCAAGGCGGCGCGCGGCTCGCCCTGGCTGCCGGTGCAAAGGAACAGCACCGCGTGCGGCGGCAGGTGCTTGGCCTCGCTGTCCTCGATGAACGGCTTCACATCGGTCATCAGCCCGACGGACTTCGCCGCCGCCGCCATCCGGTGCATGGACCGGCCCACCAGGCAGACGCGCCGCCCGTTGGCCTCGGCCGCGCGGATCACGCTGTCCATCCGCGCCACGTTGGAGGCGAAGCAGGCCACCGCCACCCGGCCCTTGAACTGGCCGATCAGCGGGATCAGCGTCTTGCGCACATCGGCTTCCGAGCCGGCGTGGCCGTCCACGAAGACGTTGGTGCTGTCGCACACCATCGCCAGCACGCCCTCGTCGCCCAGCCTGCGGATGAAGTCGCTGTCGGTCGGCCCGCCCAGCAGCGGGTCCGGGTCGATCTTCCAGTCGCCGGTGTGCAGGATCGTCCCCAGCGGCGTCCGGATCGCCAGGCCGTTCGGCTCCGGGATCGAGTGCGTGAGCGTGATCAGGTCCATCTTAAACGGACCCAGTTCGATCGAGCCGCCCAGCGGCACCTCGGTGATCTCCACCTCGTCCAGCAGGTCCGCCTCGCGCAGCTTCTCGCGCAGGATGAAGGCGGTGAACGGGGTGGCGTACACCGGCGCCTTCAGCCGCGGCCACAGCCACGCCACGGCCCCGATGTGGTCCTCGTGGGCGTGGGTCAGCACGATCCCTAGGATGCGGTGGGCGTGTTTCTCGATGAACTCCGGGTCGGGCAGGATCACCTCGACCCCCGGCGTCGTCTGGTCCCCGAACGTCACCCCCAGGTCGACCACGATCCACTTGCGGTCGTGCGCCGGCCCGAAGCCGTACAGGTTGAAATTCATGCCGATCTCGTTGGACCCGCCCAGGGGCAGGAAGATCAGTTCGTCGTCGTTTGTCTTTTTAGCCATCTAAACTTTCTGAGCCGCATTGCGGCGGTAGATTTCAAGCATGCCGCGGATCGTCAGATCCGGGTCGAAATGGTCGATCGCGTCGGTCGCGCCGTGGAAGAGAGACGCCACGCCGCCGGTTCCCACCACGGTCATGGGCTTGCCCCACTCGGCCTTGATGCGGGCGCACAGGCCTTCGATCAGGGCGATATAGCCCCAGAAGACACCCGACTGCATGGCCGCGACCGTGTCCTTTCCGATCGCGGTGTTGCCGCGCGGCCGCTGGATCGCGACCCGGGGCAGCTTCGCCGCGGCCTGGTGCAACGCCTCCATGGAGAGGTTGATCCCGGGCGCGATGGCGCAGCCTTCCATGGCCCCGTCGGCGGCGATCACGTCGAACGTCGTCGCCGTGCCGCTGTCGATCACGATCAGGTCGCCCGGGTAGACGATGTGCGCCCCGATGGCGTTCACCAGCCGGTCCGCGCCGGCCTCGGACGGCTTCTCGATGCGCACCTCGATGCCCAGGTCGACGTTCTCGCCGATCACCATCGGCTCCACATGTAGGTACCGGCGCGCCAGATTGCGAAGATTGAAGATCGATTGCGGCACCACGCTGGAGATGATGCAGCCGTCGAACGCCCCCAGCGCCAGCCCCGCCATACCCAACAATTGCGACAGCCACACGGCATATTCGTCGGCGGTGCGGTTGGCGTGGGTCGCCGCGCGCCACTGGGCGGTCCACCGCTCGCCGTCGTGCACCGCGAAGAGGGTGTTGGTGTTGCCCTGTTCGATCGCCAGCAGCATTCACGCCTCTCCGAAAAACACGTCGCCCGCCGTTATGCGCTCAAGTCCGCCGTCGTCCAGGCGCAGCCGCAGCGCCCCGTCGCTATCCAGGCCTTCCGCCACGCCGCTGAGCGTCCGGTTCGGCAGCCTCGCCTCGCAGCGCTGGCCGATGCCGGTGGCCCGCGCCGACCAGCCCTCGGCGATCGCCGGGAAGCCCCGCGTCGCCCAGGCCGTCCGCCAGCGCTCGAAAGCGTCGGCCAGCACGTCCAGCGCCGCCAGCGGTTGGGGCGGCGGCCCGGCCATGTGCTCGGCGAAGGCCGTCGCCGGCCGCTCCACGTCCTGCGGCGCGTGCGCCAGGTTCACCCCGATGCCGATCGCCAGCCACAGCCGCCCGTCGGCCCGCGCGCCGGACTCCACCAGGATGCCCACCGCCTTCTTGCCGTGGACCAGCACGTCGTTCGGCCACTTCAGCCGCGCCGCGCCTGGGCCCAGGCAGGTGTCCGCCAAGTCGCAGGCTGCCAGCGCCGCCACGAACGACAGCTGCGCTGCCTCCGCCGGCGGCCGGTCGGTCAGCGTGAGCAGCGTCGCGGCCAGGTTGCCGGCCTTGGTCGACCAGGACCGCCCTCGCCGTCCGCGCCCGGCGGTCTGCACCGCCGCAGTGATCCACACCGGCCCGGTCTCGCCCGCCTCCGCGCGGCGGCGCGCCTCGGCGTTGGTGGAGTCGAGCTCGTCGTACGCTTCGACAGGCGGGTGGGCGGCCAAACCCTACGCCAGGCCGAAGGCCGCCGCGGCCTTGCCGGCCTGCGGGTAGATCCAGATCAGCGCCGCGATCACGACCGGGAACGCGAACAGCCCGGCGGCGACGGCGATGGCGTTGGCCTCGGCCGGCGGCTTGTCGGTCGCCCCGACGCTGCCGTCGAACCAGACGGTCTTGATCAGCTTCAGATAGTAGAAGGCCGCCACGACCGAGCCCACCAGCCCGATCACCGCCGGGCCCCACAGGCCCGCGTCCAGCGCCGCCTTGAACACGAAGAACTTGGCCCAGAAGCCGGAGAAGATCGGCAGGCCCAGCGCCGACAGCGAGAACGCGGTCATCGACAGCGCCAGCCCCGTGCGTTCCTTCACCAGCCCCGCCATGTCGTCGATGGTCTCCATCGCCCGGCCCTGGCGCGAGAGCGCCGCGAGGCAGGCGAAGAAGCCGGTCACGTCGACCATGTAGAGCACCATGAAGATCAGCATCGCTTGCACGCCTTCCTGGGTGCCCGAGGCGAGGCCCAGCAGCGCGTAGCCGACGTTGGCGATCGAGGAATAGGCCCACAGGCGCTTCAGGTTCTTCTGCACCAGGCCCGCGAAGGCGCCGACCGCCACCGAGATCAGCGCGATGGCCACCAGCACCTGCTGCCACTGGTCCGTGGCCCCGGCGAAGCCGTTTGCCAGCACCCGGGCGAACAGCACCATCGCCGCCAGCTTCGGCGCGCCGGCGAAGAACGCCACGACCGGGGTCGGCGCACCCTCGTAGACGTCGGGCGTCCACATGTGGAACGGCGCGGCCGAGACCTTGAACGCCAGGCCGCACATCAGGAACACCAGGCCGAACAGCAGGCCCGTATTGGCGTGCGAGCCCGCCGCGACCGCGATGTCGGTGAACACGGTCGAGCCGGCGAAGCCGTAGATCAGGCTGGCCCCGTACAGCAGCAGACCGGACGACAGCGCCCCCAGCACGAAGTACTTCAGCCCGGCCTCGGAGGCCTTGGCGTTGTCCCGGTGCATGGCGGCCAGCACGTACAGCGCCAGGCTCTGCAGCTCGACGCCGACGTACAGCGAGATCAGGTCGCCCGAGGCCACCATCATCCCCATGCCCAGCGCCGCCAGCAGCACCAGCACCGGGAACTCGAAATTCCTGACGTCGCGCCGCTCGAACCAGCGCTGGCCCAGGATGATCGCCACGGCCGAGGCCGCATAGATCGCCACCTGGGCGAACACCGCGCCGGCGTCGCTGATCAGCGCGCCGCCGAACGCCGCGCCCAGCGGCTTGGTGGCGGCGGCCACGGCGGCGGCGGCCAGCACCAGCACGCCGCCGCCAGCCACCAGTGTCGTCTGCTTCGGCGCGAACGCGCCCAGGACCAGCAGCACCATCGCCCCGATCGCCAGGATCAGCTGCGGATAGGCGTAGGCCAGGTTGGCGGTGATCGTCATCGAAAGCCCCTACCTGCCGATGGCCGCTTGGTAGACGGCCACGAGGTGGTCCACCGAAGCCCCGGTCAGGCTGAACACGGAATTGGGCGCCACGCCCAGGTACAGGGTCGCCACGATCAGCGGCGTGAAGATCGCGATCTCGCGGTTCTCCAGATCGGTGATGGCGTCCAGCTTGGGATTGCTGATCGTCCCCATCACCACCCGGCGATAGAGGCTCAGCATGTAGACGGCCGACAGGATCACGCCGGTGGTGGCCAGCAGCGCCGTCCAGGTCGAGGCCTGGTAGGTCCCGACGACGGACAGGATCTCGCCGACGAAGCCGCTCGTCCCCGGCAGACCCACGTTGCCCATAGTGAACAGCATGAACACCGCCGCATACCACGGCATCCGGTTCACCAGCCCGCCGTAGAAGGCGATCTCGCGGGTGTGCATCCGGTCGTAGACCACGCCGACGCAGAGGAAGAGCGCGCCGGAGATCACCCCGTGGCTCAGCATCTGGTAGATCGCGCCCTGCTCGCCCTGGGCGTTGCCGGAGAAGATGCCCATCGTCACCAGGCCCATGTGGGCGACGGACGAATAGGCGATCAGCTTCTTCACGTCGGTCTGCCGGAAGGCGACCAGCGAGGTGTAGATCACCGCGATCACGCTCATCGCGAAGATCAGCGGGGTGAACAGATCCGACGCGTTCGGGAACATCGGCAGCGAGAAGCGCAGGAAGCCGTAGCCGCCCATCTTCAGCAGGATGCCGGCCAGGATCACCGAGCCCGCGGTCGGCGCTTCCACGTGCGCGTCAGGCAACCACGTGTGCACCGGCCACATCGGCATCTTCACCGCGAACGAGGCGAAGAAGGCCAGCCACAGCCACGTCTGCACAGCCGGGCTGAAGTGGTAGGTCATCAGCTCGGGGATCGAGGACGTGTGCGCCGTGCCGATCATGTAGAGGATCGCCGCCAGCATCAGCACGCTGCCCAGCAGCGTGTAGAGGAAGAACTTGAAGGCCGCGTAGACCCGCCGCGCGCCGCCCCAGATGCCGATGATCAGGAACATCGGCACCAGGCCGAACTCGAAGAAGGCGTAGAAGACCACCAGGTCCAGCGCGCAGAACACGCCGATGACCAGCGTCTCCAGCAGCAGGAACGCGATCATGTACTCGTGGACGCGGGTCTCGATCGTCTTCCAGGACGCGGCGATGCACAGCGGCATCAGGAACGCGGTCAGGAGCACGAACAGCACCGAGATGCCGTCCACGCCCATCCGGTAGGTGATCCCGGCGAACCACTCGGTCTCCTCGACGAACTGGAAGCCCCAGTCGTTCGGGTTGAACCGCGCCACCAGGAGCACCGACAGCGCCAGCGTCGCCAGCGTGGTCGCCAGCGCGATCCAGCGGGTGGCCTCGAGGCTGCGCGCCGTGTCCGGCCGCCCGGTGAAGCGCAGCGCCAGGATGGCGGCCACACCGATCAGCGGAGCGAAGGTGATGAGGGAGAGAAGCTGCATGGTCGTCCCCCTCAACCCTGCCAGGCCAGGAGCGCGTAGGTCAGCAGACCCGCCACCCCGAGCAGCATGA
The DNA here is from genome assembly GCA_966096115.1 of uncultured Phenylobacterium sp. Lineage (GTDB taxonomy): Bacteria > Pseudomonadota > Alphaproteobacteria > Caulobacterales > Caulobacteraceae > Phenylobacterium. Next base: position 24,589 of record CBHTUE010000043.1, read on the forward strand.
CGAAGGCGTAGTGGTAGACGTAGCCGGACTGGATGCGCCCGGCCCCCTTGCCCACCTGCACCGACAGCGCCGAGACGCCGTCCGGCCCGAAGCCGTCGATGATCCGCTGGTCGCCGCCTTTCCAGAACAGGTCGCCCAGCCACCTCGCTGCGCGCACGAAGGTGGCCTCGTACAGCTCGTCGAAGAACCACTTGTTGTAGAAGAACACGTACAGGGGCCCGTTCCGGGCGGCGATCTGCGCGCCCAGGCCTTCCTTCAGGATGTAGACCCACCAGGCCATGAACAGGCCGATCAGGGTCACCGCCAGCGGCGCCCACAGCACCGGCCACGGCAGCTCGTGCACGCCCTCCAGCACATGGTTGGTCGGCGCCGTGAAGATCGCGCCCTTCCAGAACTCGTGCTGCTCCGCGCCGATGAACTGGTGGTGGTAGGCGAAGCCGGCGAAGATCGCCCCGATCGACAGCAGGATCAGCGGCAAGCGCATCGTCCACGGGCTCTCGTGCGGCAGGGCGGGACCGTGGCCGTGCCCGGCGTGGCCGCCGTGGCCCTCGTCCGGTTCGGCGTGGGTCTCGACCTGCGCGTGGGCGTGGTCATCGCCGTGGGCGTGATCGTGGTCCCGGTTATGCCAGTGCTGCTCCAGGTCCTCGGAGGTCCAGCGGGCGTGGCCGTTGAAGGTGAAGAACGCCAGGCGCCAGGAATAGAAGCTGGTCAGGCCGGCAACGAAGATCCCGACCACGAAGGCGAACATCGCCATGGCGTTGCCGCCCTTCACGTGCGCGGCGATCCAGGTGGCATTGATGATCGAGTCCTTCGAGTAGAACCCGGCAAAGCCCCACTCCTGGCCCAGGATGTCGATCGGAAGGCCGATGCCGGTGATGGCGATCGTCCCGATCAGCATCACCGTCGTGGTGACCGGCAGGTATTTGCCCAGCGCGCCGTAGCGGCGCATGTCCTGCTCATGGACCATGGCGTGGATCACCGACCCCGCGCCCAGGAACAGCAGCGCCTTGAAGAAGGCGTGGGTGAACAGGTGGAACA
>CBHTUE010000044.1:0-25105 GCA_966096115.1 uncultured Phenylobacterium sp.
GCACCGTGGCCCGCGGAACGTTGCGGACGGGGTCGCGGACGACGGCGGCGGCCGAGGCCGCGCATTCCAGGCCCAGGAACGCCCAGAAGCAGTTGAGGCCGGAGGTCTTGACCGCCGCGAACAGGCTGAGGTCCTGCGGATTCCACGAGGCGGCGAACACGTCCGGCCGGAAGGCGAACCAACCGAGGGTTCCGGCCAGCACGATAGGAGCCAGGCCCACCAGCAGGGTCAGGCCCTCGATGCGCGCGACCAGCCGCGGGCCGGCCCAGGCCGCGCCGACGCCCAGCCAGATGATCGCGACGGTCAGCGCCAGCCGCGCCTCGGGCGCGCCGACGGCGGGAAACACGAAGCCGAGGGCGCCCGCCGACGCAAGCGCCAGCGGCGGCAGCCCGAACCAGACGCCCACCCAGTAGATGAGCGCGCTCTGCACGCCGAACACGCGGCCCAGCCCCGCCTGGACGTAGGCTGGCAGGCTGCGGGCCTCCGGCGCCAGCGGCGCGAGCTGGACGAACACCAGAGCGATCGCGGCGGCCGCCAGCCCGGCGGCGAGCCAGCCCAGCACCGAGATCGACCCAATCCCGGCCAGCGTCGCCGGCAGGAGATAGATGCCCGAGCCGACCATGGAGCCGGCCACCAAGGCCGCCGCGCCCAGCACGCCGACGTTGCCGTGGCGCGCGGCGGGCTGGCCTGAGGCGGTGATCTCTGCGGTCATATGGTTCCCCCCGCCATCACGCTGCCCTGTTCCGCGGCGACGGTCGACTCCTGAGCCAAAGCGGTGCTTGACAGCCCGGATTACAGTCGTAACGTCCAAGGTTCCTACAGGTGTAAGATGTCAAAGATCTCGGGCGCTGAAAGCCACATCATGGAGGCCCTCTGGACGCGGGGGCCGCTGACCGCCGAGGAGATCGTGCAGACGGTCGGCCCGGCCCAGGAATGGGGCGAGGCCACGGTCAAGACACTGATCAACCGGCTCCTGAAGAAGAAGGCGCTGGCGTCGGAGCGAACCGGCGGCCGCGCCCTCTACCGGCCGGTGGTCAGCCGCGAGGAGTATGTCACCGGCGAGAGCCAGGGCCTGCTGGACCGCCTGTTCGGCGGCCAGATCGCGCCGCTGGTCGCCCATTATGCCCGCCACCGCGATCTCTCCCCCGAAGAGGTGGCCCGTCTGAAGTCTCTGATCGCGGAGCTCGAAACGGACGATGAATAGGCTGCTGGACGCGGTCTTCGGCCCCGACCCGGGCGTGGGGCTGTTCTCGGGTTTCATCCTCGTCAATCTCGCGGTCGGCGCGACGATCCTGGCGGTCGCGGTCGCGCGGATCCCGACCCGGCGGCTCTTCGGTCCGGCGACGGCTTACAAACTGTGGATCGCGCCCCTGTTCGTGGCCCTGCTGGCGCTGCTCTTCGTGTTCGTCCCCAGCGACGCCGACACCGGGTCGGTCGCCGCGGCGCTGCGCGCGCCCTACGCCGGCTACGTGGCGGCGGTGTGGGCCGTCGGCGCGATCGTCATGGCGGCGCTGTTCATCGCCGCACAGATGCACTTCATGGCCCAGGTGCGGGCCGGGCGCGGCGGGCCGGCGGTGGTCGGGCTGATCGCGCCGCGCGTCATCCTGCCGGCCGACGACGGGTCGTACACGCCGCAGGAGCGCGAGCTGATCCGGGCCCACGAGCGCGAGCACGTGGCGCGCAAGGACCCGCGCGCCGCCGCGGTGGTCGCCCTGTTCCAGTGCCTCTGCTGGTTCAACCCCCTGGCCCACCTGGCCGCCTACCTCCTGCGGCTGGACCAGGAACTGGCCTGCGACGCGGCCGTGGTGATGAACCGTCCGGGCACGCGGGCCCTCTACGCCCGCACGCTGCTCAAGACCCAGTTGGCCGCCCAGCCCCTGCCCTTCGGCTGCTACTGGCCGGCGCGCAGCCGCCATCCGCTGGAGCTGCGGGTGGAGATGCTGAAGCGGCGCGCCGACGGCGGGCTTCCGGGCGCGGCCGGCAAGGCGGTCATGCTGGTCCCCGTGGGCGCCATCCGCCCCTGAGCCCCGATGGGTTGACAGCGAAAACTACAGATGTAACTTCACCCTGACTACGGGTGTAACATGTCGAAAATCTCCACCGCAGAAAGCCCCATCGGCCGGCGCCTGAAGAAAACGGCGCTCGTCCCGGAACACAGCGGCGGTCGGGCGCTCTATCCTTTTGTGGAGGCAGCGCCTCATCACGGAGCTCGAGACGGATGATGAATAGCATCCTGGCCGACCTCGTCCGGGTGAACGTGGCCGGCGCCGCGGCCATCCTGGTGGTGCTGGCGGCGCGCGGTCCGGCACGGCGCTTCCTCGGCCCCGAGATGGCCTACGCCCTGTGGGCCGCGCCGCCGTTGGTGGCGCTGGCCACGCTGATGCCGGCCCCGGTCGTCGACGGCGTCCCGCCCGACGATGTCCTGGCCATCGCGCTGAAGGACTGGTCCGGCGCAGCGCTGGCGGTCTGGCTGATCGGCGTCGCGGTGGTGATCGCGGCGCTGGCCTACGCCCAGAGGGCCTTCGTCGCCGCCGCCCGGGCGGGCAAGGCGGGGCCTGCCGTGGTCGGCGTGATCGCCCCGCGGGTCTACATGCCGCCGGACGACGGCCGCTACACGCCGCAGGAGCGCGCCGTGATCCGCGCCCACGAGCACGAGCACGTGGTGCGCTGCGACCCGCGCGCCGGGGCGCTGGCCTCGGCGCTGCAGGTGCTGTGCTGGTTCAACCCGATCGTCCACCTGGGCGCGCACGCGATGCGCCTGGACCAGGAGCTGGCCTGCGACGCCGCCGTCCTGCGCCGCCGGCCGCACGACCGGGCGCTCTATGCCCGCACGCTGCTGAAGACCCAGCTGGAAGCCCAATGCCTGCCGCTCGGCTGCCGGTGGCTGGCCAAGGGCCCGCACCCCCTGGAAGTCCGCGTCGGCCTCCTGAAGTCGCCGGTCGGCTACGACGGCATGGCCGGGCCGATCCTGATCGCCGCGGGCCTGACGGTGATGACGCTGACGGCCTGGAACGCCCAGCCGCCCGCGCCGCGCCACCCGCCGTCCCTGATCGAGTTCTGGAAGAACGCCCAGCAACGCCAGCACGTCTCGGTGATGCTCGTGGCGCCGCCCCCGTCCGCCCAGCGGCCATAGCCTAGCCCGCCTCTCTTCGGAGCCATCTCATGCAACACCCGCTCGTCCGGGCGCGATGGCTCGCGCCTGCGCTTCTGATCGTCCTCACGGCCTGCAGCCAGCCCGAGCGCGAGGCCCAGATGGCCGCCCGCAAGGCGCAGATCGACCCGCCCGCCCTGTGGCTGGCGCAGGCCTTCGACGCCGAGGGCAAGGTCAGCGGCGCGATGCAGATCTGCGCCGACTCCATGGTCCGCGACGGCTTCGCCCGCGGCAACGCCGAGGTCGCCGGCCGGCCGTGCATCGCGCGCCGGACCGGCGTGGAGCGGCCGGGCCTCTACGCCAACCGCTGCGAGCTGAACGGCGTCCGCTTCGGCCTGACCGTGAACCGCACCGGCGACCTGGAACGGGACTTCACCGTGGCCTTCGCGTTGACCGCCCTCGACGGCTCCGGCGCCAAGGCCCGGCAGGTGCGGCGTTACCAGAAGATCGGCCCCTGCCCTAACGGCTGGTCCATCGGCGACCAGGCCAGGCCGGGCGAAGGCCGCCGGTTCAACGCCGTCACCGGGACCTGGGGGTTCTGATCGCCTGCATCCGCCCGCGCAGCGCGTTCGGCGGTTGACCCGGCAGGGGCGCGCTTTAGCGTGCGCGCCAACCACAAACGACGGGAGCGAACCATGCCGGAAGCCATCCTCGAGCCGGAGCTGCCGATCGTCGATCCGCACCACCACCTGTGGGACCGGTCGACCGCGCCCCCGGCGACCGGGCCGGAGCACCCGTTCATGACGGCCATCAAGCCGGCGCAGCGCTACCTGCTGGACGGACTGCTGGCCGACACCGGCAGCGGCCACAACATCATCGCCACCGTGTTCCTGGAGTGCGGCTCCTTCAACAAGGCCGACGGTCCGGTGGACTTCCGCGTGGTCGGCGAGACCGAGTTCGTGAACGGCGTGGCGGCCATGAGCGCCAGCGGCATCTACGGACGGACGCGAGCCTGCGCCGGCATCGTCAGCCGCGCCGACCTGACCCTAGGCGACGGCGTCAAGGCCGTGCTGGAGGCGCACATCCAGGCCGGCGGCGGTCGTTTCCGCGGGATCCGCAACTCCGCGTCCTGGGACGCCGACACCGAGGTGCTGGGTCCGCTGAACCGCCTCCAAGCCGGCCATTACCTGCGCGACGATTTCCGCAGCGGCTTCAAGCACCTGGCCCCGATGGGCCTCAGCTTCGACGCCTGGCTGCTGGAACCGCAGCTGCCGGAGCTCACGGACCTGGCCCGCGCCTTCCCCGACACCACGATCGTCCTCGACCACGTGGGCACGCCGCTGGGCCGCGGCGCGTATACCGGCAAGCTCGCGGAGCGCTTCCCGATCTGGAAGGCCAATATCCTGGAGCTGGCCAAGTCGCAGAACGTGGTGGTGAAGCTGGGCGGCCTGGCGATGGCCTTCTGCAACTTCCCCTCGTTCCTCGCCGAGCCGCGGGCGCCGTCCGAGCAGTTGGCGAAGGAATGGGGGCCCTACCTCGAGACCTGCATCGAGGCCTTCGGCGCCGAGCGCTGCATGTTCGAGAGCAACTTCCCGGTCGACATGGGCAGCTGCAGCTACGCGACCCTCTGGAACGCCTTCAAGCATGTGGCCAAGGGCGCGTCGGCGTCGGAGAAGACCGCGCTGTTCTCGGGCACGGCGACGAAGACGTACAGGCTGGAGCTCTGAGCCAAGGCTCGCCCTGAGGGGGGACGTTACCGCCGTGCCCCCGCCCATTTCGGCGGCGGGGCCACGTAGCTCCGGAACGCGTCCAGCACGCCGGCGGAGGTGTCGGCGTAGACCAGCATGTCGACGTAGGGCTGCGCGATGAAGCCGTTGTCGGCCATGTTCTGCACGGTCTGGCGCATCAGGTCGTAGTAGCCGGCGACGTTGACGAAGCCGCACGGCTTGGCGTGGATGCCCAGCAGCGCCCAGGTCCACTGCTCGAACACCTCGTCGAACGTCCCGGGGCCGCCCGGCAGGCACAGGAAGCCGTCCGAAAGGTCGGCCATCAGCGCCTTGCGCTCGTGCATGGAGCCGACTTCGCGCAGCTCCGTGAGGCCGCGGTGGGCGATCTCGGCGGCCACCAGGTCGGCCGGCATGATCCCAACGACCTTGCCCCCTGCGGCCAGGGCGGCGTCGGCCACCTGCCCCATCAGGCCCACCTTGCCGCCGCCGTAGACCAGCGTCAGGCCCTGCTCGGCGATCAGCGTCCCGCAGCGGACCGCCTCCTCCATGAACCTGGGATCGGTCCCCGGGGAGGAGCCGCAGTAGACGCAGATGCTCTTCACGAAAGGCCCTGGAGCGGCTGTGGCGAAAGGGGGGCTCCCATAGGCTGTTTAAACTCGCCTGTCACGAGCGCTGGCCTTGCTCGAATTCCGTCGCTACAAATCCGATCACGGCTCTTCAGGGACGATTAGCCGTGCGCCGACTTGTGCGCGGCGCGGGACTTTCTCTTCGGTTAGGTTGCGACGAAATGGCGAGCGGCACTGTCAAGTGGTTCAACACGGCTAAGGGCTTTGGCTTCATTCAGCCGGACGACGGCGGATCGGACGTTTTCGTCCACATCTCCGCCCTCAACCAAGCGGGCATGGACAGCCTGAATGAAAACGACAAGGTGGATTACGAACTCGAACAAGATCGACGATCGGGCAAGCTGGCGGCGACCTCCATCGTCGTGACGGCGGCGGGTGATCCCGCCCCGCGTCGCGCGGGCGGCGGCGGTGGCGGCGGTTTCGACCGCGGTGACCGTGGTGGCTCCGGCGGCGGGGGCGGCGGCGACGGCGGCGGCGGGCGTGATCGCGGCTTCGGCGGTGGTGGCGGCGGCTACGGCGGCGGCGGCGGTGGCGGCGGTGGCCGTTCGCGCGGCGTGGTCGCGGGCTCCGGCACCGGCCAGGTGAAGTGGTTCAACCCCACCAAGGGCTTCGGCTTCATCAAGCCCGATGGCGGCGGTCAGGATATCTTCGTCCACATCTCCGCGGTCGAGCAGGCCGGCCTGTCGGGCCTGAACGAAGGCCAGACGGTCAATTTCGACCTCGAGCAGGACGGCCGCAGCGGCAAGACCTCCGCGACCAACCTGAAGGTTACGGGCTAACCCCCTGAGGGGGCTCGCGTTTGCGAGCCCCCAACCAGGCCGGGCTGAACCGCTCGGCCCTGAACGCGTTCAGAACGCTTCGAACGAGGTTGTCCTCGCGGAGCGTTGATGATGCGTCCCCTCTTGACCCTCGCCCTGAGCGGCGTCGTGGCCCTCCCCGGCGTCGCCGTGGCGCAGGGCGTCCCGGCCGCCGAAGCGCTCGCCCCGCCGGCGCCCGCCGCCCAGCCCGACCACCTGACCATCCCCGTCCAGCCCGAGGCCATCCCTGCCCGGGCCGAGGTGAAACCCTCCCTCGACGGGAGCCGGCCGATGACGGTCGCTCCGGTGGTCGTCGAGGGGCAGGACTCACAGAAGGGCAAGATCGGACAGAAGGTCGGCACGGCCGCCGGCGGCGTGGTCGGCGGCATCGCCGGCGCTGCCGTCGCCGGGCCGGTGGGAAAGTTCGCCGGCGCCTTCGTCGGCAAGCGCGTGGTCAAGGCCATCGTCGGCGACGGCAAGCGCGACGGGCCGCAAATCCGCGCCGCCCAGGTCGCACCCTCGGCCGACCAGGCGGCCGCGGAGACGGCAGACTTGGCCGCGGCGCCGCCGCTGCGCGAGGCGGCTGCCGATCGGACGCCTTGACGCCTTAGGTTGGTGACTCACTCACCCCCAATTTGATCGTCATCCCCCGGCTTGTCCGGGGGACCCATGATCACCTTCGCTGCCGAGCAACCCCTAGCGGCGCCGCCGCGATCTCTTCTGCCGATCGTGTGAATGGGTCCCCCGGACAAGCCGGGGGATGACGTAGCTTTATATTTCAAGATGTTGGCCCAGTTGTCGCGCTCAGCGCTTCACGGCCTGCACCGGCGACAGGCGGGCGCGGCCGCCGCCCGGCAGGCTGGCGGTGTAGGGGCCGAACCGGGTGTCCGGCTCCATATAATCGGTCGAGACGTACTGGGCGCCGGAGGCGAAGGCGGCGACCTGGCGCGAGGTGTCGTTCTTGCGCGCTTCCCAGGTGTCGGCGTCGGCGCGGGTGCGCACGATGACGCCGGCCTTGACCGCGGCGGCGATCTTCTCCGCCAGTTCCTGCGGCTCGTTGAGGGTCTCGTACGCCGCCGCCGGCGACGACGGGTCGGTGTTCACGAACATCATCCGGCCTTCGAGACTCTTGCGGGCCCCGCGGTAGACCGCGACGACCTCCGGGCTCTCGTCCATCGCCAGCATCAGCTTGCCGCGCGCCGCCTTGAGCGTGGGCCAGCCGCCGGCCGCCACCGCTTCACGCAGGGTGGCGTGCTTGCCTTGCACCGCGTCCGGCGTGATCAGTTCGCCGGAGCGGAAGACCGAGCGGATCTCGGCGTCGACCGCGTCCATCGCCTTGGCGTCGAACGGCAGCAGCGGCACGGCGCCGGGGATCTTCAGCTGGTCCTGCTTCAGGTTGAAGATCAGCAGGATCGGCACGTGGTCGGGGTGCGCGTTCGACCACGCGCGCACCTCGCTCAGGCAGGCGACCAGCGTCGGGCAGACCACGCGGTAGTCCAGGTCCGGCACATGGATCACCTTCATCCCCGGCTTCGCCATCGCCGACAGGTCGTAGGGCGTCGTATCGGGCGTCATCCTGCGGCCCAGCGGCGCCGCGTAGCGGCCGCCCTCGGGGTCGTAGACGAAGTCGATCTCCAGCTGCCGGGCCCCGTCGTCCAGCTGCTGGGTTAGCGGCTTGTGGCTGTAGTCCAGGGTGTCGGCGGCGCGGGGATTGAGCTTGCGCAGCGCGGCCATCTCGTTGGGGGCGATGGCGACCTTGTAGCTGTTGTGCGTGCCGATCACCTGGATGGCGTTCATCGGCAGCGCGTCGACCGCGGCGCGGGTGCAGCCGGGCTTGCCGGACGGGTGCTCCAGGTCGCAGGCGGCCGAAACGGAGCCCGCCATGGCGGCGGCGGCGAACAGGGCGGCGATCATGGGTCGTTTCCTAGCCTCTGAATCGCGACACTAGGGTGAAGCCTAGCCCCAGGGAATGAGCCGCGGTTCGGCAGGGTAGAGCCCGGCCAGGATGTCGGTCAGCAGGCCGGCGAGCCCACCCGGGAACACCGCCTCCTGCGTCGCCGCGAGCTGGGCCTGCGTCCACCAGCGGATGTCGTCGATCTGGTCGCGTTCCAGGGCGTCCCAGCCCTCGCGGTTCGGCTCCGCGCCCTCGCATCGGGCGACGATGTAGCGCTCGTCGAACAGTCGCGGGTCCGGGATGTGCAGCACGCCCTCGCGGCGCCAGACGATCGGGCCCAGCTCGAACTCGGTGATGCCGGTCTCCTCGACGATCTCGCGGGCCGCGGCCTCCAGCCAGGTCTCCCCGGGCTCCAACCCGCCGCCGATTAAGAACCAGGCGCCGGGCTCGCCCCGCGCCCGGCCCGGCAGCCGCCCGTTCATCAGCAGGACGCGATCGGCGCGGTCCAGCAGCAGCACCCTTGCCGTGGGTCGAACGGGGATCGTCGAAGCCTGTTTTTTCATCAACTTATGCGCGCAATAGGGAAGCCTTAAGGGTGGGCGGCCAAAACTCCGGGCCGCAGAACAACACAAGCACGAACCGGCGCCGAATGGACGACTTCGCCACCAGCAACCGCGATCTGGTCGCCCGCGTGGCCGCGCTCGAGCTGCTGGTCGCCGACCTGGTCCACGTGCTGTGGCAGGTCACGCCCAACGCCATGAACAAGCTGGCCAACGACGCCGCCCACGACCTCGAGATCGGCCACAACCGCGTCGCCCTGCCGGTCGGCGACCACCAGCGCGACCGCCTCTATACCGTGCTGCGCACCCGCCAGCGGATGCTGAAGCGCAAGTCGACCGAGCCCGCCGCGCCCTAGGTCCCGACGAACATGTCCTGGAAGTTCCGGCGGTAGAACCGGTCCTTCGTGTCCTCGTCGAAGCCTTCGAAGCTCTTCTCGAACCGCTCGATCGGGTTCTTCGTGCCTTCCGGGTGCGGGAAGTCGGACGAGAACAGGAACAGCTCCGGCCCACCCTCGCGGATGATCGTGCCCGCGTCCTCGGTGGCGAAGGGCGTGAAGCGCACGGCGCGGCGGATGTACTCCGAGGGCGGCATCGAGAGCGACGCCACGACCGGGTCGGTCTTCCGCCAGCCCTTCCAGGCCCCGTCCATGCGCCGCAGCATGTCGGGCGCCCAGCCGGCGCCCAGTTCGATCACCCCGCCGCGCAGCAGCGGGAAGCGTTCGAAGACGCCGTCCAGCACCAGGGCGTTCAGGAAGTTCTGGGCGGCAAAGCTCAGCGCGAAGAAGTCCTTGGCCCGCAGATTCTCGCCCCCGCCCAGCCAGTCCTTCGGCCGGGGATGGCCGTTCTTGTGATAGGCGGGCTGCAGGCTGGGCGCCGCGGCCCCCACGTGCAGCATGAACGGCACGCCGGCCTCGCTCATCCGGCGCCAGACAGGGTCCAGGTCCGGATGTCCGGGCGAGCGCTCGCCGGCCGGCGCCGCCGGAACCCAGATGGCGCCGCAGCCGGCCTTGATCGCCGCGTCCACCTCCACCAGCGCCTGCTCCGGGTCGTCCAGCGGGACCACGCCCACGGCGACCAGCCGCTTGTCGCCCGAACAGAACTCGGCGATCCCGCGGTTCAGGGCCCGCGCGCCGCCATACTTCACCTCCAGATCGCCCGACGGCATGAACTGCGAGCCGGCGAAGGTGGTGAACACGAGCTGCCGCGCGAAGCCCAGGTCGTCCAGGGCGCGCCTGCGCTCGTCCGGGTTCATGGCGCCGTAGGCGGCCCAGCCCTTGGGTCCGGTCACGACGTTGCTGGCGATCGCCGCGGTGGCCTGGGCGTCCTGCTGGCGCGCCTGGGCCATGGCGATCGCCTTGGCCGCGCCCGAGCCGCCGGCTTCCAGCCGCATGCTGATCAGCCGGTCCTTGATCGCCTTGTCGGCATAGGACGGCAGCCAGTCCAGGCTCTCCATGATGTGGCTGTCGGCATCGTTGATCACCCGCCCGGCGGCGTAGGTCATTTTTCGAACCTCCCGTATGTTTTCGAGCTGACATTGCGCCGTTCTGCCGGAGGCGGCAAGCCGGCGGCGCAAACCTGATCTTAAGGCCTCTTCGGCAGTCTGGCGGATCAAGGGAAACGCCAGTTTGTCTACGCCACACCGCTTCCTGGGCTTCGGGTTCGCCGCCGCCGATCTCCTGCTGGAGATCCGCGACGACGGCGTGATCAACTTCGGCCTGGGGGCCGGCGAGACGGTTCTGGGCGTCAGCGACACCGGTTTGAGCAGCCGGCCCTGGAAATCCGTGATCCACGAAGACGACCACCCGATGGTCGAGGCCATGTTCGACGGCCTGGACGGGGCCGCGCGCGCCGGGCCGGTCACGGTGCAGGTGGTGGCGCCCAAGGAGGCCGCCGCCCGCTACGCCACCCTGACCGCGATCCGCCTGCCGCAGAACCAGGGGGCGATCTCCTGCACCCTGGCCAAGGCCAAGGCCCGCGGCGTCGCGGGCGTGCAGAGCCGCGAGACCTTCGAGGCCCGCGCCGCCGAGCTGCTGGCCGGCTCGTCGCAGGAGCTGGAGCTGGCCTTCGTACAGCTGGCCGGGTTCTCGGAGAGCGAGGCGCACCAGAAGGACCCCGCCAAGCTGCAGGCCCTGCTGGCCGGCGTGCTGCGCGCCCAGTCCTACCGCGGCGAGGCGCCCACCGCCGTCGGCCACGACCGCTACGCCATGGTGCGCGAGCGCGAGGAAGCGACCGAGGTCATGGCCGCGCGCATCGACCGCGTGCTGGTCAGCGCGGGCGTCGACGGCGTCAAGACCGAGACCGGCGCGGTGGCCATGAGCGGCATCGAGCGGCCGCGCCAGGTGACCCAGGCGCTGCGCTACGCCCTGAACCTCGTCATGGAAAAGGGCCTCGACGGCGGCCTGCCCGGCGATTTCACCGAGGCGCTGGACAGCGCCATGCGCACGACGATGTCCAAGGCCGGCCAGCTGGGCGCGGCGATCCGCTTCAAACGCTTCAGCCTGGCCTTCCAGCCGGTGGTGACGCTCAGCGACGGCAAGCTCTCCCACCACGAGGTGCTGGTCCGCTTCGGCGCCGACGGCAGCCCCTTCCCGACCATCCGCATGGCCGAGGAAATGGACCTGATCGAGCCGCTGGATATCGCGATCCTCGAAGAAACCCTGACCCACCTGCTGCGCGACCCGGCCCTAATGCTGGCGGTCAACGTTTCGGGCCGCAGCCTGATGGCCGACAACTACGTCGACAGCGCGCTGAAGCTGGTCACCGAGAATCCGGCGATCAAGGGCCGGCTGCTGTTCGAGCTGACCGAGAGCGCGGCGGTGGAAGACCTGGCCGGCGCCGACCGCCGGCTGCAGGCCCTGCGCGCCGCCGGCTGCCAGGTTTGCCTCGACGACTTCGGGGCCGGCGCAGCGTCGCTGGCCTATCTGCAGCAGCTCACCCTCGACGTCCTGAAGATCGACGGCCGCTACATCCGCGACCTGCAGCACGGCGGCCGCGAGGCCACCTTCGTCAAGCACCTGGTCAACATGTGCGCCGAGTTGAAGGTGCGCACCCTGGCGGAGATGGTCGAGACCGCCGAGGCGGAGGAAGCCGTGCGCAAGGCCGGGGTCGACTACGCCCAGGGGTGGCTCTACGGCCGCGCCAGCGAGAAGCCCATGGACCAGGCCCAGATCACCGCCTTCCTGAAAGGCGGCGGGGGTGTCGGCAGCCTGGCGATCCGCGCCGCGCAGGAGAAGCGCAAGGACTGGGGCTGATCCCCGTCACAAATACTTGAACAGGCGGCCGGGCCGTTTGTACCCCGCGAAAAAGCGGGCGTAGGGTTCTCCCAATGGGCGGCAACCGCGGCCCCTACGGGTCGCAGACCGTCCTAAACCGCGCGCAAGAGCGCTTTCGACTCCCGTTTGAACGGGGCGCTCTCGGCGCCTTCGGTGATGGGAGAACGTATCCATGGCAATCCGAGACACGGGGTCGGTTCGGGCGCTTGCGCTCGTCGGCCCCACGAGCGCCGGCAAGACGGCCTTGATGGAGGCCCTGCTGGAAGCCGCGACCGGCCAGGCCGTGCGGCCCGGCGAGGTCGGGGACTCCAGCCCGGAAGCCAAGGCCCGAGGCCATTCCGTCGAACTGAACCTCGCCGGTTTCGAATTCATGGGCGACCGCTACGTGGTCGTCGATTGCCCCGGCTCCCTGGAATTCTGCGCCGAGATCGACCCGGCCCTGCCGGCGGTGGACCTCGCCATCGTGGTCGCCGAGCCGGACCCCGCCAAGGCGGTGCTGCTGCAGCCCGCCCTGCGAGAACTGGAGCGGATGGGCGTGCCGCACGCCCTGTTCATCAACAAGATGGACCAGGCCCGCGGGACCCTGCAGGAGTTGCTGGACGCCCTGGCGCCCGTCTCTTCCGCGCCACTGGTGGCGCGCCAGATCCCGACCTGGGACGGCGACCACGTCTCCGGCTACATCGACCTCGCGCTGGAACGCTGTTTCGTCTACCGGCCGCACAAGCCGTCAGAGCTGATCGAGATCCCGTCCGACCTGCAGGCGGAGGAGGCTGACGCGCGCTTCCACATGCTGGAGCAGATGGCCGATTTCGACGACGAGCTGATGGAACAGCTGCTGTCCGACGCGACCCCCAGCCGCGACGCGGTCTTCGCCGACCTGGTCAAGGAGATGAACGACGGCCAGATCGTGCCGGTGTTCTTCGGCTCGGCGGCCAACGGCTTCGGCATCCGCCGGCTGCTGAAGGCGCTGCGTCACGAGACCCCGCCGGCCTCCAAGGCCGCCGACCGCCTGGGCGTCAGCAAGGGCGCCTATGTGCTGAAGGCCGCCTACGCCGGGCAATCCGGCAAGCTCGCCTATGCGCGGGTGTTCGGCGCGGAGCTGCCGGACGGCGCCGAGTTCGTCATGGCCGACGGCCAGAAGAGCCGCGCCGGCGGCCTCAGCCAGGTGCAGGGCTCGGCGCTGAAGAAGATCGCCAAGGCGCCGATCGGCGACATCTGCGCCATCGGCAAGGTCGAGCAGGCCGGAAGCGGCCAGATCCTCTCGACCACCGGCGCGGCGCAGCAGGTCCGCGCGGCCGGCGGCGCCCGGCGGCCGCTCTATGCGGTGGCCCTCAGCGCCAAGAACCGCAACGACGACGTCCGCCTCTCGGGCGCGCTCAACAAGCTGGTGGAGGAGGATCCCGGCCTGTCGCTCACCCACGACGCCGAACAACGCCAGGTGCTGCTGGCCGGCCAGGGCGAGGGCCACGTGCGCCTGGCCCTGGAGCGCCTGAAGCGCCGCTATGGCGTGGAGATCGACACCGTCCAGCCCAAGACCCCCTACCGCGAGACCATCGCCAAGGCCGCCACCCAGCGGTCGCGGCACAAGAAACAGTCGGGCGGCCACGGCCAGTTCGCCGACATCACCATCGAGGTGAAGCCCCTGCCCCGCGGCTCGGGCTTCGTGTTCAATTCCAAGGTGGTGGGCGGCGCGGTGCCCCGGCAGTGGATCCCGGCGGTGGAGATCGGGGTGCGCGACGGGCTGACCAAGGGCGTGTTCGGCTTCCCGGTCACCGACCTGGAGGTCACCCTGGTCGACGGCCAGACCCACGCGGTCGACTCGTCCGAAATGGCGTTCCGCACGGTCGGCCGGCTGGCGATCGAGGACGCCATGAAGCAGACCGGCGCGATCCTGCTGGAGCCGATCGAGAAGCTGACGGTCTATTCGCCGTCGCCCAGCGCCTCGAACGTCACCTCGGCGCTGACGGCGCGGCGCGGCCAGATCCTGGGGCTGAGCCCACGGGAGGACTGGCGCGGCTGGGAACGCATCGAGGCTTACCTGCCGCAGAGCGAACGCCAGGACCTGATCGCGGAACTGCGCGGGCTGACCCAGGGGCTGGGCGCATTCGAAGCGGACTTCGACCACATGTCGGAGCTGCACGGACGGGCGGCGGAAGAAGCCGCCCAGGCGAACCGGCCGGCGGCATAGCGGCGCCGCGCCACGCCTCCCTTTCCCGCGCTTGCGCGGGAGAGGGGGACCGCCCGCCGAGCGCAGCGAAGAGCGGGTGGTGGAGAGGGAATGCCGCCGCGCGGCGCTTGAGGCTTGCCCTCTCCACCATCGGCTCTTCGGCCGATGGTCCCCCTCTCCCGCTTCGCGGGAAAGGAAGGGCGCGCTAGTAGCCACCCCATGCAACGCCTCTCCCTCACCGCCCTCCTCGTCGCCGACTACGATGCGGCGATCGCGTTCTATGTCGGCCAGGCCGGCTTCGACCTCGTCGAGGACACCGACCAGGGCGGTGGCAAGCGCTGGGTGGTGGTGCGGCCGCCGGGGTCCGACGCGGGGCTGCTACTGGCGAAGGCTGCGGGCGAGCAGGCCGCGCGCGTCGGCGACCAGGCCGGCGGGCGGGTGATGTTCTTCCTGGAGACGGACGACTTCGCCCGCGACCACCAGCGCATGGCGGCCGCGGGCGTGCGGTTCCTGGAGGCGCCGCGACACGAGCCCTACGGCAGCGTCGCGGTGTGGGAGGACCTCTACGGGAACAAATGGGACCTTATTCAGCCGGCCCCTATTCAGCCGGCTCCGTGACCGGCGGGGCCTGGGCGACGAGCAGGTCGTCGTCGATCTTCACCGCGCGCTGGGCGGCGGGCCGCGCCTGCTGGCGGGCCACGTAGGCCTCGAAGACCGGGCGCTTTTCGATCGTGCCGAACTGCATGCCCCAGCCCAGGTGGGCGGAGAGGTAGAGGTCGGCGGCGGTGAACGCTTCACCGTCCAGGTAGTCGCGGCCCTTGAGCGCGCCTTCGATGGCGTCGTGCACGGCGTCCAGCGAGCCGTAGCCCAGCATCATCTCGCGCTCGGGCGGCACCTCGACGTTGAGCGCCTTGATACCGACGGCCTGCTCCATGGGCCCGGCGGCGAAGAACAGCCAGCGATAGTAGGTCCCGCGGCGCGGGCTGCCCGAGGGCGGCGCCAGGCCGGCCTGCGGGAAGGCGTCGGCCAGGTAGGCGCAGATCGCGCCGCACTCGGTGACGACCATGTCGCCGTGCTTGATCGCCGGCACCTTGCCCATCGGGTTGACCGCCAGGTACTCCGGCGACTTGTTGGCGCCCCACTGGAGGATGACCGTTTCGTACGGCTGGCCCACCTCCTCCAGCATCCAACGGATGATGCGACCGCGCGACATGGGGTTCGTGTAGAAGGTCAGGTCGGACATGGGGGGCTCCTGCTGCTCAGTCCCGACACTAAACGCCCGGCCTGCTGACAGGGCCATGTCAGCAGTGTTGCAGCAGCGGCTACGCCGGCTGCCGGCGAGCCAGCCCTTCACGGCGCAGGTACAATTCGGCCAGCGTCAGGTTCGGGACCCAGGCCAGCCAGGCGATGGCGGGATACGCCACCTGGAACGGGATGTCGGCGATCTGGCTGATCGGCAGGTAGATGCGCAGGGTGACCGCGCCGAAGGTCAGGGCGAACGAGCGGATCATCCAGGCGCGGTGCTCGTCGAAGCGCCGCGCGCGGGCGGTCAGCCAGCCCTGCGAGGTCGTGTAGACCCAGGTCACGGCCAGCAGGCCGAAGCCCCACGCGGCCACCGGGCCCGAGGTCGTGCCGATCGCCACCAGCAGGCCCGCCGAACCGCCCGCGATGCAGCCGGTGGCGTAGATCCGCCCCAGCCAGCGGTGGATCGTGCGGCGCCGCCGGATCGCCGGCAGGAACTGGAAGCCTCCGACCAGCAGGGCTGTCCCTGCGCCGGCGACGTGGACCATCAGCCAGGGCTTGGCGAACAGGTTGGCCAGCACCTGCGGCGCGGGACTGCCGCCCATCGGCAGGGACACGTAGGCGTAGATGGCGACGCCCACGCTCAGGAAGGCGGCGAGGCCCCAGGAAGCCTTGGTCTTGGTCGTCCACGTCTGCATGTGACGCTCCGTTTCGCGGTTCGATGGGAGGTGAGCCGCGGCCGCCGGCCTCCTCAAGGGCGCAACACGCGAACGGCGCCGATCCCGCGCGAACGGATGCGCCGTTTTCGCAAGACGTGGCAGGATCGGCGCGAACGATTCCGCCGCCACGCGGGGCCTATGCCGAACGCCTTCGTCTCCAATGCCTACGCAAGGCTCGCCGCCGATATCGGACTGTGGGTGGCGATCGGCGTGGTCATGGCGTTGCTGGGTCCGTTCGGCACCATGGAGCGCACCCTGCTCGAGCGGCTGGAGTACTGGTTCATCTGCATGGTCGGCGGCGGCCTGATCGGGGTGGCGATCGATGTGCCGGTACAGAGGTTCACCGACCGGTTCTGGCTGCGGCTCGCCATCGTCAGCGTGGGGATGACGCCGCCGGTCACGGTGCTGGTGGGCTTTGCCAACCACTGGCTGGCCGGCATGCGGCTGACCGCCGACAATCTGGCCCAGCCCTGGTTCCAGGTGTTCGTGGTCTGCGTTTCGGTGATGCTGTTCCGACAGCTGGTCTGGGCGCGGGCGCCCGCGGCGGCCGCGGCCCAGGCCCCGCCTGTCGAGGCCCCGGGAGATCCTGCCGAGGCGTTCCGCCGGAGGCTGTCGGCCAAGCGGCGCGAGGCGACCCTCTACGCCGTGGAGGCTGAGGACCACTACCTGCGGGTCCACACCGACGCCGGCGAGGAACTGGTCACCGCCCGGTTCGGCGACGCCATCGCCGAGCTGGCCGCGGCGAAGGGCTTCCAGACCCACCGCTCCTGGTGGGTCGCCGCCGACGCCATCGACGAGGTCCGCTGGAGCCGCGGCCGCGGCGAGGCGAAGCTGAAGTGCGGCCTGACCGTCCCCATCAGCCGCAGCAACGCAGCCCCGCTGAAGGCGGCGGGGTGGTTCTGAAGCGCCGCAGGCGGCCAGAAGATAAGCCGTAGAAAACGCAGAGGACGCAGAAGGGGTCCTTGGGGAGGCCGGGCCTCTCGGATCGTTCTGCGATCTCTGCGTTTTCGGCGGTTTGAACCACGAAGACCACGAAGACCACAAAGGGCGTCAGAGAGGCTCGGCCGCTCCAGCAGCCTCGGCATCTTCGTGGTCTTCGTGGTCTTCGTGTCGAAAAGGCGATACGCGCCGTCCTCCGGCCAGGGGCCGATCTTGTCAGCCGCGAAGCCGCCGTCAGCGCCTCAGCGGATGGATTCCTTTTCCTTGGGCGCGGAGACCCGGCGCGTCTTGGCCTGGGCCTTGGGCTTCGGCAGGAGGCGGAAGCGGGTCTGGCACCAGGCGAAGTCGACGCCCACGTCGAGCAGGGCGTCGGCGCGTCCACAGGGGCAGGCGAAGTCCATGACCGCGAGAACGCGGTAGGTCTCGCCGGCCTGCAGGGGCACGGGCCGTCCGGTGGCATGGTTTGGGGCCGCGTTGACGCAGAGAACCAGATCGCCGGGGCCGACAGCGTCGCTCATAGCTTCCATCCACTCGCCTGGACGAAGACTAGACCCTGACCCGCCGGGGGCAAAGGCCGGTCGAGGAGACGAAGCTCAGAGCCGCGATGTCGTGATCTTCGTGTCGGCCCGGCGCCAGACGTCGGCGAGGTCGACGGCGACCGTGGCGGCGTCGGCGGTCGTGCCCTGGGCGCGCAGGGCGGCGGAGAGGCCTGCCAGCGCCCAGCCGTCGCGGCGGTAGCTCTTCAGGCTGTCGCGATAGACGGCTTCAGCCTCGGCGGGCTTGCCGGCCTCCAGCAGGGCCGCGCCCAGCAGGTGCGACACGGGGCGGTGCCAGTAGGCCGGTTCGGTGTAGGGCAGCGCCAGCTCGAGTTCGCGGGCCTTGGTGAAGGCGCTCACCGCGCGCGGCAGGTCGCCGGACTTGCGGGCGATCTCGCCATCGACCGAGGCCAGGGCCACGCCGATCATCCCGGCGGCGGGCACATTGAAGGCGTCGTACTTCGCGAACTTGCCCTTCTGCAGCGCGGCCAGTTTCACCCGGTCGGCCCTGGCGGCGGCCAGGTCGCCGGTGTTGGCGTGGGCGAAGGCCTGGGCGTAGAGCCACATGGCGGTGTCGAGCGTCAGCTCGCTGTCCGGCGCCGGCTCGACCAGCACCTCGCGCCACTTGCCGAACCGCATCAGGGTGACCACCGGCGTGAAATTGTAGAGCTCGGCGATCGACATCTGCTTGGAGAGGTTCGGCGCGTCGACCGCCTTCACCAGGCGCCGGGCCGCGTCGATCGAGGCCTGGTAGCGGCCCTCCATCTCCGACGAGGTCCACAGGAAGTGGATGTTGTGGCCGTAGTAGCCGGCCGGGTAGAAGCCCTGCGCCTTGCAGGCGGCGATGTACTGCTCGTCGACCAGCGCGGCCTTCTCGTTGGCCGCCGCGGCGTCCTGGTAGCGGCCGACGCGGTAGTAGATGTGGCTGGGCATGTGCACCACGTGGCCGGCGCCCGGCATCAGCACCAGCAGCCGGTCGGCCGCCGGTTCCGCCCGTTCCGGCGAGGTCGAGGCCTCCACCGCGTGGATATAGAGGTGCAGCGCGCCGGGGTGGCTCGGCGCCTTCGCGATGGTCTTCTCCAGCACCGCCACGATCTCGCCGCCGTGGCCCTTGGGGGTGACGCCGTCGGCCTGCCAGTAGTCCCACGGCTGGGTGTCCATCATCGCCTCGGCCCAGAAGGTCGCGGCGTCCAGGTCGTCCGGATACTGCCGGACCAGCTCGCCCATCGCCTGGGCGTAGACCTCGTTCAGCAGACCGCGGTCGGCCTTGGGATCGGCCGAGTAGCGCTTGGCCAGCGCCTCGATGTAGGCGCGCTCGCGGGGCGTGACCTTGGGCTCCAGGGCGCGGGCCTTCTGCAGCGCGGCCCAGGCCGGGGCGACGGCGTCGTCGGGCATCGGCAGGTTGATGTTGGGGCCCAGCGCCAGCGCCAGGCCCCACCAGCACATGGCGCAGTTGGGATCGAGCCTGGCGGCCTCGCGGAACGAGCGGATCGCCTCGGCGTGGTTGAAGCCGAACACCAGGTTGACGCCCTGGTCGAAGAACTTCTGGGCCGGCGGGGTCGCCGTGACCGGCATGCTGAACACGCCCAGGCCCTGGAACACCGGCGCGCCGGGCTTGTCGGCCTCGCCGGCATAGACGGCCGGCATGGGCGGCAAGCCCATCTGCATCTTGGACATGTCGTGCTGTTGGGCCAGCGCGGGCCCCGCCCACAGGGCCGTCGCCATCAAAGCCAGAGCCGCACGCATGATCATCCCTCCGCCCGAACCCTCACGTTACCGAAGGTTGGCGCCGAATGGATGCGCGTTCTAGGCGGAGATGCTGACGCTGGAGCCGGGCTGGTAGGGCTGGGTCTTCTCGGCCTGCCCGGTCGGCTGGACGTTGGCGAGGGCGCCCGAGAGGGTCACCGCGGGCCCGAAGCCGGGGCCCTTGTCGTCAACGCCGCGATTGGCCTTGTCCGCCTTGTCGGCGTCCTTGGCCTTGTCGGCCGCATAGACGCCGTTCGGCCCGTCCTTGGGCTTGGCGGGGTCGATGCCCTTCTTGGCGAGATCGACGTCCGTGCAATTCTTGCACGGAAAGCCATTCACGATTTCCATGCGACCAGCCTACACGGCCAAGGTTAAGCGACCGTTGGTTTGGCGAAGATTTCGCTGCAGGCCTCCGCGCCAGCGGAGGCGCTCGATTAAGCCACTGAAAACACTGAAAACACTGAAAGGGCAGCCAGCACGACGCCGTCAGTGTCTTCAGTGTTTTCAGTGGCCAGAATCGCCGCTTACGCGGCGGGGCTAGGTCTTCAGGCCGTCCAGGAAGCCGCGGATGGCCTGGTTAAACGCCTCGGGCTTGTCGATGTTGGCGGCGTGGCCGGCGCCGTCGATGGTGGCCAGTTCCGCGCCCGGGATCTTGGCGGCCATGTAGCTGCTGGCGGCCAGGAACGGGGTGTCCTCGGAGCCCACGACCACGATCGACGGGACCTTGATATCGGGCAGCGAGGTGATCACGCCGGCGTCGCGCTGGGTCAGCATTCCGCGGGCGGCGAGCGCCAGGCCCTTGGCGCTCTTGTGCCGGGCGGTGCGGCGCTCGGCGCTGCCCTTTTCCAGCAGGGCCAGGCCCTCGGTCTCGTAGCGCTCGGCGGTCTTCAACGAGGTGGCGTTCCAGCCGGCGCGGGCCTCGTCGTTCTTGTAGCCGGGGCCGGTGTCGATGATCAGCAGCGCCTCGACGCGATCGCCGTGCACCCGATTGAACGCCAGCGACATGTAGCCGCCCAGCGACAGGCCGCCGACGATGGCGGTCTTCGCCCCCACCGCGTCCAGCAGCGCGGCCATGTCCGCCACCGTCGCCGGTTCGGAATAGAGCGCCGGGTCGTCCGGGCTGTCGGACTGGCCGTGGCCGCGCATGTCCCAGATGACCAGCTTGTGGTCCTTGGACAGCTCGGCGATCTGGCCGGTCCACATCTGGGAGGTGGCCGAATAGCCGTGGGTGAGCAGGATGGTCTTCGGCCCCGTGCCGTGGACCTCGTAGTAGAGGCTGACGCCGTCGTCGCGCTTCAGGGTCGCCATCACGCCGCCTCCGCCTTGGCGCGGTTCACCGCGACCATGATCGCCTCGACGATGGTGTCGTAGAGGGCGGGCGGGAAGTCGTGGCCCATGCCCTCGATCACCTTCAGTTCGGCGCCGGGGATGTTCTCCGCCGTGTCCTTGCCGCCGGCCAGCGGCACCAGCGGGTCGGCTGAGCCGTGGATCACCACCGTGGGCGCGGTGATGTGCGCGATCATCGGCCGGCGGTCGGGCGAGGCGGCCGCCGCCGCGTACTGGCGCTGGAAGCCCTCGGGGCTGTAGCTGCGCTCGAAGTCGGCCTTCAGCCGCGCCTTCGTCTCCTCCGGGGTCGGCGGATGGGCCGGCGAGCCGATGACGACGGCGCTCTTCACGCCGCGCTCCAGGTAGCCCTCGAAGTCCTGCAGCGGGTCGGGCCCGCGGTCGTTCAACACGGCGATGGCCTCGGGCGCGGCGGGCGGCAGCGAACGGTTGCCGGTGGTCGACATGATCGAGGTGAGCGACAGGGTGTGCTGCGGGTAGTAGGCGGCCACCAGCTGGGCCACCATCCCGCCCAGCGAGGCGCCGACGATGTGCGCGCGGGCGATCCCCAGCGCCTCCAGCAGCCCGGCGGCGTCGGCCGCCATATCGTCCAGCAGGTAGGGCACGGCAGGCGTCCTGCCCTCGCCCAGCGCCTTGAACATGGCCGGGAAGTCCGGCGTGCCCTCAAGCTTCGTGGAGAGGCCGACGTCGCGGTTGTCGAAGCGGATGACCTTCAGGCCCTTGGCCGCCAGCTTGTCGAGGAACGGCTGCGGCCAGCGCGTCATCTGCGCGCCAAGGCCCATTATCAGCAGCAGCGGCTCGCCGTCGCCGGTGACGTCGTATTCCAGTTCGATCCCGTTGGCCCTGGCCCTCGGCATGGCGCGCTCCCTTGTGGTTGCGCGCATCGAAGGCCGATCAGCGCGCGATGTCGAGCATCACGCAGGGTCAGGGCCCGTCTGCTCGTGGGTCTAAGCTCGCTGCCGCGCCACCCAGCGGTTCACGCGGGCCTCCAGCACCGGCAGCGGCAGGCCGCCGCCCTTCAGGACGGTGTCGTGGAAGGTGCGGTAGTCGAACTTCGGGCCCAGCGCCGTGCGCGCGCCGTCGCGCAGGGACTGCAGCTTCAACATGCCGATCTTGTAGCAGGTGGCCTGGCCTGGATTGACGAAGTAGCGCTGGATCTCCGAGCGGATCGCGGCCTCCGGCTGGGCCGAGTTGGCGATGAAGTAGGCCACCGCCTTCTCCTCGCTCCAGCCCTTGGCATGGATGCCGGTGTCGACCACCAGCCGGATCGCCCGCCAGATCTCGCCGGAGAGGCGGCCGAAGTCGTTGTAGGGGTCGGTGTCGAAGCCCATCTCCTTGGCCAGCGCCTCGGAGTAGAGGCCCCAGCCTTCCGAATAGGCCGTGTAGCCGTACTGGGTTCGGAACCGCGGCACGCCGGTCAGCTCCTGGGCGATCGAGATCTGCATGTGATGGCCCGGCAGGCCCTCGTGGTAGGCGATGTTCTCCAGCTGGTAGGTCGGCATGGCGTTCATGTCCGACAGGTGGGCGTAGAAGATGCCCGGCCGCGAGCCGTCCGGCGTGCCCGGGAAGTAGTGCTGGGCCCCGCCGGGCTCCTCGCGGAACGGCTCGACCCGCTTCACGATCAGGTCGGCCTTGGGCAGCGTGCCGAAGTACTGGGGCAGCTTCTGCTTCATGGCGCCCAGGTAGCCCTCGGCCAGCTTCAGGTACTGGGCGCGGCCCTCGTCGGTGTTGGGCAGCAGGAAGCGCTTGTCCGTGCGCATCATCACGAAGAAGTCCTGCAGGCTGCCGGTGAAGCCGGTGCGCGCCTTGACCGCCTCCATCTCCTTCTGGATCCGCGCCACCTCGTTCAGGCCCAGGGTGTGGATCTGGTCGGCGGTCATGTCGGTGGTGGTCTGGAGATAGAGGGCCGTGTCGTAGAACTTCGCCCCGTCCGGCAGGGCGCCGGCGCCCTTGGCCTCCGGCGAGGTGTTCGGCCGGTCGGCGGTGAGCCAGGCGGTGAGGCGGTCGTAGGCCGGCTTCATCTGGCCGGTCATGGCCTGGGAGGTCTTGGCCAGCAGGCCGTCGGCCTCGGGCTGGGTGAGTTTGCCGCCGACCTTAAGCGCGTCGATCTTGCGGCGCGCGTCGCCGAACAGGGCCGAGTCCTTGCCGTCGGTGAACGGGGCCCCGGTGGTGACCCGCGTCACCTCGCTCAGCGCGCGGTCGTATTCCCAGCGCGGCATGCGGATGCCGTCGGCGGCGGCCAGCTTGGCGCGCGCCAGGGACTGGTCCATCGCCACACTGATCTTCCCGATCCGGGCGACGTAGGCCTCCATGTCAGATTTGTCGTCTACGCGATGGAAATTGATCAGGAAGTTCGGCAGGCCAGTGTGCACGCCGCCGCGGGCGAAGACATAGCGGTGCCGGTGGAACTGGGCGCGGCGCTCGGCCCGATCCAGCTCCAGCGCCCACATGTCGTAGGAGGTGCGGGCCTCCTCGTTCAGCTTCGCCGGATCGAACCTGGCCTTCATGCCGGCCACGCTCTTGCGCCGCCAGACGAGATGCCGCTCGGCCGCCGCCTCGCTGCGGTCGGTGAGCTGGTCGTACTTCTGCTTGCGGCCCTGGGAGGTCAGCTCCTCGGGGTCGTCGAGGGTCTCCTCCTCGTATTGGGCGTCGAGGTAGGCGTTGAGCGCCTGGCTCTGGTCGGCCTGGGCCAGGGCTGGGACGGCGACGAACGCCGAGGCGGCGGTGGTGGCGGTCAGGAAGCCGCGGCGGTCGAGATGGGTCATGCGTGTCAGGCCTTGTTCGCCGCGATGAAGCCGTCGATCCGCGCCTCCAGCACCGTCAGCGGCATGGCGCCGGAGAGCAGCACCGCGTCGTGGAAAGCCTTGATGTCGAAGCGCGGGCCCAGGGCCGCCTTCGCCTTCTCGCGCAGCCGCAGGATGGTCAGCTTGCCCACCATGTAGCTGCACGCCTGGCCCGGATTGACGCTGTAGCGCTCGATCTCCTGGGTCGACAGGCTGACCGGGTCACCGTCGATGTTGGAGAGCTCGGCGATGGCCTTCTCGCGGGTCCAGCGCAGGGCGTGGACGCCGGTGTCCGTGACCAGGCGGCCGGAGCGCAGCAGAGCGTCGTGGATGTAGCCCAGCTCGTACAGCGGCTGGCCCTCGTAGAAGCCCATCTCCTCCGCCAGTTGCTCGGAATAGAGCGCCCAGCCTTCGATGTAGGCGCCGAAGTGGCTGATCCGGCGGATCATCGGCAGGTCGCTCTCGCGCTGCAGGGAGAGCTGGAAGTGGTGACCCGGCACGCCCTCGTGGAAGGTCGTGGTCGGCATGAACCAGAACGGCGCCTCGGCGGTGTCGCGCAGGTTGATCCAGTAGATCCCCGGCCGCGTCCCATCCAGGCTGCCGGAGGTGTAGTGGGTCGAGGAGCCCGCCTCGGTGGCGGCCGGGATACGCCGCACCTCCAGCTGCGCCTTGGGCAGGTGACCGAACATGCTGGGCAGGCGCCCCTCCATGTCCTGCACCAGCTTGTTGAGGTCGCCCACCAGCTTGGCCTTGCCGGCGTCGGTGTTGGGGTAGACCAGCTTCTTGGACTTGTAGAGCGCGTCGTAGCGGGCCCCGACGCCGCCCTTGGTGAAGCCGATCTTCTTGAACAGCACGTCGGCGCGGGCGTGCAGTTCCCGGGTCACGTCCAGGCCCATCTGGTGGACCTCGGCCGGGGTCATGGTCGTGGTGGTCTGGCCGGCCAGGCAGGCGGCGTAGTAGGCCTCGCCATCCGGCAGCTTCCAGACGCCGGCATCGTGGGTCGCCTTGGGCAGCAGGCCCTCCATCAGCGCAATCTGGCGAGAGAGCGCCGGGACCACCTTGTCGATGTAGGCGCTCTTGGCCTGCGCGCCCCAGAGGCCGGGGATACCCTTGGCGCCGGCCCGCTCCGTGAGCGCGGTCACCAACGAGGACTTCTCCGGATCGGTGCGCAGCTTCTTCATGCCGGCGATGGCGCCCTTGATGGCGAAGTCCGGCGGGATGACGCCCAGGCCCACGTCGCGGCGGACGCACTCGATCTCCTCGTCCATCACCCGGCCGAAGGCTTCCAGGCGGGCGACGTAGGCCTCGCAGTCGGCCTTGGTCTCGATGGTGTGCTGGCTGGCCAGGAAGTCCGGAACTTCCTGCCAGGCGCCGTTGATCTGGGTCAGGCCGTAGGGCGAGCCGGCGCCCTGGCCGCCGTATTCGAACCGCCGGTTGGCGTCGTCGGTGACCTGCAGGTCGTAGAGCAGGGTGTCGTAGTTGACCGCGGGCATGTCGCGCAGACCGGAGCGATCGACGCCCTTCAGCCGGCGTAGCTGGTCGGCGTTCTCACGCCGGTGGCGCGCCAGGCCGGCCAGCGAGTAGTCGCTGAACTGCGACTTGGCCGCGGCGCGCGCGTCTTTGTCGAGGCCCAGCGAGGTGACCAGCTCCGGGCTCTCGTCC
>CBHTUE010000045.1:0-25028 GCA_966096115.1 uncultured Phenylobacterium sp.
CAGGCCGCGCCCTGGGCGCCGCTCTGGCACTCGGGCAGGTCGTCAACCTTCTTGCTCTGGTCGGTGTCGGCGCGCAGGCGGGCGTTGCGCTTGTCGCTGGCCCCCTCGATGGCTCGGGCCTCGTCCGGCGTCAGCACCAGGCGCTCGCCGTACTTCGGGTCGCGCTCCAGCCGGGTGATGGTGGCGTTGGTCCAAACCCCGGAAAAGTCCGGTTGTCCGAAGGCGTTGCGCGGCGCCTTGTAGGGCGCAGCAGGCGCAGCGAGAGCCGACGACGCCAGGAGGGCGATGGCGCCGGTAAGCGCGAGCATCCGGAAAGTCATTGCGGGTCTCCCTGCTCTCCGCCACCGCCCTTCCTTTCCCGCGCAGCGGGAGAGGGGGACCGCCCGCCGCAGAGCGGGTGGTGGAGAGGGCCTGCCTCAAGCTCGGCGGATCGATCGGCGGTCATGGCTCAGCGGATGTGGCTTTCCCTCTCCACCACGCCCTCTGCGGGGCGCGGTCCCCCTCTCCCACGCGAGCGTGGGAAAGGAAGAACAGCAGCTCAGTTGGAGCCTTCCTCGCGGCCCACGTTGGCGTCAGGGGCGCGGCCTTCCTTCTCGGCCAGGCGCGCGCCTTCCAGGATGCCCTTCATCGCGTAGTTCCCCTCGTGGCAGGCGTACTCGTAGAGCTCGCCCTTCGAGGTGTTGAGCGCCATCTCGCCGACGATGGGTTCGGCGTAGACGTCCGGGTCCTCCATCCTGAAGCGATACTTGATCTGCTTCGGGCCGATGCGGGTGAACCACTCGGTGACCTTGGGGTTCACGGCCGGGCCGCGCAGGCCCTGCTCGGGCCGCATGTTGACGGTCTCGACGACCAGGGTGTCGCCCTCCCACCAGCCGATGGAATCGCCCATCCACCGCTTGATGTTCGAGGGATCGTGCCTGGCGTTCAGCCGCACCATCCGCACGTCGTGCACCATCTCGACTTCGATCAGGACGGCGTCCTTGGTCTGCACGATCTGGTAGTTGTTGTTGTACATGACCGGCAGCATCGGCGGCCCGGAGGTGGAGCCGAAGCCGACCAGGCATCGCTCGCCGGCGCCGCGCGCCTCGGGCCCGTCGAAACCGCCGCCGCGCCGCGCGCCGCGCTGCGCCAGGGCGGCGCGGTTCATCGCCGGGAACTGCCCGTTCTTGGGCGAGATGATGATCGAGGTGCGCTTCTCGCCGCCCAAGTCCACGACCTTCTCGCCGGGGTCCTTCCAGCCCTGGTTGTAGCCGCAGTTGAAACCCGAGATGCCGTCGGGGCCGCAGTTGGCGTTCTTCAGGTCGCCGACCTTGAGGTTCGGGTCGGTCGGCTCGTCGGCGCGCTTCACCTGGTCGGCGGTGGCCTGCTCCTGGGCGCGGGCTTCCTCGGCCGTCAGTACGGCGCGCTCGCCGAACTTCGCGGGCCGGCTCAGCGGCGTTATGGTGGCGTTGGTCCAGACGCCCTGCAGGTCGGGCTGGCCCAGCGAAGTACGCGGCGCCTTGTAGGGCGTGGGCGCGTGCGGCGCCGGGGCGGTGGCCGCGAAGGCCAGGGCGGGAACCGCCGTGAGCGCCAGGGCCAGGGTGAGCAGCCGGTTCATTCCGCGCCCTCCTCACGGACTTCGCCGCGGTTGCCTTCCATTTCCTTGCCCTTCTTTTCTTCTTCGCGCGCCCCGGCGAGAATCCCGGGCAGCGCGTAGTTCCCCTCGTGACAGGCGTACTCGTAGACCATGTCCTTGGTGGCGTTGAACGACTCCTCGCCCTTCACCGGACTGGTGAACGCTGCCGGGTCTATCACCTCGAACTGATAGAGGATTTGCTGCGGCGAAATGCGGGTGAAGCGCTCGATCACCCGCTGGTCGGCGGTGGCGCCGCGGAAGGTCTGGTCGCGCCGGAAGTTGGTGGTCTCGACTACCAGCGTGTCGCCCTCCCAATGGCCGATCGAGTCGCCCATCCAGAGGCGCACGCCGGCCGGCTTGTGGGCGGTGTCGTTCAGCCGGATGTGGCGCACGTCGTGCACCATCTCGACGGCGATCATCACCTCGTCGCCGTTCTGCATGATCTGGTAGTGGTTGTTGTACAGCACCGGCAGCATCGGCGGCCCGGAGGTGGAGCCGAAGCCGACCAGGCAGCGCTCACCCAGCGGGCGGCGCTCGGGGCCGTCGAAATTGCCGACGCGGGCGTTGCCCTGGGCCGCGCGGATGCGCCCCTGCGCGGCGGCGTTCAGCGGCAGCTTGCCGTCCTTGGGTTCGACGATGATCGAGCTGCGCGCCTCCGCGCCGATGCGGATCACCTTGGTGCCGGGATCGACCCAGAAGGCGTTGTAGCCGCAGGCCGGCCCGGTCTGCCCGCCGCCGCAGGACGGCAGTTCGTCGACCTTGGTGCCGTCCTTGGTGGGCTGGGCGGCGCCCTGCATGCGTGCGGCGTTGCCGGCCTCCATGCGCCGGGCTTCCTGATCGGTCAGCACCAGCCGCTCGCCGAACATCGGCGGGCGTTCCAGCGTGGTGATGGTGGCGTTGGTCCAGACGCCGGACATGTCCGGCTGACCCCAGGAATTGCGCGGCGCCTTCCAGGCCCCCGTCGCGGCAGAGGGCGCAGCGAACGCGGAGGTGGCGAGCGCCGCCGCCGCCACGCCGAGCATCAGCGTCCGGATCCTCATCGTCGCAGCCTCCCAACAAACCGGATCTTCGAGCCCGGTTGCCGTCAGGATACGCCGTCCCCCAGCGGTGTCATCCCGGTTTCGCGAAGCGAAGACCGGGACCCATAATCTCCGTAGCGCCGGGGTCAGGCGCCGCGTCGCCGCTGCGGATTCTCACCACGATCAGGCGCTTATGGGTCCCGGTCTTTCGCGTGCCGCGAAAACCGGGATGACACGCCGTTGAGGGCTTACTTCTTCGCCTGCAGCTCGTGCACCTTGTCGAGGTGCGCCTGCACCTTCGGGATCGCGCCGGTCGCCACGGCCTTCAGGCCGGCGTCGTCGCCGCCGTCGGCGTAGCCCTTCAGCAGGGTCAGCGCTTCCTGGTGGGCGGCTTCCTGCTGGCTGAGGTAGGCGGCGTCGAAGTCGCCCGGGTTGGCGGCGTTCAGGTTGTCGATCATGCCCTTGCGGCGCTCGTCCAGCTCGGTGGGGATCGGCTTGCCCGAGGCCTTGATCGCCGCGTCGGCTCCCTTCGCCAGCGCCGTGTGGTCGGCGACCATCATGCGGGCGAACGACTTGATCGCCGGGTCCTTGGCCTTGTTCGCCGCGATCTTGCCGGCGTCGATCTCGTACATGCCGCTGGTCACCAGCCCGGTGACGAAGGCGCCGGTGGAGTTGGTGGCGGCGGCGGTGGTCGCTGAGGCCGCGCCGACCGCGGCGCCGGTGGCGTCCTGGGCGCTGTTGATGGCAGCGTTACTGGTGCCGGGGTCGGCGGGGTTGGGGGCCTCGGCCTCCTTCTTCTGGCAGGCGGCCAGGGTCAGGGCGCACGACGCGGCGGCGGCGAACAAAAGGACGTGTTTCATCGGTCTCTCCCGGAAAAGGTAGAGCGCGAAACACCCCGCTAGGAGTTGGGTTCCGGCCTGGGCGGCACGACCATCAGCGGCGGCGGGACCAGGTAGAGCCGCCGGTGGGCCAGATCCAGCGCCAGCCGGAACTGCCGCAGCAGGCCCGTGCCCACCAGGCCCGAGGGCGACGGTGCGTTGGCGGCGGGCGCATAGACCTGCACCGGCACGTCGTGGAGCTTGAGCGGCCCCAGGGCGACGGTGTGGGCGTGGGCCACGGTCTCGGGGTTCAGGCCGCCCAGGCTGACCGACAGGCCCTGCGAGGTCCGGCGGCCGGGCGCGGTCAGGCCGGCATCGCGTGCGGCGGCCTCCGACAGGGCCAGGAAGCCGGTCGCGCCGGTGTCGATCAGCAGCTCGATCGGCGGGGCGGCCTCGATGCGGACGGGCGCGCGCGGCGGGCCGCCGCTCAGCGGAACGATCATCGCGTCGTGCGGGGGACGATAGGCGCCGGGCGCCAGCAACCGCGCCCGGCCGGTCGGGAAGTCGGCCTCCAGCACCACGTGGTTCAGCACGTCGCGGCCGATCAGCACCTGGAAATCGCGCCCGCTGGCGGCGGCGATGTCGGCCAGGGGCAGGACCGCAGCGCGCAGGTTCGGAACCGCCAGGCCGGGCGCGCCCAGGTCCAGGCGCACGGTGTGGGTCAGGCTGGCCCGGCCGCTGACGCCATAGGCCAGCAGGGGGGCGGCCAGGATGCGGTCCAGTCCCAGGCGGGCGGCCAGGCCCGCGTCGACCGCCGTGAGCTGGGCGCCGGAATCGATCACCGCCCGGACGGGTGCGCCGTTCACCGAGGCGGTGATCTCGACCAGGCCGCGTCGCTGCGGCAGCCGCTGCCACGGCGTGTCGCGGCCGTTGGCGAATCGGACCTCCAGCGGCGGCCACGGCAGGCGGTCGCGCACCGCGAACAGCGCGCCCGCCCCGGCGGCGGCGAGGACCGCGCGGGAGATGAAGGCCCGCCGCGTCGTCACGAGTGAGGGCGGCTCATTGGGTCTGCAACTCGCTCGCCGAATCCCACGCGCCGTCCAGCCAAGCGACGATCTCGCGGGCGCCCGGGTGGTCGAAGGCGGCGAAGCGAGACCGGAGCCTCGCCTTGCGCTCGTCGTCCAGGCCCTTCAGGCCGGTGTCTTCCAGGAGCAGCAGGGTGCGCTCGACCGCGTCGGCCAGCTCGGCGCCCAGCACCGCGTGCGCCGCGCGGCGGAAGGCGCCCAGGTACTCGTAGGCCTCGCCCTGCGCATAGCTCTCCGCCAGCGACAGGGCCGGGATCTGCGACAGCACGGCCTGCGAGGCGGTGTTGATGGCGTGGCCGGCGATGTGCGGCCCGATCGCCGCCGGGCGGCCGGTGAAGGCGCGCAGGTGCAGGTGAGGGCTCATGCGCGGGCCATCGTTGACCGGATAGTTGTCCCACAGGAACGGCTTGCGCCGCATCTGCCCGGCCACGCGGGCCAGGTGGCCGGGCGAGAACTCGCGCGCGCAGACCTCCTCGCCGGTCCACATCAGCTGGATCTTCGCATCCAGGCCCCGGCCCAGATCCTCGAGGTAGTCGGCGGGCCGCTGGCCGAACACCCGGTCCAGCACCGGGTCGTCGGTGTAGTAGCTGGGGCAGACGATCAGGCGGCCGGCGGTCGTCCGTTCGGCAATCCAGTCGACGATCTCGATCTGCCGCGCGGCCAGCTCCGGCAGGTCGCCCTTCATGTCGTCGAAGAAGACCCCCAGGTCCTCAAGGCCCAGGCTGTTCAACTGGGCCAGCTTGGCGCGAAGGGCGTCCTTGGCAGGGCCGTCGAAGCCCAGGAACAGCTCGTAAGGCGACAGCCCCACGCCGAACCGCACGCCCGTCGCGCGGCAGTGCTCCGCGAACCCCGCCAGCGCCGCCAGCTCCGCGTCCGGATACGGCTCGCGCCACTGCCGGCGCAGGTAGCCGTCGGCCTTCGGCGCGTAGAGGTAGAAGCCGTAGCCGTGCGGCTTCAGCGCCGCGACCATGTCGGCCCGCTCGCCCCAACTGTAGGGGCGGCCGAAGAAGCCCTCGATGATGCCGAGTTCGGGAGTCATGATCCTCTGATAGCCGAGCTATTGCGATAACACTGTAAATTTGTACAGTCGCCGGCCAAGGGAGAGCTGTATGTTAGACAACGCCGAATTCGACCTGATCGTCTATGGCGCCACCGGCTACACCGGCCGCCTGGTCGCCGAGCACCTGGCCAAGCGCTACGGCGTGGGCGGCGAGGTGAAGTGGGCCATGGCCGGCCGCTCGGCCGCCAAGCTGGCCGAAGTCCGCGACGAGATCGGCGCGCCCAAAGACACCCCGCTGATCGTCGCCGACGCCTCGGATGCGGCGTCGGTGAAGGCCATGGTCGGCCGGGCCAAGGCGATCATCACCACGGTGGGCCCCTACCAGCTCTACGGCTCCGATCTGGTCGCGGCCTGCGCGGCGGCGGGGACCGACTACCTGGACCTGTGCGGCGAGCCCAACTGGATGCGGGCGATGATCGACGCCCATGACGCGGCGGCCAAGGCGTCGGGCGCGCGCATCCTGTTCTCCTGCGGCTTCGATTCCATCCCCTTCGAACTGGGGGTCTACTTCTGCGAGGAGACCGCGAAGGCGAGGCTGGGCGGGCCGGTGAAGCGGGTGAAGGGCCGGGTGCGCGGCATCGACGGCGGCCTCTCGGGCGGCACTGCCGCCAGCGGCGCGGCGACCATGGCGGCGATCCAGAAGGACCCCTCGCTGCTGGCGATCATGATGAGCCCGTTCGGCCTGACGCCCGGGTTCGAAGGCCCCGCCCAGCCGGCCGGCCAGGCCGCCGAGGAGGACCCCGACGTGGGGCCCGTGGGCCCGTTCATGATGGCGGTGATCAACACCAAGAACGTCCACCGCTCGAACCTCCTGATGGGCCATCCGTACGGCAAGGATTTTGTCTACGACGAGATGGTGATGGGCGGCCCCGACGGCGGCGTCGGCTTCACCGACCTGGGCAGCCTGCCGGGCGGCGGCCCGAAGCCCGGCGAGGGCCCGACGAAGGAACAGCGCGAGAAGGGCTTTTTCGACGTGGTGTTCATCGGCGTCGCCGACGACGGCCGCAAGGTGCGCGTGGCGGTGAAGGGCGACATGGACCCCGGCTACGGTTCGACGTCGAAGATGCTGGCTGAGACGGGGATCTGCCTGGTGCGCGCGCCCGACGTGAAGGGCGGGATCTGGACGCCGGGCGCGGCGCTGCAGGGTCGCCTGGTCGAACGGCTGCAGGCCCACGCTGGCTTCAGCTTCGACGTCGAGTAGCTAGCCCTTCGCCAGGCGGGCGACCGCGTCGACCAGCGCCGCGGTGGCCGGCGTCAGCTGGCCCTCCTGGCGGGCGATGCGGGCGGACTGGCCGGCGTCCTCGATCAGAATCTCCAGGCCGTAGTCGCGGCCGCCGCCCGGCGGGGGGACAACCTCGGCGCGCGCGGCGGTCGCCAGTCGGGCCACCTCGGCCGCGTCGGCGGGCGCCAGCGCTTCGGTGTCCACCACCAGCGGCCGTGGCGGGGCCAGCGGGTTGTGCAGGATGTTCGGACGCGTGACCGAGACCTTCATGGGCTGATCCAATAGGCCGCCCGACCGAAGGGGTCGAGCCGGGTGGCCCCAGGAACGCGCCGCGTCAGATTTTGATGCCGACCTCGCCCCACGCCTCGGCGACTGCGTCGCGTGTCCCCGCGTCGCAGATGTCCGCGGCCTGCCGGCCGGTGATGAAGGCGAACGCCTGGAAGTCGGTGTCGGGGCTGGAGGCGCGCAGCGACGCGTACCAGACCTTGCCCGCCCGTTCCCAGGCGTTGCCGCCCAGCTTGGTGGCGAACAGGTAGAAGGCTTTGTTGGGGATGCCCGAATTGATGTGCACCCCGCCGTTGTCGCCCGCCTGGGTGTTGGGCAGGACCTTGAAGTCGCGCATGTGGCCCGGCTGCGGGTCCTTGCCGAGGCGCGGGTCGTCGTAGGCCTGGCCGGGGTTCTTCATCGAGCGCAGGGCGTCGCCCTGGACGTCGGGGGTGAAGATGTCGGGGCCGATCAGCCAGTCGGCCTGCGTCACGTCCTGGCCCAGCTTCCACTGCTTCACCAGGGTGCCGAAGACGTCGGAGATCGACTCGTTGAGCGCCCCCGACTGGTTCTCGTAGACGAGGCCGGCGCTGAACTCGGTGACCCCGTGGGTCAGTTCGTGGCCGATCACGTCGAGCGAGCCAGTGAAGTCGGTGAAGATGTCGCCGTCGCCGTCGCCGAACACCATCCGCTGGCCGTCCCAGAAGGCGTTGTTGAACTGGTGCGAGTAGTGGACGTAGCCGTCCAGGCGCATGCCCTGGTCGTCGATCGAGTTGCGGCCCAGGACCTGGTCGTAGAACTCGTAGGTGGCCTTGAAGCCGTCCCAGGCGTTGTTGATCGACGGGTCGCGGGTGGGTCCGGCGTCGTTGCCGCGGGCCACGACAGCCTCGTTCAGGTTCGAGCTGTGGCGGCAGTTGAAGACCGTGCGCCGTCCGCCGGAGGGCGCGCTGCCGGCGAAGGCGAAGGCGGAGCGGACCTTGCGTTCGGCCCGCAAGACGGCGCTGGCGACCAGGGCCTCGCGGGCCTTGTCGCGGATGGTCTTGTCGTCGCTCCCGGCCAGGTTATCCAGGATATGCGGCGGGATGATGCAGCAGACGCAACGCGATTTCCAAAGCATGACGGCCTCCAGAGGCCGGGTTTTGGGGGGACACGCGCCGGCCTATCGCAGCATGTACGGGGGTGACACGGGTACGTCTTCACCGTGCATCCGGATTTCGAGAACGCCAACTTACAGTTTAGCCGAGGTTCGGCTTCGCGGCCGGAGCTTCGGCGGCGCCGCTCGCGCCTCAAATCAATCCCAGCGCCTTGAAGCTGGCGACGCCGTCGCGGCCGACGACCAGGTGGTCATGGACGGCGATGCGCAGGGGCCGCGCCGCGTCGACGATCTGGCGGGTCATGTCGACGTCGGCGGAGCTGGGCGTCGGGTCGCCCGAGGGATGGTTGTGCACCAGGATCACCGCGCTGGCCGAGAACTCCAGGGCGCGGCGCACCACCTCGCGGGGATAGACCGGCGCATGGTCGACGGTGCCGCGGTTCATCACTTCGTCGGCGATCAACTGGTTCTTCTTGTCGAGGAACAGCACGCGGAACTGCTCGCGCGCCTCATGGGCCAGCGCGGTCTTCACGTACGACAGCAGCGCGGCCCACGACGAGATCACCGGCCGGCGCGCCACCTGTTCCTTCGCCGTGCGCAGGGTGGCCTCGTGCAACAGCTTCAGGTCCAGCGCCACCGCCTCGCCGACGCCGGCGACGGTGCGCAGGTCCTCGCCCGTCGCACCCAGCACGCCGCCCAGCGACCCGAAGCGGGCCAGCAGCTGCTTGGCCAGCGGCTTCACGTCGCCGCGCGGGACGGACCGGAACAGCAGGAGCTCCAGCACCTCATAGTCAGGCAGGGCCGGGAGGCCGCCCGCCACCGCCCGCTCGCGCAGCCGGTCGCGGTGGCCCGCGTAGTGCGGCTTGGGTGGCGGCGTCGGCTTCCCACGCCACAGGTCGGACTGGGCGGCGTCTTCCACGGCGAGCAGCTTGGCCATGGGTTGGCAATGTTCCGCAATTGTTCCAGCCTGGCAAGGCCTGATCGACACCCCCGATCGGGGGACGGCGGATTTCGCCGCGCGGCGCATCCTGTCCGTGGATGGGACGAGACGGATGAAACTTGCGACCTTGCTCAGCGTGGTTTTCGCGGCCGCCGCGGTGGCGACGCTGCTGATCGTGGCGCCGGCCTGAGCCGGGCCCTTACCGCGCCCCGGCGGACGCGCTAGCGTTCCGCCATGCGGGGGGCTGGACCATGGAATCCGAACAGGGGGCGAGGCAGAGCCTCGATCGCCGTGCCGTGCTCGGCCTGGCGGGCGGCCTGATGGCCGGGGCCGTCACGCCCGCCGCCGGCGCCGCGCGGCCCTCGGACATCGTGCGGATGGATGCGGGGGCGCTGCGACAGGCGATCCGCACCAAGGCGGTGTCCTGCGTCGAGGTGATGGGCGCCTACCTGGACCACATCGGGGCGACCAATCCGAAGGTGAACGCCATCGTCGCCCTGCAGCCGCGCGAGGGGCTGTTGGCGCAGGCGCGCGAGCGCGACGCGCAGTTGGCCAAGGGCCAGGTCCTCGGCCCGCTGCACGGCTTCCCGCAGGCGCCGAAGGACCTGCAGGCGGTGAAAGGCATCCGCTCGACGTCCGGCTCGCCGATCCTGAAGGACTTCGTCCCGGCGGCCGACAGCCTGCTGGCGGCGCGGATGCGGGCGGCCGGGGCGATCTTCGTCGGCAAGACCAACACCCCGGAGTTCGGGTTCGGCTCGCACACCTACAACCCGGTCTATGGCGCCACCCACAACGCCTTCGACCCGACGAAGTCGGCGGGCGGGAGCAGCGGCGGGGCGGCGGTGGCGCTGGCGCTGCGCATGCTGCCGGTAGCGGACGGTTCGGACTACGGCGGCAGCCTGCGCAACCCGGCGGGCTGGAACAATGTGGTGGGCTTCCGCACCAGCTTCGGCGTTGTGCCGGGCGAGGCGAGGGACGCCTGGACGCCGTCGATGGGCGTGGCCGGGCCGATGGCGCGCAACGTCTCGGACCTGGCGATGCTGTTGTCGATGCAGGCGGGCTACGACGAGCGCGCGCCACTGGCGCCGCCGGGGTCCGGCGCCCGGTTCGCCGTGCCGCTGGGCGGCGACATGAAGGGCAAGCGCATCGGCTGGCTGGGCGACTTCGGCGGGGCGACGCCCTGCGAGCCGGGCGTGCTGGCGACCTGCGAGGCGGCGCTGAAGACCTTCGAGGCGATGGGCTGCCACGTGGAGCCGGCGACGGTGGACCATGCGGTGGAGCCGGTCTGGCAGGCGGCGATCAGGCTGCGCGCCTGGCAGCAGGGCAGCAATATCCTCGACTTCTACAAGGACCCGGCGAAGCGCGCGCTGTTGAAGCCCGAGGCGGTGTGGGAGGTGGAGACGGCGCTGCCGCTCTCGGCTTTCGACATCACCGCGGCCTCGACGGTGCGCACGACCTGGTCGACCGCGGTGCGCAAGCTGTTCCAGCGTTTCGACTACCTGGTCGCGCCGACCGCCCAGGTGTTCCCGTTCCCGATCGAGGAGCATTGGCCGCGCGAGATCGCCGGGCGGACCATGCGGACCTATCACGAGTGGATGCAGGGCGTGCTGCTGGTCACCCTGACGGGTGGGCCGTCGCTGGCCGTGCCCGCGGGCTTCGGCCCCGGGGGGTTGCCGATGGGGCTGCAGATCATCGCGCCGCCGCACGAGGAGCTAGCGTGCCTGAGGCTCGGCTACGCCTATGAGCAGGCGAGCGGGTTCCCGGCCAAGACTTCGCCGCTGCTCAGCTAGCGCGCCACCACCGCGATGGCGTTGTCGTCGGAGTTGCGGTCGATCTCCTTGTTGTAGGGATCGATGCCGGCCCAGGCGGGCTTCTTGTCCACGGTCACGGTCACCGTCTGCAGGCCGCTCTTCAGGCGGATGCGGCGGAAGTCCAGCACGTCCTTGGGCCCGAACTTCGGCTTACCGGGTTCGGCCGTGAAGACGCCCAGGTCGAACACCTCGCCGGCCGGGATCGCCACCGGGGTCTCGCGGCCCTTGCCGTCGGCGTAGGCCTTCTTGGCGTCGATGGTCATGGTCACGTCCCAGCGGCCGTCGGGGCGCTGATGGATCAGTGCTCGCTGGGTCGACAGGTCGTAGAGGGTGATTTTCTCGAACAGGTCGGTGATCAGCTGCTGGGCCACGGGATCGGCGCCGGCCTGGGCGCGCAGCGCGTCGACCAGATCCTGCGAGCGCGGATAGGGCGCGCCCTTGAAGGCGTCTTGCTTGAGCAGCGTGCGCAGGGCG
This sequence comes from uncultured Phenylobacterium sp., assembly GCA_966096115.1. GTDB lineage: Bacteria > Pseudomonadota > Alphaproteobacteria > Caulobacterales > Caulobacteraceae > Phenylobacterium. The sequence goes on from CBHTUE010000045.1 coordinate 11,402, forward strand.
GCGTTGACCTTGTCCTCGCCGATACGGTCGCGCAGCAGGTACATGACCAGCGAGCCCTTGCGGTAGTGGATGTAGCCCTGGTCTTCGACCCGGATCAGCGGCAACTCCTCGACCAGCTCCCCGCCGCGGGCGCGCAGGTAGCGGTCCAGCTCGTACTTCAGGAACTTGCGGATCCCGGTCTGCCCGTAGGTCTTCTCCATGACGATCAGGGCCGAGTACTGGGCCAGGGTCTCGCTGAGCGCGGTGTCGCCCTGCATGTCGGCGCCGATGATCTGGTGGGCCCACCACTGGTGCGCTAGCTCGTGGGCGGTGACGTAGGTGGGGTAGTCGATCTTGTCGGGCTTGGTGTTGTCGGTGACGAAGCCGATGCCCTCGGAGTAGGGCATGGTGTTGGCGAACGCCTGGGCGAACTGGGCGTAGTCCGGGAACTCCAGGATACGGGCCTGGTGGAACTGGTAGGGGCTGAAATTGGCCTGGTAGTAGTCGAGGCCCGTCTTCAGGGCCTTGATCATCCGGTCGACGTTCCAGGGGTGCTGCGGGTCGTAGTAGATCGCCAGCTCGACGCCCTTGTAGACCTCGCGCTTGATCGCATAGCGGGCCGACTGCACCGAGAAGAAGTTGAGCACCGGCGCGTCGGTGACGAAGCGGATCGTGCGCCGGCCGTGCTTGGTGGTGTCGGAGACGCGATAGCCCGGCGCGACGGGGGTCTGGTCGGCTTCGGTGGTGATGGAGATGTCGGCGTTCACCCAGTCGGCGTTGGCCAGGTAGTTGCGCGCCTGGGCCGAGCGGTCCTCCAGCTTCGGCGGCCGCAGCTGGGCGACCAGGCCGTACTTCTTGCGCTTGGTGCGGTCGCGCAGCAGCTGGTTGCGGTCCATGCCGACGACGGGCGCGAACTCGAAATTGTCGACGAAAGTGCCGTTGTCGACGATGCGGGTCATGTTGCCCGAGTTCTTGAAGCCGTCCTGGAACATGGCGGTCTGGAACGACAGCTGCGTCCGCTCGCCGGGCATCAGCGGCCGGTCGAAGGTGAAGATGCGGTAGTTGTATGTCTCGAACGTGCGGACCTTCGAGGCGCCGTTCACGGTCATCTGCAGGGCCTTGGTGTCGCGGGCGAGGCGCACGTGCAGTTCAGTGATCGGCTGGGTGGAATCGTTGAGCAGGCGATAGACGCCCTCGACCTTCAGCTTCGGCGCGTGCGGGTAGAGGTCGATGTCCATCTGCACGTCGGTGACGGACGGCTGGACCTGTTTCTCGTAGCGCAGGAACGACTTCTCGTAGTCGGCCAGCCACTTCTCGTTGTCGATGGCCGTGCGGTACTCGTTCTCGATGTTGGTGTGGTAGAAAATCGAGACGCCCAGGCCCCCGAACGCGACCAGCGCCAGGCCGCCGACCACGCCCGCCCAGCCCATCAGCCGCCGCGGCAGCCGCCTCAGGCGGGGCATCAGGCGGGTCTCGGTCCCGCGCCGCCACAGCGCGTAGGCCAGCACCAGCAGGATGATCGAGAACGCCGACCAATAGGCGCGGAACCAGTTGGCGTAGTCCTCGAACTTGCCCTGGCCGTTCATGTCGCTGAGCGGCACTGCCGTACGGCCGCCGAACAGGTAGAGGTTGTGCTCGAAGCCCAGGGTCGGGAACGTCAGGCTGGCGATCAGGTACAGCAACATCAGGCCCCAGCCGACGAACTTGTGGGGCGAGATGGCCTGGAAGAACACGGCCAGCACCGCGATCAGCGCCCAGTCCAGCGCGTTCGGGATGATGTACCAGAACAGGTACTTCTCAGGCTGGATCTCGAAGTAGCCGTTGAACAGCTGCACGATGATGCCGGTCGCCGAGCTGACCACCAGCATGCTCACCATCACCAGGATGATCGCCAGGGTCTTGGGAACCACGAAGGCCCAGTCGGGCACGGCCGTGGCGTCGATGATCTCGTGCGTGCGCCGCTCGCGCTCGCGCCAGACCAGCTCGCCCGCGTAGAACACCGCGACGATCACCACCAGGAAGGTGAAGCTGCCGTTCAGGGTCTGGATGACCCACTTGGTCACCGGATAGAGCGCCGAGCCGAAGGCCTCCGCGCCCAGCACCAGGCCGCCCAGGCTGTTGAACAGCCCCATGGCCAGCAGCACCGCGAAGGCCGGGCTCTTGAACACCTGGCCCATCTCGAAGCGGGTGCGCTTGGAGAGGCGCGCCCAGGCCAGGCCCAGGCCGCGCTCGCGCGGCTTGGCCAGCGGCTTCATCGGCGGCGGCGGATCGGCGGCGACCTTCTGCTTGCGGGCGCGGCCGGCCTTGGTCTCGAAGCTGAAGGTGAACCATGAGGCGCCCAGGAAGACGAAGGCCACCGGGATCCAGATCGCCCGGTTCCACAACACCGGGCCGACCAGGTCGGGCATGCGGGTGTTGGAGTCGGCGGCGGTGAAGTAGCGGGTCGCCAGGTCCCAGGCCGCCAGGCCGAACGGTTCGACCAGCGAGGCCAGCTGCAGCTTCTCCGGATCCTGCAGCGCCACATTCATCAGCAGGTAGGCGACCAGGAAGGCCGCGACGCCCATGTAGGCGCCCATCATCGAGCGGGTGATGGTTGTCAACGTGAAGAACATCGCCGAGGTCAGGAACAGTCCCGGCAGCGCCAGCCAGACGTAGGCGAAGGCGTATTGCGCCAGCACGTTCGGCCCCATGGTCTCGGGGTCGACCCAGGGCATCATCGAGCCGATCCAGATGGCCAGCGGCACCACCAGGAAGCTGAGCGCCACCGCGCCGAACGCGCCCAGGAATCGGCCGAACAGGTAGTCGAACTTGCGGATCCGGGTGGAGCGGATGATCGGGCCGAAGCCGGTCTCCTCGTCGCGCACGATGACGTTGGCGACGAACGCCGTGGATACGAACATGAAGAAGACCGTCATGATCATGACGATCTCGCCCATGCCCTTCGGCGAGTTCTTGTGGACGTTGCCGCCGGAGCCGATCGACACCCGGTCGATGCCGATCGCGCCGAACACCAGGGCGAAGAAGATCAGGCTGGCGATCCAGAAGATCGGCTGGCGAAGCTGGTAGCGCAGCTCGAAGGCCGCGATCTTGCGGAACATCCCCGGTCTCAGGCCGCGCGCCGCGAGGCCGAGAGGGTAGAGAAGTAGACGTCCTCCAGGCCGCCGGCGATCGGCTCGAACTCGGGGTCGGGCCGCGCGTCGGCCAGCACGTGGATCACCAGGCGGTCGGTGGCCAGGCGGCTGGCGATCACCTCATGGCGGCCGCGTTCGGCCTCCAGGTCGGCGCGCGCGATGGTCTTCTTCCACAGCTTGCCGTCCAGCGAGCGGGTCAGCGCCTCGGGCACGCCCTCCTTCAGGATGCGCCCGGCGCCAAGGATGGCCATGCGCGGGCACAGGTCCGAGACGTCCTCGACGATGTGGGTCGACAGGATCACCACCACGTTCTCGCCGATCTCGGCCAGCAGGTTCAGGAAACGGTTGCGCTCCTCGGGGTCGAGGCCGGCCGTAGGCTCGTCGACGATGATCAGGCTGGGCCGCCCGATCAGCGCCTGGGCGATGCCGAAGCGCTGGCGCATGCCGCCGGAGTAGCCGGCCACGGCCTTCTTGCGGACGTCCCACAGGTTCACCTGCTGCAGCAGGGTCTCGACGGTGTCCTTGCGCTCGCCCTTGGACGCGATGCCCTTCAGCACGGCCATGTGGTCCAGCAGGTCGACGGCGGAGACCCGCGGATAAACCCCGAAGTCCTGCGGCAGGTAGCCCAGGGTGCGGCGCAGTTTCTCCGGCTCGGCGATCACGTCGATGTCGCCGAAGGTGATGGCGCCCGAGGTCGGGGTCTGCAGGGTGGCGATGGCGCGCATCAGGGTCGATTTGCCGGCGCCGTTCGGACCCAAGAGCCCGAACATGCCCTTGCCGATCTCCAGATCGACATTGTCCAGCGCGCGCGTCCCATTCGGATAGACGTGCGTCAGGCCCTTGATCGAAAGCATAAGTCCTACTTCCACCCCGTCCTTGCCTCGGAAGCTGCCCCGCGACAGGCGAGGGGGCAAGTGAGGGATGTGTAACGAACCTGCAGACGGTCGTTACGTCAGGTTGACCGGCACCGTCGCCAGGTTGCCGCGCCATTCGCGGCGCGCCTGGGCGGCGTGGGCCTTGGCGGCGGCGGACTTGCCCTGCTTCGCCTCGGCCTGGGCCAGGATGCGCAGGGCGAGCGCATCGCGCGGCCAGTCGGCCAGGCTGGCGTTGGCTTCCTTCGCCGCGGCGTCATAGCGGCCGGCCTTCAGGTGGGCGGCGGCCAGGCTGCGGCGCACCGGGTACCACCAGGGCGGCGGGTCGAAGTTCTTGGCGAACGGGAAGGCCTTCTCCTGTGCGGCGGCGGCGGCGGCGTAGTACTCGGCAGCGGCGTCCGACGCCCCGGTCAGCATGGCGGCGCGGCCGGCCAGCACGTCGCGGGCGATGCCGATCAGCTGGACGTTGCCGGTCTCATTGGCCTTGGAGGCCTCCCCGCCCAGCACCGCCAGCGCCTCGCCCTCGCGCATCACGCCCACCGCGTCGCCCTTGGCGGCATAGGCCTCGCCGCGGGCGTAGTGGCGGTACAGCTTGACCAGGCGCGGGTCGTCGGCCGCCTCGGGCACGGCCAGCGCGCGGTCCGGCGCATAGCGGCCCAGGGCCACCAGGCCGCGGGCGCGCACGGTGGTGCGGCGGTCGGCGGGGGCGTTCTTGTCGAACGCGATCGGGCCGTGGTCGGCGTACTTCACCGCGAGGCGCCCGTCGCCGGCCATCATCGCTCCGGCCAGGCCGAACAGGTAGTTGTGCATGTAGTAGCGCTGGCCGCCGGTCTGTCCGCTCTCGTTGGTGTTGCGCCGCAGGTTGGCGTCGACCTGCAACGCCTCGGCGTCGACCAGCGCCACGTCTTCGTAGCGACCGACGTGCATGAAAGTGTGCGCCGCCATGTGCACCAGGTGGCTCGCGTTGGGGGCCAGGCCCTCCAGGCGCTGGGCGTAGGGCTCAGCCTCGCCGGCGTGGCGGGCGAACTCGGTGGCGTGGATGTAGTAGTGGATCGCGGCCGCGTCGTCGGGATGCTTGGCGAGGATGCCCTTGAGGATCGCCTCGCCGCGGGGAAGTCCGGACATGTCGTCCTGGCGGGCCGGGATCAGCAGCACGTGGGCGGTCATGTTGCCGATGCCGTCGTCGTCAGGATATCGCGCGTAGACGGCGTCCAATGCGCGGCCGAACGATTGCTCTCGGCCTTCCTTGGGCGGCGTCGGCTGGTAGCGGCCTTGCAGGGCGGCGACCAGGGCGCGGGCGCGGTCGTCACCCGGCTTCACCAGGGTCGCGGCGTGGTCGGCGATGGTCAGCGCCTTCGCGGTCTCGGCCGGCGAGACCGGATAGTTCAGCGTCGCGCCCAGCGACAGCGAATGGCCCCAGGCGCAGAGCGAGCAGGCCGGATCCAGTTCGGCGGCCTTGGCGAACGCGGCCTTGGCCTCCTCGTGGTAGAAGGCGTGGTAGAGTTGGACGCCCTGGTTGAACCACGCCTGGGCGTCGGGATTGGCGGTGTCGACCCTGAAGGTCTCCGCGCCCACGTCCGGGATCATGCGCCCCGCGGGGCCGGCCGGCGCCGTCGGGTTCTCCGCCCCGCAAATGTAACCGAGGGCGACCACCGTGGGATCGGAGCCCATGGCCGACGGCGCGACGAGGACCATGGCGGCGCCCAGCGCCAGTGCGAATTTCAAGGCCATGGACCGAACATCGCGCCGTTGGCCCAGCGAGGCAATGGCGGCAGAGGGCCTCTAAGCCACCGTCATCGGCGGGCGATACTGGCCCGTGGGCGACAGGGTGAAGACCTCGAAGCCGGTCTCGGTCACGCCGACCGAGTGCTCGCACTGGGCCGACAACGACTTGTCGCGGGTGACCGCCGTCCAGCCGTCGCTGAGCAGCTTCACCGGGGATTTGCCCAGGTTCACCATCGGCTCGATGGTGAAGAACATGCCGGGCTTCAGCGTCTCGCCCGTGCCGCGCTGGCCGAAGTGCAGGATGTTGGGCGCGTCGTGGAACACCTTGCCCAGGCCGTGGCCGCAGAAGTCGCGCACCACCGAGCAGCGCATGCTCTCGACGTAGGACTGGATCGCATGGCCGATGTCGCCGGTGGTGGCGCCCGGCTTCACGGCGGCCAAGCCGCGCTCCAGCGACTCATAGGTCACATCCACCAGGCGCTTGGCGCGCGGGGCCACGGCGCCGACGCCGTACATCCGGCTGGTGTCGCCGTGCCAGCCGTCGACGATGACGGTGACGTCGATGTTGACGATGTCGCCCTCGCGCAGCGCCCGGTCTCCGGGGATGCCGTGGCAGACGACGTGGTTGGGGCTGATGCAGGTGGTCTTGGTGTAGCCGCGGTAGCCGAGGCAGGCGGGCAGGGCGCCGTTGTCCAGGATGAACTCCCGCGCCAGGTCGTCCAGCTTACCGGTGATCGCGCCGGGCACGACGTGCGGGGTCAGCAGGTCCAGGCATTCGGCGGCCAGGCGGCCGGCCTTGCGCATGCCCTCGAAGCCGTTGGCGTCGTGCAGCTTGATCTGGCCGGTGCGGTAATCGGCTTCGAGGATATCGGTCATCGGGTGCTCCGCCGCCTAGATCGCAATCCTAGCACGGAAGTTCAACCGGCGCGGTGTCGCGGCCTCCGGAAGAAACTGCTCGGCTTGCTGGCCGGGGCCGGTCTAGCTTGCCCGCGAAATTGCGGAGTCCTGCATGCGCCTTGCCACCGTCCTTCTCGCCCTGACGCTTCCGGCCGCCGCTCTGGCCGCGCCGGCGCTGCCGCCCGCTCCGGTGTGGCCTCCAGGCAAGACAACCGACGTCATCCAGGGCGTCACCGTGTCCGATCCCTACCGCGCGCTGGAGGCCGCCGACGACCCGAAGGTTGAGGCCTGGAGCGACGCCCAGAACGATCGCACCCGCGCCTACCTCGACAACCTGCCGGGCCGGGCCGGCGTGCAGGCCAAGCTGAAGCGGCTGATCTCGGCGTCCTCACCCTCGTACAGCGGCCTGCAGCCGCGAGGCGCCAGCGTGTTCGCCTACTACAACGACCCGGCCAGGCAGCAGCCGTCGGTGGTGCGCCTGAACGCGTCGGCCGACCCCGCCAGCCGCGTGTCGGTGGTCGATCCCAACGCCGTCGATCCGACCGGCCACACCTCGATCGACTGGTACGTGGCCTCGCCGGACGGCTCGAAGATCGCCGTGTCGCTGTCGAAGAACGGCAGCGAGGACGGGACCCTGCACGTCTACGACGTCATGAGCGGCAAGGAGGTCGAGACCCCGATCCCCGGCGTCCAGTACCCGACCGGTGGCGGCAGCCTGGCCTGGACCGCCGACGGTAAGGGCTTCTGGTACACCCGCTACCCGATCAACGGGCCCGAGGCTGAACGCCACTTCAACCAGAGCGCCTACTTCCACCGCTTGGGCTCGGACGCCGCGAACGACGCGCTGGCGCTGGGCGCGAAGGACGGCCTGCCGCGCACCGCCGAGGTGTTCCTGGACAACGACTCGGCGGCGGGCGCCGCGCTCGCCTGCGTGCAGCTGGGCGATGGCGGCCAGTGGCAGGTCTATGTGCTGCGGCCGGGCCGGCCGGCGCTGAAGGTCGCCCGCTACGAGGACCGCATCATCGCGGCGACCATGACCAGGGACGGCACGCTCTACGGCCTGTCGCGCCTCAACGCGCCGATGGGCAAGGTCATGAAGCTGGCCGCGCCCTACACCGGCGGCTTTGCCAAGGCGACGCTGTTCGTGGCCGAGCAGAAGGACGCCGCGATCATCGACGGCGGGTCGAACGGCAAGCCGCTGACCGCCGAGGGCGGGCGCCTGTTCGTCAACCGCATCGCCGGCGGGCCCAGCGCGCTCACGGCCTACGACGCGGCGGGCAAGGCGACGAAGCTGTCGATCCCGCCGATCTCGTCGGTGTTCGAGGTCGATCCGCTCGCGAACGGCGACGTCCTGTACGGCGTGTCGAGCTATCCGGAGCCGATCTACTTCGCCCACTGGAGCGCTTCGAGCGGCAAGAGCGTCAAGACCGGCCTGGCCGTGACCTCGCCCATCTCCTTCGACGACGTGACCGTGACGCGCGCCTTCGCCACGTCGAAGGACGGCACGAAGGTGCCGCTGAACATCATCGCGAAAAAGGGGGTGAAGCTGGACGGGAGCAATCCCACCCTGCTGTATGGGTACGGCGGCTATGGCGTGAACCAGACGCCGCACTTCCTGGGCGCCATGAACCGTACGTGGCTGGATGGCGGCGGCGTCTACGTCGAGGCAAACATCCGTGGCGGCGGCGAGTACGGCGACACGTGGCACAAGAACGGCGCGCTGACCCACAAACAGAACGTCTTCGACGACTTCGCCGCGGCCGCCGACTGGCTGATCGCCAACAAGTACACCAGCCACGACAAGCTGGCCCTGCGCGGCGGCTCCAACGGCGGCCTGCTGATGGGCGCGCAGATCACCCAGCATCCGGGGCTGGCCCGCGCCGTCGTCTCGGCGGTCGGCATCTACGACATGATGCGCGTGGAGCTGGACCCGAACGGCGCGTTCAACATCACCGAGTTCGGCACGGTGAAGGACCCGGCGCAGTTCAAAGCGCTGTACGCCTATTCGCCGCTGCACCATGTGAAGACGGGGACGGCCTATCCGGCGGTGCTGATGCTGACCGGCGCCAACGACGGCCGGGTGAACCCGCTGAACTCGCGCAAGTTCGCCGCGGCGCTGCAGGCGGCGAATGCGTCCGACAAGCTGATCCTGCTGCGGACGTCGAAGACCTCAGGCCACGGCATCGGATCGTCGCTGGACGATCGCATCTTCGAGCAGACCGACCAGCTGATGTTCCTGTTCGACCAGCTGGGCATGAACGCCGAGCAAGCGGGGCGGTAGCTAACCCTGGCGGGTGTTGCTCCAGACCACCTGGGCGACACCCACCAGCGCGAGAAGCGCGCCGTAGAGCGTCCACTTCGGGTCGCCGACCATAAAGCCGACCTTGAAGGCCAGGTTCAGGCCCTGGAGCATCCAGACACCACCCAGGGCGACGAGCAGCAGGCCGAGCAGGCTCGAGACGACCCGCATGACGATGTTGAAGGCGTTGCGCATGGCGTGCTCCCCAGCCGGCGACGTGGCAGGCTAACACGGCCGGGACGTGACGTCGGCCCTAGTTCGGCAGCGCGAAGAGCGGCTCGGGGGCGTCCTGCGGGGCGGGCGCGTCGATCTCGCAGACCAGCCCGTCCGGCGCGAAAGAGAGCACGACCGAACCGCGCAGTTCGCCGGCGAGGCCGCGTTCCAGCAGGCGCGATCCGAAGCCGCGGCGGCTCGGGACCGTCACGGGCGGCCCGCCCGTCTCGCGCCAGATCAGGCGCAGGCGCGCCTCATCCAGGGTCCACCCGATCGACACCCGGCCCGCCTCGGCGCTCAGGGCGCCGTAGCGGGCCGCGTTGGCGCACAGCTCGTGCAGCGCCAGCGCGAAGGCCACCGCCGACTTGGGTGGCAGGCTGACCTCGGGGCCCGCCAGCGCGAAGCGGTCCGACGTTCCCCGGGCGCCGGGGCTGCTCGTGCGCGTGATCCGCTCGCTCCGGGAGACCGCGCGCCATGCGGCCGCGGTCACCAGGCCGTGGGCGCTGGCCAGCGCCGTGAGGCGGGCGTCGAAGTCTTGCCGGGCCTCGGCGGTGGGGCGGTCGTCGCGCAGCGCCTGGGTCGCCAGGCTCTGCACGATCGCCATGGTGTTCTTCACCCGGTGGTTCAGCTCGTTGATCAGCAGCTGGCGGTGATCCAGCTCGGCGCGCAGCGAACCCATCAGGTCGATGTTCTGCAGCGCCGTGGCCATGCAGCTGGCGAGGGCGGCCATCGAGGACATCTCGTCGGGGGGCGCGGTGCGCACGTCGCGCCAGTAGACGCCCAGCGCGCCGAACGGTTCGGGCTCGCCCACGGGCGTCATGATCAGGCTGTGGATGCCGGTCGGCCGATAGGCTTCGTGCGGGACGCGGTCATCCTGGTAGATGTCCGGAATCACCACCTGGCTGCGGTTCAGCATCGCCCAACCCGAGATGCAGGCGGCCAGCGGGAACTTCTGGCCCGACCACAGCGGCACCTCGGAGTCCTCGGCGATATAGTGGCAACGGTCGCCGTCGCGCAGCACGATGGCCACGCCCAGCGACCCGGCGATGTCGCGCGCGGCGCGGCGCGTGATGTCGATGATCGCGTCGTGGGTCCGAGCGGCCGACAGGTCCTTCACCGCGCGCGACAGGCGCTCGAAGCGCGCGGCGGGGCGCGAGGCCTCATCGGCGCGCGTCAACGCTGCGCCTCGCAGATCGGTCTGTCCCAGGATCCTGTCCAAACTCCGCCCCCCGAATTGGACGACAGATGTGCGTGAGGCATACTTTCCGCGATATGAACTCCAGGTTGCAATAGCCTGCGACGGGTCGTCACGCGTGCTTAGGCCCGGCTGAGAGCCAGGCCACCCGGTCGGCGAGGCGGACGTCTTCACGTGTGATGGCGCAGCGGTAGCTCAGCACCTCCACGCCTTTCGCGGCGGCCTCGGTAAGCCCCCTGGCATAGGCGGGGTCCAGGTCGTGGCAAGCCTCGAATGCGTCGCAGTCGGTGCGCTGGATGACGAACAGCATGACCGCCCGCTCGCCCGCCTCGACCATGGCGGTGAGTTCCCGCAGGTGCTTCAGCGAGCGCGCGGCGACGCAGTCCGGGAACTCGGCCAGCGTGCCTCCGCGGCGCAGATGGCAGTTCTTGATCTCGAGCCAGCAGGGCGCACGGCCGGGCTGCTCCAGCAGGAAGTCGACCCGCGAATTTGCGCCATAGCGCACCTCGCGCCGGTGGCTGGCGTAGCCGGTCAGCTCGGGAATGGCGTCCGCGGCCAGCGCCTCGGCGACGATTCGGTTGGGGTGCATGGTGTTGATGCCGACCAAACCGCCGTCGACCTCAACCAGTTCCAGCGTATGCGCCAGCTTGCGCTTCGGGTCGTCGGAGCGCGAGACCCAGGCCCCCAGGCCCGGCGTGTTCAGGCCCAGCATCGCGCCCGGGTTCGGGCAATGGGCGGTGATCTCGCGGCCGTCGTCCAGGACCACGTCGGCGAAGAAGCGCTTGTAGCGGCTGACGAGGACGCCGCGCGCGAGAGGGCTCGGGAACTGCATGAGCCTTGGCAGAGTGGGGATTCTGCCCTCCCGATCAAGGGACGCACGACGACCTTTGCCTTGGCCGTGGGGTGTCGAATAGAGTTCGCCCGGGCCGTTTCAAGAGAGTGCGTGGATGCCGAAGGTGATGAACAGCGGGCTGGTCGGGCCCATGGCGGCCCAGTCTGACGGCCAGGGGGCGGACAGCCACGGGGCGGACGACCGCGTCACCTGCGGGGTGCTGATCATCGGCGACGAAATCTTGTCCGGGCGCACCCAGGACACCAACCTGCGCGATATCGCCCGCTACCTGAACGTCCTCGGCGTGGACTTGGCCGAGGCGCGCACGGTGCCGGACGTGATGGACGAGATCGTCGACGCGCTGAACGCGCTCCGGGCCCGCTATCACTACGTGATCACCACCGGCGGCATCGGCCCGACGCATGACGACATCACCGCCGACGCCATCGCCCAGGCTTTCGGCGTCGAACTCGAGGAACACCCTGAGATCATCGCCATGATGAGCGCCCGATGGGGCGGCGAGCTGAACGCGGCGCGCCGGCGGATGGCGCGGGTCCCGGTCGGCGGGGTGCTGGTGAAGAACCCGGTGCAGGGGCCGCCGGGGTTCACCATCGGCAACGTGTTCACCCTGGCCGGGGTGCCGGCGATCATGCGCGGCATGCTGGAGGACGTCGGCCCGCGGATGCGCGGCGGCCGGCCGACGGTGTCGCGCACGGTGCGGGTCGAGGGCTCGGGCGAGGGCGTCATCGCCGCGCCGCTGGAGACGGTAGCCAAGGCGCATCCGGACATGTCGCTGGGCAGCTACCCGTTCTACGGCGACGGCGGGTTCGGCTCGAACCTGGTGCTGCGCAGCCGCGATCCGGATCAACTCGTGGTAGTGGTGGCCGAACTGATCGCCGCCTTGCGGGGGGCGGGCATCGACAACGTCCGCGAGGTCGAGGTAGCCTGACGGCCATATCGTTTCCAGGAGCGTTTTCCGATGATTTCCCTCGTGTTCGCCGCCGCCCTGATGGCCGGCGCCCCGGCCGCGGGCGAGCCCGCGCAGGCCGCGACGTCGACCGCCCCGGCCAAGAACGAGAAGCCGAAGGCTGGTCCGAACGACGTGGTCTGCAAGAAGGAGCCGGTGCTCGGCAGCCGCATGAAGTCGCGCATCTGCATGACCCAGGCGGAGTGGGACGCCCGCCAGCTGCAGGATCGCGAAGACCTGAACAAGACGCAGACCCAACAGCCGCTGCAGCCGGGCTGACCCAGGAGCGAACGACTCTGAACCTCCCGGCCGACGCGACCCGGACGCACCGCTCGTCGTCCGGCGTGGGCCGTTCGTTGCGCCCGGGGACGACAAGGATCGCGCGAGGGACATAGCCTGACCCTCGTCTGGGTTCAGGAGTCTCCGCGATGCTTTCCCTTGTGTTCGCCGCCGTGCTGGCCGCCGAGACGCCCGCCGCCGCCGCTGCGTCGACCACCGCGGCCGCGCCGAAGGCCGACAAGCCGAAGAGCGACGCCATGGTCTGCAAGAAGGAGGCGGTGCTGGGCAGCCGCCTGCCGACCCGCGTCTGCCTGCGTCAGGAAGAGTGGGACTCGCGCCGCACGGACTCCCGCGACGAACTGCAGAAGATCCAGCGCGGGCAGCCCTACCAGAGCAACTGACGACCCACGTCTGCTGCCGGGGTTGCGCGGCCCTGTCGCACCCCGTTCCCTTGCCCCTGTGGATAACTTGTACATTAACTTAGGATAATCGGGGGACGGCGCGCCTTGAGCACGCGTGGAAACGCGAGGTCGGGCGTGAAGACGCTGGCGGTGATGTCCCGCAAGGGCGGGGCCGGTAAAACCACGGTCGCGGTCAATCTGACCCTGGCGGCCCGGGCCATGGGCGTCCGCGCGGTGCTGGCGGACGCCGACCCGATGCGCAGCGCGCACGAGGTGCTGAAGGGCCGGGAAGAAGCGCCGTCCCTGCTGTTCGAGACCAGCGCATCGAAGCTGTTCGCGCTGACCGAGGCCAGCCGGCGTTCGGGCGCCGAGCTCCTGATCATCGACACGCCCGCTGCGCCGGAGGCCGACGTGGCCGAGGCGGTGAAGGTCGCCGACCTGTGCCTGGCCGTGGCGCGGCCGACCTATCTGGATCTGGCCGCGGCGGTGCTGTCGGTGGCGGTGATCCAGCGGCTGGGGCGCGAGGGGCTGATCGTACTGAACCAGGCGGCGCCGTCGCGCGCCGGCGTCGAGCCGCCGTCTGTCGTGAAGGCCTTCGAGGCGCTGCGGTTCGCCAACCTGCCGGTGGCGCCGACGGCGGTGCGCGCGCGCATGGTCTACCAGACCGCTTTCGCCCAGGGCCGTTCGGTGCTGGAGATCGACGCCGAGGGTGCGGCGGCGCGCGAGGTGCGCACCCTGTTCGCCCACGTCTGGCGCCGGCTGAACGGCGAGCGGCCGGCGGCCATGAGCACCGCCAACGACGACCTGGGCAGGGCCGGGCGCCTCAGCCTCGCCTAG
>CBHTUE010000046.1:0-24697 GCA_966096115.1 uncultured Phenylobacterium sp.
GGGGTGTGCCGGGGGGGGGGGTGCTCCGCGCGGGGGGCGGGGGGCCGCGCCGGCCCCACGGCGCGCCAGCCCTCGGCGGCCGGGCCATGGATCAATGGGCTGCGGGGATCGTTGCCGGCGCCCGGTCGCCCGATGGCCAGCGCCTCGGTGAAGATCAGGCCGACGCCGCCCTCGATGCGGCGGCGGTAGAAGTCGGCCAGCGGGGTCGGGTCGCCGCCGGGCGTGGACCAGCGCGCCATGGACGACATCGCGATGCGGTTGGACAACCGCAGCGACTTGCAGGCGAAGGGGCGAAAGAGAGGTGCGGTGTCCATGGCCTCAGGCCTCGGCGTGGGAGCGGAGCCAGTCGCCGAGCAGGCGGTTGGTCTCCTCCGGCGTCTCGAGGGTCGGCAGGTGGCCGCAACCTCCGATGACCTCCAGGCGCGCGCCCCGGATCCCGGCCAGGATCTCGTCCTGGTGCGCCTGGGTCGTGATGCCGTCATGGTCGCCGCGGATCAGCAGGGTCGGGACGTGGATCGCGCCCAGCGAGGGGCGGCTGTCGGCGCGGCTCATGATCGCGCGCTGCTGGCCCAGGAAGCGTTCCGCGCCGGTGTCGGAGGCCATGTGGCGGATCACGCTCAGCAGGGTCGCGTCGCCGCGCCGATCGGGGTGGACCAGCATCGGGATCCGCTCCTCGACCACGCCGTCGAAGTTGCCGGCCTCGACCAGCCGGATGTAGCCCTGCCGGCGCTCGGTCTGGGCCGGGCCGTCGTTGGGGGCCAGGGTGGCGATCAGCACGAGGCTGATCACCCGCTCGGGCGCCTGGCGCATCACCTCGAAGGCGGTGAAGCCGCCCATGGCGTGGGCGACCAGGTGGAAGCGCGCGGGCGCCGCATCCAGCAGCCGCGTCGCCATGCCGGCGATGGTGTCGTCGTGCAGATGGTCGGCGACGATCAGGTCGTAGTCGTCGGCCAGCGCCACGGCCTGCGGCGCCCAGACATCCTCGGTAAGCAACTGCCCGGAGGCGAAGACGACGGTAGGACGGTCGGTCATCAGACGATCCGGTTGAGCAGGGGTTCGCCTGCACTGAGCCTGCGACAGTTCTCGAACGCCGCCGCCAGGCTGCGGTCGAGCGTCTCCGGCGTCAGCCAGGCCATGTGCGGCGCGGCCACCACCGTGGGCAGGGCGAGCAGCGGGTTGGCCGGGTCCACCGGCTCGTCGACGAACACGTCGAGGCCGGCGCCACGCAGCCGGCCCGAGATCAGGGCCTCGGTCAGCGCCGGCTCGTCCACCAGCCCGCCGCGCGCGGTGTTGATCAGGATCGCACCGGGCTTCATGGCCGCAAGGCTGTCGGCGTTGATCAGCCGCTCGGTCTCCACCGTCAGCGGGACGTGGAGGGAGACGATGTCGGCCTGTCGCAGCAGGGTCGCAAGGTCGACGAACCGGCCGGGCAGGTCGGGCTTCGCGGAACGGGCGGTGTAGATCACCTCGGCGCCCAGGGCCTGCAGCGCGGCGCCGAGGCGGGAGGCCGAGCCGCCGTAGCCGACGAAGCCGACGGTGCGGCCGGCGATCTCGCCGGTCCCATCGATCAGGTCCAGGTCGGGCGACCAGCCCTCCCCGCGCCGCGTCAGCGGGTCGAGGTAGGAGAGCCGGCGCAACACCGCCAGCATCAGCGCCAGCGCCATCTCGGCCACCGCCTGGCTGTTGACGCCGGGCATGTTGGCCACCGCCACGCCGGCCGCCTTGCAGGCCTCCAGGTCGATGGTGTTCACGCCCACGCCCAGCTTCTGAACCAGCTTCAGCTTCGGACCGGCGGCCAGCGTGGCGGGCGTCACCAGCTTCAGCACGTGCAGCAGCACGTCGGCGTCGGCGATCTCGCGGGCGAAGGCGGCGTCGTCGACCTCGTCCACGGCCACGGCGTCGACGCCCGCGGCCAGCGCGTCGCGGGCCAGGGCCTCGCGGAAGCCAGCGCTGGCGCGGTACTGCAGAACCGCCTTCATCGCAGCCGCTCCGCCACCGAGGGCGCGAAGGCCGAGGCGCCGGCGTAGACCGCGTCGGCGCCCATGGCCTCCTCGATCCGCAGCAGCTCGTTCCACTTCGCCATGCGCTCCGAGCGCGCGAAGCTGCCGACCTTGATCTGGCCGGCGTCCCAGCCCACCGCCAGGTGCGCGATGGAGACGTCCTCGGTCTCGCCCGAGCGCGCGGAGACAATGGCGCCCCACCGCAGCTCGCGCGCCGCGTCCAGCGCCGCCTTCGCGCGGCTGACCGTGCCCGCCTGGTTGACCTTCACCAGCACCGCGTTGCCCGCCCCCGCCGCCGCCGTGCGCCGAACCCGCTCGGCGTCGGTGACCAGGATATCGTCGCCGATCAGCTGCGTCGTCGCTCCGAACCGCTCCGTCGCCAGCCGGAAGCCTGCCATGTCGTCCTGGCTGACCGGGTCCTCGATCGACAGGATCGGATAGCGGCGCACCCAGTCGGCGACGCGGTCGACCATGCCGTCGGACCCGAAGTCCGCGTCGTCCAGGCCGAGGCGATAACGGCCGTCGGCGAAGAGCTCGTTGGCGGCGACGTCGAGGGAGATGAACACATCCTCGCCGGGCTTGTGGCCCGAGCGCTCGATGGACTGCACCAGGGCGTCCAGCGCGTCCTCGTTGGAGGAGAACATCGGCCACCAGCCGCCCTCGTCCGCCGCCCCGGCCAGCCGCCCGGTCTCGGCCATGAGGGCGCCGGCGGCGCGGAACACGTCGGCGGTGATCTCGAAGGCCTCGCGGATGCTGTCGGCGCGAGGGGCCATGATCATGAAGTCCTGCACGTCGGTGCGCCGGCCCGCGTGGGCGCCGCCGCCGAAGATCTGGATCTCGGGCAGCGGGATGCGGACCTTGCGGCCCTGGGCCAGGTAGGCCCATCGGGCCAGCCCCGACCCCGCGGCCGCCGCATCCAGCACCGCCAGCGACACCGCCACGATCGCATTGGCCCCCAGCCGCGAGAGGTTCGCCGTCCCGTCCAGTTTGGTCATCGCCGCGTCGATCGCGACCTGCTCGGTGGCGTCGCGGCCATTGAGCCGCGCCGCGATCTCGCCGTTCACCGCCGCCACCGCGGCGTCCACGCCGAAACCGCCGAAGCGGTCGCCGCCGTCCCGCAGCTCCCACGCCTCGTGCGCCCCACGCGACGCGCCGGCCGGCGCGTGCGCGCGACCCTGCGCCCCGCCCGCCAGGGTGACCTCCGCTTCCACCGTGGGCCGGCCGCGGGAGTCCCAGATCTGCCGCGCGCGGACCGCTGTGATCGTGGTCTTCATGCGCGCGCCCGCCTCTCCGCCCAGTCCGCCGCCAGAGCGGCCATCGTCGCCGGCGGGTCGGCGACCAGGTCCCGCGCCGCGGCCCGCACGAATCCCTTGTCGGCTTCGGATTGCAGATAGTCGGCGGGCGACTTGCCGTCCACGCGGGCCAGCAGGATCGCCGCCGTCAGTTCGGCCGCCCGCGCCTCGAGGCCCGCCGCCGGCTCCCAGGTGACGCCGGGGAGATAGCCGTCGTGCAGGGCGGCCAGACTCGCCAGGTAGGCCGCGGTGTGCGCCGGCTTCCACACGCACTTCAGCATCAGGTGCGCCGAGCAGAACGCCAGGTCGAAGGCCGGGTCGCCGTACCAGGCGCATTCGGCGTCCAGCAGCACGGGCCCGGCCGGGCCGTGCAGGATGTTCTTCGGGCTGACGTCGCCGTGCACCAGGGTGATCCGCGCCGCCGCCGTGCGGTCGGCCAGCCCGACCAGCCGCTTGGCCAGGTCCGGATGCTTCAGCGCGCAGTGGCGCAGGAACGGGGCGAGGCGTAGGTCCTCGAACAGGTCGGTGGTCTGGAAGCGGGCGGCGATCTCGGCCGAGCCTGCCGCGCCGGCGTGCACCTTGGCCAACAGGACGCCGACCTTGCCAGCCACGTCTGTCACGACACGTCCGGCCGCCAGGTCCGACTTCCAGACGCTATGGGTCGCCGGGTCGTAGAAGTTCATCACGAACAGGCTGGCGGCACGGTCCTCGAACAGCACCTGCGGCACCGCCTCGCCGACGAAGGCGCGGGCCGTCCGCAGCCAGTCCACCTCGTAGTGCGACCGCTCGACCGGCGCTTCCCAGACCGCCGCCACCCGCAAGGTCGCCAGCGCCCGCTTCACGCAGACCGGCCCGTCTGCGGTTTCCAGCCGGAACACGTCGCTGGACACGCCGCCGGCCAGGCGTTCCAGCACCGGCGTCGCGCCCGGGGGCACGAATCCCCCCGCCACGAGCACCTCCAGGATCTGCGGATCAGCCTGCATGCCTAGATAGTTAGAATCCTAAGCGTTGGCGGTCCAGGGGCGCGCGAAGAGGCGTCGCGAAGCGTCAATCTAATTGACGACGGCAGTCTGCGGGTTTCTAATCGGCCTAACATAACGGCCCCGGGTCTCATCCCGGGCGGGCTCAGAGGAAACCGTCATGACCACGCCGCGCAACAGCGAATTCGACATCCAGGGCGTCAACCACCTGGCCCTGGTCTGCAAGGACATGGCCCGCACGGTCGAGTTCTACCGCGACGTGCTGGGCATGCCGCTGACCAAGACCATCGACCTCCCGAACGGCATGGGCCAGCACTTCTTCTTCGACATCGGCAACGGGGACTCGCTGGCCTTTTTCTGGTTCCCCGGCGCGCCCGAAGCCCAGCCCGGCGTCTCGGCCCCGGCGCAACTCCCGGGCGGCGGCGACATCCGCTCGGCCCACGGCTCGATGAACCACATCGCCTTCAACGTGCCCGCCGAGCGGTTCGACGAATACGTCGCCAAGCTGAGCGCCAAGGGCGTGAAGATGGGCCCGGTCCTGAACCACGACGACTCCCCCAACCAGGTGGCCGCCGAGATGAACGACGGCGTGTTCGTCCGCTCGGTCTACTTCTGGGATCCGGACGGCGTGATGCTGGAATTCGCCTCCTGGACCAAGACCTTCACCGCGGCCGATATCGCCCACGAGGCGGTCGACGCTGACGGCAAGAAGTCCCGCGCCGTGGTGCTGAAGGCGCTGCAGCCGGCCGAATAGGCCGGGGCGCGGCGCCGGCGCCACACCGTCGAGGAACCTGCCAGCGCGCCCCTGGGGTTGATTGACAGAAACCCTTAGCAATCTAATTATAACGGCCAAGCTGGATCAGCACGGTCCCTTGGTCCGCCCGATCCTGCGTGGGTTCAATCGTCAATCAAATTGACAATCTGAGCGGTCGAGCGCAGCTTCGGGAACAAGGTTCGACCAACAGAACAAATAACGAGAGGGGAGGACGCAATGCTCGTCCGCACTTTGCTATGCACCACTATCCTGGCCGGCCTGTTCGCCGCGCCAGCCCTGGCTGCCGATGAGACCTCGACCAATCTGGGCGAAGTGGTCGTCACCGCCCAGAAGCGCGTCGAGAAGGCCCAGGACGTGCCGATCTCGATGGAGGTGATCTCCGGCGACAAGCTGGCCGACTTCTCCACCAACGACTTCAAGCAGATGGTGAAGTACGCGCCGAACGTGTCGGTGGAATCCACCGCGGGCAACGACGTCATCTACATCCGCGGCTTCGGCTCGCCGCCGGCCAACTTCTCGTTCGACCAGTCGGTCAGCCTGTACATCGACGGCGTCTACGCCGGTAAGAACCGTCAGGCCCAGTCGCCGTTCTTCGACCTGGCCCGCGTGGAAGTGCTGCGCGGTCCGCAGGGCGCCCTGTTTGGCAAGAACACCCCGGCCGGCGCCATCAGCATCGTCTCGGCCGGCCCGACATCGACGCCGGAAGGCGAGGTCACCGCCTCCTACAACTTCGACCTCCAGGGCGTGGAGGTCACCGCCCACGGCGCGGGCCCGATCACCGACACGCTCAGCGCCCGCCTGGCCGTGCGCTTCGTCGACCAGGACGGCTACATCACGAACCGCTTCAACGGCGACGACGGTCCGGCCAACAAGATGCAGCTGGCGCGCCTGACCGTGCGCTACGCGCCCAACGACCGCTTCGACTACACGCTGAAGACCGAATACGGGAACCGCGAGGTCCGCGGCGGCATGAACGTGTCCAGCCCGCTGACCACCGGCCAGCAACCGCACGACTACCGCTACTCGACCGTCAACCCGATCGGGCCGGAAGGCACCAAGGCCTTCTCCTGGCTGGTCTCGGGCACCGGCAACCTGCAGCTGGGCGACTTCACGCTGACGTCGATCACCGGCTACTCGTTCTTCAAGTCGAACATCGTCAACAACTTCGACCAGACCGTGCCGGGCAGCGCCACGCCGACCCGCAACAGCGTCTACAACAGCTACCCCGAGCACTTCCGGCAGTGGTCGCAGGAAGTCCGCCTGCTGTCGCCGACCGGCAAGAAGTTCGAGTACGTCGTCGGCGCCTACCTCGACACGGCGCGCTACCAGCTGACCCAACTGGGCGGCTTCGACATCAATGCGCCGGGCGTGCTGGTCTACTTCGGCCTGCTCAACACCGAGTTCCGCCAGCAGAGCTCCAGCTACTCCATCTTCGGCCAGGGCACCTACCACGTGACCGACGCCCTGCGGCTGATGGGCAGCCTGCGCTACACCTCCACCGACAAGCGCGCCCGGTTCTTCGGCCGGCTGCGCTACGGCCCGTTCGCCCTGCGCCCGGTCAACACCGTGGCGAACGGCGACATCAACAACGAAGACAAGTTGGATCCGTCGGGCACGATCCAGTACGACATCAACCCGCAGATCATGGTCTACGCCACCTACGGGCGCGGCTCGAAGTCGGGCGGTTTCGTCTCCAACACCTACGGGACGACCAACGCGACGTTCAAGTTCCGCCCCGAGAAGTCGGAGAACTACGAGGCCGGCATCAAGTCGACCCTAGCCGACGGCCGCGTGGTGCTGAACGTCTCGGTCTATGACACCAAGTTCAAGGACCTGCAGGTGTCGGTCTACAACCCGGCGCTGTCGATCTACCAGACGGGCAACGCGGCCAACGCCAGCTCCAAGGGCGTGGAAGGCTCGGCCGCCTGGTATCCGATGAAGGGCCTCGATTTCACCCTGGCCGCCGCCTACCAGGACGCCAAGTACGACGACTATCCGGGCGCCTCCTGCCTGGCGACGCAGACGCTGGCCGAGTGCAACCCGACCTCGCCGGTCAGCCAGGCGGCCAACAACATCGCCGGCGCGCCGCTGACCTATACGTCGAAGTGGAGCTACAACCTGTCGGGCCACTACCGGCTCGACATGCCGGGCGACATGGCGCTCGACTCGACCGCGTCGCTCTACGGCCGCTCGAAGTACTTCGACTCCGACAACCAGAGCCCGCTGTTCGGCCGCCAGAAGGCCTACACCAAGGTCGACGCGCGGGTGAGCTACGGCCCGTCCGACGACCACTGGCATGTGGCGGTCACGGCCAAGAACCTGTTCAACAAGAAGACCACCGGCAGCGCGTTCAACCTGCCGTCGCCGATCACGCCCGTGCCGCGCGCGATCCTCTATCTCGAGGAAACCCGCAGCGTCGCGATCGAAGCCGGCGTGAAGTTCTAGTCCGGGGAGAGCGGCGGGCATGCCGAAGGGTCCAGACCTGGGCATGCTCGCCGTCCGGTTCGCCGCCATCGACATGGTGACCGCCTACGCCCTGGCGCTGGACGCCTGCGACTGGACCGCCTTTCGCGACCTGTTCGAGGACGAGATCGACCTTGACTACAGCTCGCTGGGGTCGCTCAAGGGCCGCATGCCCGCCCAGGCCTGGGTGGACCGCTGCAAGGTGCTGGGCGGGTTCGACGCCACCCAGCACAAGGTCTCCAACTTCGTCGTCGAGCCGGGCCAGGACGCCGCGCGCGTCACCAGCTACGTCGACGCCGCCCACTTCATCGGCGACCTGGCAGGCTTCGCCTGCGGCACCTACGTCCACGAGCTGACCCACCATTCCGGCGTCTGGAAGATCCGCGCCTGCGCCTTCACGGTCGCCGGCTACGCCACCGGCCGCGCGGCGTTCGACGCCGCCTTCGACGCGGCCCGCGCCGCCCACGCCCGCCGAAGCGCGCCATGATCGACGTCCACTTCACGCCCACGCCCAACGGGCACAAGGTCTCGATCATGCTGGAGGAGACCGGCCTCTCGCACCGCCTGATCGCCTACGACATGCTGGCCGGCGACCACCTGAAGCCGGCGTTCCGGGCGGTGAACCCGAACGGCCGCCTGCCCGCCATGGTCGACCACGACCCGATCGGCGGCGGCGATCCCCTGCCCGTCTTCGAGTCCGGCGCGATCCTGCTCTACCTGTCGGAAAAGGCGGGCGGCGCCTTCATGCCCGCCGATCCGCGCCGGCGCTCCCAGGCCCAGCAGTGGCTGATGTGGCAGATGGCCAGCTTCGGGCCGATGCAGGGCCAGGCGCACCACTTCGTCCGCTATGCGCCGGAGGGCCAGGACTATCCGGTCACCCGCTACATGAACGAGACGCGCCGGATGCTGGCCGTGCTCGACCGCCGGCTGGCCGAGGCCGACTACCTCGCCGAGGAATATTCGGTGGCCGACATGGCGACCTGGCCCTGGGCGCGGGCGATCCGGGCCATCGGGCTAGACATGGCCGAGTGGCCGCACGTGACCCGCTGGTTCGAGGCGGTCGGCGCCCGCCCGGCGGTGATCCGCGGCACTGAGGTCAAGAACGCCGCCAACCTGGGCAGCGCACGGCCGGTGCTGACGCCCGAGCAGTGGTCCAACCTGTTCGGCGAGAACATGCTGGCCAGTTCGGGCGTGCCACGAGCGGGCTAGCCCCGATGCTCCCCTCAGGGGAGGATCGAGCGCTCAGGCCGCCAGCGTGCCGCCGTCCACACCCAGGTCCGTACCGGTGATCAGGCTGGCCTCGTCGGAGGCCAGGAACAGCGCCGCATAGACCACGTCCTCCGGCTCGCCGATGCGCTTGATCAGCTGGCGCGTCACCGCCCGTTCGGTCCAGCCCGGCTGCTTCATCAGCGGCTCGGTCTGCGCCGAGCGGATCATGCCCGGCGAAACGGTGTTGGCGCGGATGCCGTGCGGGGCGCCCTCGGTGGCGTACTGGCGAGTCATGGCGATCACCGCCGCCTTGGCCGCCGAGTGCGCCAGCATGCCCTGGCCGGCCGAGGCGCGCTTGGCGGCGGTGGAGGCGGTGTTGACGATGGAGCCGCCGCCGCGGGCGATCAGGTGCGGCCACGCCGCGCGCGTGAGGTGGAAGATGATGTCCACCTCCTCGCGCTGGGTGCGGGCGAAGGTCTCGTAGTCCATCTCCGGCACGAAGGCGAAGTAGGCCATGGCGGCGTTGTTGTAGATGATGTCGAACCCGCCGTAGGCCTTCAGGGCGAAGGCCACCAGTTGCTCGGCGCCCGCCGCGGTCGACAGGTCCACCGGCTGCAGCGAGACCATCTCGCCACCCGCCGCGCGCACCTCGTCGGCGACGCCGCCGGCGGCCGGGTTGATGTCGCAGCCGACGATCTTCGCCCCCTCGCGCGCGAACATCAGCGCGGCCACGCGGCCCATGCCGCTGCCGGTGCCGGTGATGATCGCGACCTTGCCTTCCAGACGCCCGGCCATGACGGCAGCCTCCCCGTTCTCGTTGGTCCGCAGCCTAGGCCCGCGCACCGCAAACCGTAAACTTGATTGACACACCAAGACCCCGCCCTAGGCTGAAAGCCAAGGCGCGAAACGGCGCCGCCAGGGAGTTTCATGGACCAGGCCGCGCCCGTCGCCCTGAGCTCTGCCACGGGGGGCCCCGCCGCGGCCATCGCCGGGCGGCCCGGACGCACCCTTGCGCTCGTCTTCCTGACCGCCGTCGGCACGGTGAACTTCGTCGACCGCCAGATCCTCTCGGTGCTGGCCGAACTGATCCGCAAGGACCTGTCGCTGACCGACACCCAGTTGGGCCTGCTGACGGGCCTAAGCTTCTCGCTGTTCTACGGGATCGTCGGCATCCCGGCGGCGATGCTGGCGGACCGGACCCACCGCGTGCGGCTGGTGGCCGGCGCCTGCCTGCTCTGGAGCCTGTTCACCGGGGCCTGCGGCTTCGCGACCTCGTTCTGGCACCTGGCGCTGGCGCGGTTCGGGGTCGGCGTCGGCGAAGCCGGCGGCACGGCGCCCTCGCTCTCGATCCTGGCCGACTACTACCCGCCGGCGCAGCGGCCGGCGGTGATCGGCCTCTTCACCGTCAACGGGCCGCTGGGCGTGTTCGTCGGCGCCAGCCTGGGCGGCTGGGTGGCCGGCCAGTTCGGCTGGCGGGGCGCCTTCCTGCTGACCGCCGGCATCGGCGCCGTCGCCGCCCTGGCGCTGGCCGCCATCGTGCGCGAGCCCCAGCGCGGCGCGCTCGACCCGCAGCCCGCGCGCGTCGCCGAGCGCGCCGGGCTGGCCGCCACGGCCCGCACCTTCCTGTCGCGGCCCACCCTGCGCCTGCTGCTGGTGGGCAGCGGCCTGGCGGCCTTCGTCAGCACCGGGATGCTGAACTGGATCCCCGCCTATCTGATGCGGGTGCAGCACATGCCGCTGGCCGAAGTCGCCCGCTGGTTCGGGCCGGCGGCGGGGATCTGCATGGGTCTCGGCATTTGGGGCGGCGGGGCGCTGGTGAACTGGGCCGGGCCGACCCGCCTCAAGGCCTACGCCTGGGCGCCGGCCGGATCGATGCTGGTCTGCGCGCCGACCCTGGCGCTCGCCTGCATGGCGCCCACCTGGCAGACCTCGCTGGCGCTGATGGTCGTGCCGATGACCTGCTGCACCATGTACGTCGCGCCCGCCCTGGCGCTGGCCCAGAACCTGTCGCCGGTGGCGGCGCGGGCGACGGCCACGGCGCTGCTGCTGCTGTCGTTCAACATCATCGGCGTCGGCGGCGGACCGCTGGCCGTGGGCGCGCTCAGTGACGCGCTGGCGAAGGCCGACGTCACCGATGCGCTGCGCCTGGCCCTGATGGCCCTGGGCCCGGTCGCGGTGGTCTCGGCGCTGGTCTACCTCGCCCTGTCCCGCGTGGTCACGGGTGACACGCACGCCGTTCTGAGGGAGGCCGCCGCATGAAGGACCTGAAGGACAAGACCGCCTTCGTCACCGGCGGGGCCAGCGGCATCGGCCTGGCGGCGGCCCGCGCGCTGGCGCGCCGCGGCGCGCGCCTGGTGCTGGCCGACGTGGTCGCCGACAAGGTCGAGGCCGCCGCCGCGTCGCTGCGCGCCGACGGGACCGACGCCATCGGCCTCGGCCTGGACGTCACGCGGGAAGACCAGTGGGCCCGGGCCGGCGAGCAGGCCGCGGCCTTCGGCGAGGTGCGCATCCTGTTCTCCAACGCCGGCGTCGGGGGCGGCTCCGGCAAGTTCGAGACCTACGACACCGAGGTCTGGCGCTGGGCCTATGCGGTCAACGCGCACGCCCACCTCTACGCCTGCCGCACCTTCCTCGGCGGGATGAAGGCGCTGGACGCGCCCTGCCACCTGGCGCTGACCTCGTCGATGGTGGCCATCGTGCCGCCGCCGATCTCGGTGGCCTACATCTCGTCGAAGTTCGCGACCCTGGGCATCGCCATGGCGCTGCGCAACGAGCTGGCCGACACCCAGGTGGGCATCTCGGTGCTGTGCCCCGGCATGTCGGCCACCAACATCGTCGCCACCACCGCCACCCTGCGCCCCGGCGCCGGCGAGAGCGGCCAGGCGGCCCAGACCGCGCAGAACATGTCGGGCGTGCTGGCGGGCGGCATGTCGCCGGAGAAGATCGGCGAGCGCGTGGCGCAGGCCATCGAGGCCGGCGAGTTCTTCATCTTCACCCACCCCGAATGGAAGGGGATGGCGGAGGCCCAGTTCGCCGAGATCCTCAGCGCCTTCGGCGCCTCGGCCGACCCGTCCTACAAGGGCGATGACATCGCCGGCCTGGTCGCCGCCAACGGCGCCAAGCGGATGAACGTGGTGGTGAACTCATGATCCACCGCCCTCACGACAAGCCGGGCCGGCCGCACGCCGCGCCGCCAACCTAAGGGAGTCCCGAAATGTCCGACGACGCCATGCGCGCGCTCGCCAAGCGCTTCTTCGACTGTGTGGAACAGGGCGACATCGACGGCCTGGTGGCCTGCTACGCCCCCGACGCCGAGATCTGGCACAACACCGACGAGGCCATCCAGGGCCCCGAGGACAACAAGAAGACCCTGAGCGGCATGGTCACCCGCATCCTGGACCGCGTGTACGACAACCGCCGCGTCGAGGTGTTTCCCGGCGGCTTCGTGCAGCAGCACGTGCTGCGCGGCACCCGCAGCCACGACGGCGTGCGCGTGCACCTGCCGGCCTGCATCGTCTGCGCTGTCAAGGACGGAAAGATCACCCGGCTAGACGAATATTTTGACTCGGCCCGCGTCGCCGAATTCCGCAAGTTCGCCTGACTACTTTTCCTCCGGAGCCCAAGAACATGCCCGTCCTGCGCCAGGTGCCCCGCGCCGAAGTGACCAACGAGGTCATCACCGCCTACTACGATCGCCTGTTCGGGCCGGATCGTGATCCTGTTGCGAGCCCCGGCACCGCGACCGGCACGCCGGGCGACTGGTGGACGGTGTTCGCGCTGGCCCCCGACATCTTCAAGCACGCCGTCGACGGCTTCGCGGTCTACCGCCACCCGGACCGCAAGATCGACCCGGTGCTGCGCGAACTGGGCCAGACCCGCGCCGGCTGGGTGAAGGAGAGCCAGTTCGTGTTCTCGCAGCACTGCAAGTCGCTGCGGTCGCTGAACGTGCCGGAGGACAAGATCGCGGCGATCCCGCACTGGCAGGTCTCCGACGTGTTCAACGACCAGGAACGCGCCGTGCTGGCCTATGCCGACTGCCTGACCGCCGGCGACGGACGCACGCCGACCGCGGTGTTCGACAAGCTGAAGACCTTCTGGTCCGACGAGCAGATCTTCGAGTTCACCTACATCACCACCCTCTATTCGATGCATGCGGTGATCACGCGGGCCCTGCAGATGGAGTTCGACAACGTCCCCGAGCGCATCACCGAGGTGGCCGCACCCGAGGGCTTCAGCGCCCAGGACTTCCTGAGCCCTTCGAAGCAGCGCAGCTAGGCGGGAACGCGACAACACGTTGAAACATAAACGAACGTCATCCCCCGGCTTGTCCGGGGGACCCATTCACACCGCCGGTGCAAGAGGTTCGCGGCGGCGCCGCGGCGGATCGCGCGGCAGCGAAGGGGCAAATGGGTCCCCCGAACAAGCCGGGGGATGACGATTGGATATATTGATGATGCACGGATCCTAGTCTCATGGCGCTGGCCTTCGACTTCCCCACGCTAAAGAGCGAGCCGCTGTGCGTGGCGGATTTCCACGTCGACGGGGGCATCATGTCGATGGGTCAGTCGCCCTGGACGGCGCGCCGCATCGGCTACATCACCGGCGGCCGCTTCGAGGGGCCCCGGCTGAGCGGCGACATCCTGCCCGGCGGGGGCAACTGGTCGACCAGTGGCCCGATCGGCGACGGCCTCACCGCCGGGACCTTCGACGCGCGGGTGATCTTCCGCACCGACGACGGGGCGATGATCTACGTCACCTACACTGGCCGCAGCGTGATCTCCGCGGAGGTGGCCGCGGCCTTCCAGGACCCTGCGCGCCGGGACCTGGTGGCCGACGGCGACTACTACATCCGCATCGCGCCGGTGTTCGAGACCGCCGATCCCCGCTACCAGTGGCTGAACGGCGTACTGGCCGTGGGGTGCGGCCACCGGACAAACACGGGCATCCGGCACTCCATCTTCGGCGTAATTTAACCGGGCCTCATGCCTATGGCGTGGTTTTGCCGAAGGCGGCACGGACGAGGTTGACGGTGTGCAGGCATTCCACCACGCTTTCCCTGCGTCGCCGCCCGAGGCTGCGCCCACGGGGGAACGGGCCAGGCCTTTGAGGCTCCACGGTAAAATCGCGTGATGCTCAGGGACGAAACCGCCAACTCCGTTCGCGCGGCCTTGGCGCGGGGCGACCTGCTGGCCGCCTACGACGAGGTGACCCAAGGTAAGGAACAGGGCCACAAGGGCCTGGACTACCTCGAAGTCCTCACACTTGCCCGCCTGGGCGACACCGAGCGCGGCCTGCGCCTCTATGACGCCTACGGTCTGGCGGCGATGGGCGACGTCGACGCCCTGTCGCTGAAGGCGCGCCTGCTCAAGGACCAGGCGTTCGCCGCCGGCCCGAAGCTCAACCGCGACAAGGTGCTGGAGGCCTGCGGCCTGTACGCCGCCGTCTACCGGCGCACCCGCTCCAGCTATCCGGCCATCAACGCCGCCACCCTGGCCAAAATCGCCGGCCGCACGACCCTGGCGGCGGGCCTCGCCCGCGAGGTGGTGCGACAGGTCTCGGCCGAAGGCCGGCAGGACTATTTCTCGCTCGCCACCCTGGCCGAGGCGCTGGTGGTGCTGGGCGACCTGGCCCAGGCCGAGGAGACGCTCGCCAAGGCCGTGCAGGCGCCCGACGCCGACGTCGGCTCGCGCTCCACCACCTTCCTGCAGCTGCAGCGGCTGGTGGCCGCGGCCGGCCAGTCCGCCGGGGCCGTCACCCTGCTGGAGCCGATCCGCCCACCGAAGGTGGCGATGTTCTGCGGCAACATCTTCATCGGCGACCGCCAGCTCGAGGCCAAGCTGGGCGACGAGATGCGCGAGGTCATCACCCGCGAGAAGGTCGGCTTCGGCTACGGCGCGCTGGCGGCCGGCGCCGACATCATCATCGCCGAGCAGCTGCTGGACTGCGGCGCCGAACTGCACGTGGTGCTGCCCTTCGCCGAGGCCGATTTCCTGGCCCAGTCGGTGGCGCCCAGCGGCGAGGGCTGGGTGCGCCGCTACCGGGAATGCAAGAGCCTGGCGAGCACCGTCACCTTCGCCAGCAACATGAGCTACGTGGGCGAGCAGACGCAGTTCGCCTACGGTTCCAAGGTCACCATGGGCATGGCCCGCCTGCGCGCGCGCCACCTGAACGGCGAGGCCATCCAACTGGCGATCATTGAGGGCGCCGGCGCGGGCACGCTGTCGGGCTCCGATATCGCCGCCTGGCGCGCGGTGGGCTGCAAGGCCGAGGTGGTGACCACGCCGGAGCTGAAGCGCCCGACCCTGCCGCCGCCGCCGCCGCGCAGCCATGTGAAGCGCGGCACCTACGGGATCATGTTCACCGACTTCCCGGGCTTCACCGGCCTGGACGAGCGGGTGCTGCCGATCTTCTGGCAGGAGGTGATGCTGCGCGCCGCGGCCACGCTGGAGCGCTACGCCGACGTCATCCGCGAGAGCAACACCTGGGGCGATGCGCTTTACGTGGTGTTCCAGGACGCGCGGTCCGCCGCCGCGGCGGCCCTCGATCTCTCGGACCAGTTCAGCCAGGTTGACACCGCCGCCCTCGGGGTGCCGGAGGGCACCGCCATGCGGATCGCCCTGCACTACGGCACCACCTACTCCGGCTACGACCCGATCAGCCGGCGGACCACCTATTACGGCACCGAGGTCTCCCGCGCCGCGCGGATCGAACCGGTGACGCCCTCCGGCAGCGTCTATGTGACCGAGCCGTTCGCCTCGGTGCTGGAGATGGAGAAGGACCACCCCTTCTCGTGCAACTACGTGGGCAAGATGGCGCTGGCCAAGGGCTACGGCGTCTACCCGCTCTACCGCCTGCGCCGCGATCCGAGCGCGGCGCGGTAGGGCCGGAGCCCGAACCCCCTTTTCGTCATCCCCCGGCTTGTCCGGGGGACCCATGCTTCGGCCACACGTGAGAGCGCGATCTTCCGCGGCGTCGACGCTCGCGGGCCTTTCCGGAGGATTCGGTGTGAATGGGTCCCCCGGACACGCCGGGGGATGACGATGGTGCTTTAGAGCGGAGACGGGGGCCTTACGTCTTCTTCCCCCCCAGGGCCGCGCAGGTCGCGGCGTTGGATTTGGTGAAGCTGGCGTCGGCGCCCAGGGTTTCCTTCAGGATCGCGATGCCCGCCGCACAGTCCTTCTGCGCCTCGGCCATGCGTCCCGCCTTGGCCAGCACCGTCGCGCGGTTGACCAGCAGGTCGCCGTGGTTCGGGTGGATCTTGCCGTAGCTGGCGTCGTAGTTCTTCTTCGCGTCGTCGAAGGTGGCCAGCGCCTCGGTGGTGTTGCCCCGCTCGCCCTGGATCAGGCCCAGATAGACCTCGTCGATGCCGATGAGGTAGTGGCGGCCGTACGCCTTGCGGTAGATCGAGACCGCTTCCCGCAGCGCCCGCTCGGCCTCCGGCAGCTTGCCGCGGCCCTGCAGGATCTGGCCCTGGATCGACAGTGTGTCGGCGATGCTCGGGTTGTCGGCGTCCAGCACCGCCCGCTCGACCTTCAGCGCATTGGCGATGCGCATTTCGGCGGAGGGGAATTTGCCGGCGTTGAAGGCGTTCTGCGCCAACGCGTACCAGGCCTTGCCGGTGGACAGGTGCTCCGGCCCCAGGGTGCGCTGGTAGATCTGCAGCGACTCGTTCAGCGACTTCTCGGCCGCGTCGTACTGGCCGTCGTCGGAGAGCAGGAGGCCCTGGTTGTTCAGCACCCCGGCGATCGCCACGGGCGGGGCGTTGTCCATGGCGCGGTAGTAGGCGAGCGCGCGCTGATAGGCGGCCAGGCCGGGCTTCACCTTCGACGAGGCGTTGAGGATACGGCCCTCGATGGTAGCGGCCGAGGCGCGGACGTTCAGGTTCTCGGTCTTGTCCGGGCCCAGCATCGCTTCGGCCCGCTTCACGGTCGCCAGCGCCTTGTCCAGTTGGCCCTGCTTGGCATAGGTCGCCGCCAGCACCGCCATCGCCTCGGCGCCGTCGGGGCCGGCCTTCACGATCGCCGGCAGCGACTGCTCGAAGGCGGCCCGCGCCTCGTTGACCAGGCCCAGGTTGTTGTAGGCGCGGCCCAGGGTGGCCAGCATCCGGGTCTGGATCGCCGGCTGGTCGGCCAGGTCGGTGCGCGCGCGCTCGGCGCTGCGGCCCAGAATGGTGAGCGCGGTGACCGTCCGCGGGTTCTCGGTGGCGGGATTGCTGAGCTCGAAGGTGCCGACCAGGAAGTCTGAGGCCGCGCGCGCCGCGGCCGCCTCCTTCTGGGCGACCTTGCGCTGCTCGTTGGCTTCGATCCGCGCGGCGTTGGCGTAGAAGGCCAGGCCGCCGGTGACGACCATGCCGGCCGCCGCGCCCGTGGCGACCATCGCCAGCCGGCGCATGCGCCGCTGGGTCTCGCGCTGGACCAGTTCGTCCAGCTTCAGCCCGGTCAGCCCGGCGATCAGCTTCAGCCGCGCCAGCCGCGGGCCGTCCGCCTCCGGCCGCAGGTCGGCCGCGATCGGCTCGGTGCGCTCGTCCGACAGCTCGCCGTCCGGCCCCAGCACATAGCGCAGGGCCTGGGGGAAGCACTCCTCGTCCTCCTTGCCTGGCGTGTCGGAGCCGTAGGGGACGCCGTCGACGATCAGCGCCAGCAGGTTGCCCTCGCCGTGCGCGCGCTTGAAGTTGATGATCTCCTGGTTGACCCAGTGCGACTTCGCCGAGGCCGGCGAGCAGATCACGATCAGGAACATCGAGCCGCGGATCGCGGCGCGGAGCTGGGTGCCCAGGTCGGAGGAAGCCGGCAGTTCGTCGCGGTCGCGGAACACCGGCGTCAGTCGCCGCGGAACCTCGCCCACGGCGGTGACCTTGCCGACAAGCTTCGGCGGAATGCGATACGACTCCACCTCGCGGTGGAGCCGTCGCACGTGAGCCTTGTCACGGTGGCTGTAGCTTATGAAGGCCCGATAAGCGTAGCCTTCGGGCAGCCCCCCCGCCCGCTTCCCGTCATCCGCCATAGGTTCCTAGGCTTAGGCCTCCAGGAGACGCCGGCGGCGCAGGGCTGCGCCGATCCCACCGAATCCAAGGATCATCATAGCCCAAGTTGCGGGTTCAGGAACTGCGTTACCCGGCGGATCGTAGGTCAGCACGCCATCCTTCAGGACCGGCGGGTTGAAGGTCGTCGGCGTGAA
Source organism: uncultured Phenylobacterium sp. (assembly GCA_966096115.1). Lineage (GTDB taxonomy): Bacteria > Pseudomonadota > Alphaproteobacteria > Caulobacterales > Caulobacteraceae > Phenylobacterium. The sequence goes on from CBHTUE010000046.1 coordinate 17,897, forward strand.
GTTGAGGCCCTTGATCGGACCGTCAGCCGGGCAGCCGGACGACGTGGCCTGGAAGTCGCCGCCGCGGGCGAAGGCCGTCAGGGCTTCGACGCCGCCGCCGCGACCGATGGGGTCGCCGAAGCCGGAATACGACACCAGGCTGGCGCCGCAGCTCAGCGCGTTGGCGTTCGACGTGCTGTAGACGTTCGTCGTGTAGGTCAGGTTATGCTGACCTTCGCCCAGCAGGAACGAGACCGGCGTGGCGTCCCAGGCGAAGCCGTGGGCCGCGGTGTCGAACTTGCCGCTCGCCAGGGTGAAGCCCTTCAGCAGCCCCATGGCGCCCGTGCCGTCGCCGTAGACGCCGGAGCCGAACTGGTCGTCGAAGTAGGCGACGCCGTCGCGGTAACGGATGGCGGTCGAGCCCGTCACCCGGAACAGATCCTGGCCGTTGTCCTGGATCGCGAAGTTGAAGCCGACTTCACCCGCGGAGCCGAGCGGAATGAACCGCGTGAGGTCCAGAAGGCTGACGCCCGAGACTTCAGCGCAGTTCGAGTACTGGCAAGCCGGCGTGACGTCGGCCAAGTAGAAGCCCAGGCCGGCCGCCGTGATCAGCGAATCGAACTGGACTGGCTTCGAACCGTCATTCGTGAACGTGAAGCCGACGCTGGTGTTCGAATAGGATTGCACCGAGTGGCCGGACACGACGTTCGAGCTTTCGAACGAGATCGTGTCGCCCGACGTCACGAACGACGTGAAATCCGAGCCACCGAAGTGGTTGGCCGACGGATCGGTGTAGGTGCCGGGCGGCGGCGGGCTGCCGGTCTGCCCGAAGTGAACCAGCGGCGGCGAGAAGGGGAAGACAACGTCCGTTCCCGCGCTCGTCGTGAGGTTCGTTACACCTTGTGCATGCGCCGCCGTTCCCGCGAGAACCACCCCAAGGACGACACCAATTCCAGCCCGGACCATGTACGGTCTCCCCTAGCCTACGAACGACCGCGCCCAGCGGGCAGTCATCATTCATCTATCATTTACGCTATCACAACGAACGTGGAGCGCGATCCTGTTCTTGTGTGGGTTGAATCTTAACCATAGGAGGCAACCACCGGCCCCTGTGGCTATACGCGGTCAAGCTTGCTTAAGTTGCACGCGCGTTCCGCTTAATGTGATCTCGCCATCTGCTTCGAGCAGATCCCGCTTTTTCGCCCTCGCCCGCACGGCTTCGGGATCGCGCACCGCGACCTCGAAAGCGCGCAGGCCTTCGCCCCGCCCGTCGGTCGCTTGGACGAACCGCAGCTCCCCGCCCTCCAGGGGAATCCGGAAGCCGTCCGCCGCCGTGCCCCGTTCCGCCCCGAGCACGCCGGCCCAGCGATCCGCCAGCTTCTCCGGATCGTCGCCTTGCAGTTCGGCCCCGACGATGCCGGTGGAGACGTCGGTCTTCACATGCGCCTGCCAGTCGGGCCCGCCCCACTGCCAGCGCTCCTTCGGGTTCATGTAGTCGATCGACAGGATCGCGGCGCCGACGTCCTTGGGGTGCAGGTGGGTGAAGGCCACGCCGTCGCCGTCGAACTGGTCGACGATCCGCACGCCCTCCGCCGCCACGCGGGCGCGGGCCGCGTCGATGTCGTCGCACTGCAGGATGACCATGTAGCCGCCGTCGCCGCCGCGCTTCTCCATCAGCCGCCCGGCGGTGGTGCCGTCCTGCTTCGGCGAGACCACCTCCAGGAACGTGTCGCCGATCGGCCAGACCGCGTTCTGCAGGCCGTACTTGCCCACGCCCGGATCCGGGTAGTCGCCGCCTAGCCCCAGCACGTCGACGATGTCGGCCTTGGCCGCGGCGAGGTCCTTGCCCACGAGGGCGATCTGGCGAAGGCGCATGGGGGTGGCTCCGTATTGCAGCGCGGCAACTAGAGGCTCCTGCCCTTGCGGCGGTCAAGACGGGCGATCAAGGCCGCTGCCCCGAACGGCGCCTATCGTCCGGCCGGCCGCCGGGCCTATGCTCACCGCAACGACATACGGGAGGAGCCAGCCATGGCCGACATCGACACCGGAACCCAAGACCTCTTGGCCAGCCTGGACGGGGGCGTGCTCACGCTCACCCTCAATCGCCCCGAGGCGCGCAACGCCATGAGCGACGACATGAACCAGGCGCTGGCCCGCCAACTGGCGTCCGCCGAGCTGGACACGGCGGTGAAGTGTGTCGTGCTGACCGGGGCCGGCAAGGGCTTCTGCGCCGGCGGCGACGTGAAGGGGATGAACAACCGCAACGAGGGCGGCGGCGGCGGTTCGATCGACGCGGCCATCCACCGCCAGCGGGTCAACCAGCGCGCCACCGCCGGCAAGCTGTTCAAGATGCCCAAGCCCACCCTGGCCGCCCTGCCCGGCGCAGCGGCTGGCGCGGGCCTGGGCCTGGCGCTGGCCTGCGACCTGCGGATCATGGCCTCCAGCGCCATCCTCACCACCGCCTTCGCCAAGGTCGGCTTCTCCGGCGACTACGGCGGCACCTATTTCCTCACCCAGCTGGTCGGCTCGGCCAAGGCTCGGGAGATGTACTACCTCTCCGACCGGGTCAGCGCCGACGAGGCCCTGCGGCTGGGCCTGACCAACTGGGTCTGCGCGCCCGAGGAGCTGGCCGCCAAGGCCGCAGAGATCGCCGCGCGCCTCGCCGCCGGCCCGACCATCGCCTACCGCTACATGAAGGAGAACCTGAACCGCGCCATGGCCGGCGAGGTCGACGAGTGCCTGGACATGGAAGCCACCCACCACGTCCACACCGGCCAGACCGCCGACCACAGGGAAGCCGCCAAGGCCTTCGTGGAAAAGCGCGAGCCGGTGTTCGTGGGGCGCTGACCGCTCAGTCCCGGCCCATCGACGAGATCGGCTGGAAGCAGCCCAGGATCAGTCGCGTCGCGTCGAACGGCGGCTCGCCGGGGCCGTCGTCCAGGCGCCCCTCCTCGTGCATCTTCGCCTCGGCGGCCTGGAAGCTGTCGCGGTCGGGCCAGACCTGCCAGGTGAAGACGATCTTCTCGCCCGGCTTGGCCGCCACCGCGCGGCGGAAGTCGGTCTGGCGGCCGTCCGGGACGAAGTCCTCCCAGCTTTCGACGATCTCCAGGCAGCCGTAATCCTTGAACACCTTCGCGCCGTGCTCCGCCCAGCGGCGATAAGCTTCCAGCTGTCCCTCGGGCACGGGGATCACGAGGCCGCAGACGTACATGGCGCAGGCTCCTTCAAGCGGGGGATGATCCGAGGCGCAGGCGGATGTCGCGATAGGCCGCGGCGATGAGATCGTTCAGGGCCCCGGCATTCACCGGCGGCGCCAGGCGCAGCTTCACGTGCCGCATGCGCTTGCCCTCGCCTTCCAGCAGCCGAGCGGGGTCGTCCAGCGTCGCGCCGTAGAAGAAGCCCAGGTTCACGTGGGCCTTGAAGACGTTGACGTAGGCGAAGGCCGCATCCTGCACGCAGGCGACGGGCCAGCCGTCGTGGACCAGCTCGCGCACGTCGGGACCGCAGTCGCGCAGGCGGTCGAACCAGACCCGGGCGAGGTCCCGCAGTTGATCCGCGGGCTCGGCGAACAGGGCGTCGGCCTCGCGATCGACGCGCGCGGCGCCGGCAAGCCAGGCGTCGACGGCCGGATCGCGCCGCACGGCGCCCGAGAGCCGGAACAGGTTGCTCATCAGCCCCCGGCCTCGCGGACCCCGAGCCCGGGCCCCAGGTCCGCGAAGCCCAGCTTGGCGGCGAGGCGGCGCGCGCTGTCGGCGCGGGCCGGGTCGCGATGGATCTGCAGGTAGCGGGCGGCGACGAGGAAGCGCTGGTCGGCGTCGAGATCGTCGTCGCGGGCCGCCAGTTCGGCGGCGACACGCTCGAACATCGGATAGAAGGCCGGCCGGCGGCCATCGACGTCTGTGAAGCCGTATTCCTCGGCCAGGTCGGCGGCGAACAGCACCTGCCCCGCCTTGCGATGCACCTGCGGGTCGGCGGCCAGCGCCGCCACCGCGCGGCCCACGAAGAAGGGGGTCTCTGACTCCGCGAAGAACGGGTCCCGGGCCACACCGTCGCGCCAGTTGGCCTCAGCGACGCCGAAGTGGCCCAGGACCGCCTCGGACCGCAGGAACCCCGGGCTGAGCGCGAGCGTCGTGACGCCGGTCCCGTGCAGCTCCCAGGCCATGGCGTAGCCCAGCCGGTTCACCGTGTTCTTCACCAGGTCGTACAGCAGGTGGCCGCGATAGCCGTCGTGGTGGCCGTCGGTGACCTCGACGATCAGCCCGCCGCCCTGCCGAACCATCAGCGGCGCGGCGTGGCGGGCAGTGATCAGGTGGGTCATGACCGCCTGGTCCACGAGGGCCCGGACGGTGGCGATATCGAGCTGCCAGAACTTGGCGCTCCAATCGACCATCGGATCGCCGCCCCAGATGTCGTTGACCAGGATGTCCAGCCGGCCCCGTTCCGCCTCGATGCGGGCGATCAGCGCGGCGACCTCGTCCTCGCGGGTGTGGTCGGCCCGGACCGCGACGCCGTTGCCGCCCTGGGCGTCGACCAGGGCGGCGGTCTCCTCCAGCGTCTCGGGCCGGCCCATCGGGGAGGTCTGCCCCGCGCCGCTGCGGCCGCTGCAGTAGACCACGGCGCCCGCGGCCCCCAGCATCGCGGCGATGCCGCGGCCCGCGCCGCGCGTCGCGCCCGCGACCAGCGCCACTTTCCCCTCCAGCGGCCGATCCGGCATGCGCGCCTCCCTCAGGCCTTGGCGGTCCGCCCGAACGGCCCTAGGCTGTTTATAAGTGAACATTCATTTATAAACTCGGTCAAGATGCCTCGCCCCCGGCGGATCAGCGATGAAGACGTGCTCGCAGGCGCCATGCGGGTGATGGCCCGCACCGGGCCCGCCGAGTTCACGCTGGCGTCCGTCGCCGCCGAGGTGGGGATCGCCCCGTCGACCCTGGTCCAGCGCTTCGGCGACAAGCGCGGGCTGATCCTGCGCGCGCTCTCCCAGGACAACGGCGCGTTCGCCGCCGCCGTCGCCGCCGCGCCCGGGACCCGCGGACGCGCCTCGGTGATCGCCCTTTTCGCCCTGCTCACGCCCGACATCCAGGACCCGGACATGCTGGGCACGGGCCTCCTGTGGCTGCGCGAGGACTTCCGCGATCCAGGACTGAACGCCCTGGCCCGCGAGCGCTGGCGGATGCTGCGCGAGGCGGTCGCCGAACGCCTGCCGCCGCTGCCCGTCGCGCCGGACCTCGCCGCCCGCCTGATCGAGGCCCAGTGGCAGGGCGCGTTCAACCAGTGGGGCTTCTTCCGCGAGGGGCGGCTGCCGGACTTCGTCGCCGCGTCGCTGGAGGCCTGGTTCGACCTGGCCGAGGCCGGGCGTCGCTAGGCGTCCCGCCGCCGACGCATCTCCGGCGCGAACCCCGCCACGGTCGCCACGCCCAGCGGCTGCTGGACCAGCTCGATCACGTTGCCGTCCGGGTCGAACAGGAAGGCCACGCGCCAGTCCTCGGCGGGCCACGCCTGGGTCCGTCCGCGGCCGCTCTCGTTGTAGGCGGCCACCGCGGCGTCGAGGTCGGGGACGGTGAGCGACAGGCCTGCGACGCCCAGGGTCTCGATGTCGTGGCGCTTGCCCCGGGGCGTCTCCAGGAATTCCAGCGCCACCGTCCCGGCGGCCACCAGTCCGATGGCGTTGCGGGTCCGGTCGGGCGTCGGCGCGTGGCCGTTGGTCAGCACCTCATAGGCCAGCACCGCCCCGTACCATTCGATCGCGCGGTCCACGTCGGTGACCCGCAGCGCGATGTGCGACAGGGCGGTGTTGGCGACGATCGGCTGGGGCATGGACGCGGCTCCTTCGTTCGAACCCTCTCATTGACATGTTACTGCGACAAGCCTCGCAGCCCAATTTGCCTCGTCAATGCTTTTTCATTTGCCAGCTTCGGATCTTCGGCTAACATTTCAGCATGGCTGAGATGATGTTCGGACCCCCGCCCGCCGTCCGCTTCGACGTGACGCCCTCCGCCGACGAGGTGGCCTTCTTCCAGGAGAACGGCTTCCTGTCCGTCGAGCGCCTGACCAGCGACGAGGAGGTCGCCTGGCTGAGGCAGATCTTCGAGTACATCTTCGACCCGGCGAACGCGGGGAAGCCCGGCGGCCCGGTCGATCGTTCCGGCATCAGGATCCCGGAGGCGAAGGGCAAGCTCACCCAGTCGTTCTTCCCGGAGATGCAGTTCCCGGAGATCCTGCAGAGCACCTTCCGGCGGAACGCCAAAAAGTACGCCGCCGTGCTCCTGGCCATCGACGAGGACCGGCTGACCAGCTGGGGCCACATGATCCGCAAGGCGCCCGGCGGCCCGGCCGCGAACTGGCATCAGGACCACGCCTACTGGCAGCCGGAGTTCGACTACTACGCGCTGGGCGTCTGGCTGCCGATGCACGACGTCAGCGTCGAGATGGGGGCCATGCAGTTCATCCCCGGCTCGCACAAGCGCGGCCTCCTGCGTCACCGCCAGCAGGATGCCCCCAGCGAGAACGTGCTGATCGTCGACGAGCCGTTCGATGAGGCCAGCGCCGTGCCGTGCCCCCTGAAGGCCGGCGGCGCCACCTTCCACCACTCCGAAACCCTGCATTACACGCGTCCGAACACCACCGACCGGCCGCGCCTGGCCTTCCCGATGGAGTTCCAGGTCAGGCCGACCCGCCGCGCCGTCCCCGAAGTGATGCCCTGGGTCGAGCAGCACCGCGCCGCCGTCGGCGGCCCGAAGCCGGCGGTCTACGTGCACGACGGCAAGATCGAGGCGCTCTAAGGACGTCGTCGCCCTCCTCCCTGCGGGAGCGAGTCCTTCTCCC
>CBHTUE010000047.1:0-24659 GCA_966096115.1 uncultured Phenylobacterium sp.
AGGGCATCCTGCACCGCGTTGGCCGCCTTCAGTCCGGCGGTGAGCCCGGCCGGCGCCTTGGTCTCCCCGTCCTTCAGCACATAGGCCAGGTGCTGGGTGTCGGTGTTGAGCCGCAGGTAGGTGATGCCGAAGTCGGTCCAGAGCAGGTCGCCCGGCTGGATGACGGTGTCGCCTTCCAGCAGGTCCTTCGCGCCCTGTCGGGTGATCCCGACCGAGGGATGGAACCAGGTGTCGAGGCCCAGGCGCGCCATCCGCTCGCGGTACCACCAGACCACGTCGTCGGTGGTGGTGACGCCGGGCTTGATCACCTGCGGCGAGAAGGCCTCGCCGATCAGGGAATGGGCCAGGCGCACGATGCCCGGGTAGATCTTCATCTCCATCGGTGTGCGGGTTTCCAGCCAGGCGACCGACAGGCCCTGGCCGGAGACGATCTTGTCGCGCTGGGCCGGGGCGAGCGCGGCCATCAGGCCGTCGCGCTGGCTGGCGGTCAGGCCGTCGCCGAAGGCGGTGAGCGCGGAGACGTTGAGCGCGATCTTTGCCGGGTTGCGGGCGGCGATCAGGTCGGCCAGCGCCTTCCACTGGTCCGGCTGCTGGTCGGGGTTCCAGGCGGGCTGGAAGAGGCCGCCCAGGCCGTAGCGGCTGACGGTGAGTCGCTCGATCGGCTTGCCGGCGCCGGGGTCGTAGAACACCAGGATCGTGCGCCGCCGCGCCCGCAGGCTCTCCGCGTTCAGCATGGTCGCCACGACCGGGTCCTCGAGGTACTCCCGCGCCACCAGCACCCACATGTCGATCTTCTGGTCGCGCATGATCTGCGGGATCACGGTCTCCAGCCGGTCGGCGAGGATGGCGTTGGTCACCTTGGCGCGGTCGCGCAGGGTCAGGATCGGCGGCATCGCGGGATGCGCCTGCTCGGCCTCGCTCAGCGGCAGCACCGGGGGCTCGGCGGCGGCGCCCGAGAGCGCTGCCGCCATCGCGGCCATGCCTGCGATCCAGCCCAAGCCTTGTCCCGCCATGCCATCCCCTCGCTTGCCGTCTCGCCGCAGCGTTCCCCAATTCGCGCCTGCATAGAAGGGCCGAAGCGGCGCCATATTTACGCCGATGGATCGGAGCAAGGGACGGCCCGCGGTTTCGGGGGCGGGAGCGGACATCTCTCCATGGGTATGTGGAAGTTCGTCGCGGCGGCCGTGGGATCGGCGGCCCTGGCCTGGTCGGCCCCGGCGGCGCCCGGCCACGCGGCGCCGTCGCGCCTGGCGCAACTGCCGCTGACTGTGCTGCCCGCGGCCGGGGCCGGCGACACCCTGAGCGTCTTCTATTCCGGCGACGGCGGCTGGGTGGCGGCGGACCAGGGGATGACCGACGCCTTCGTGCGCGCCGGCATCCCGGTGGTGGGCGTCAATTCGCTGAGCTACTTCATCGTGCGCAAGTCGCCGGACGAGGCGGCGGCCGACCTGACACTGGTGCTGCGCCACTACATGGCGGCCTGGGGCAAGAGCCGGATCGTGCTGGGCGGCTATTCGTTCGGGGCCGGGGCCCTGCCGCTGATCATTCCCAGGCTGCCGGCCGACCTGCGCGGCCGCATCCGGCTGGTGGCCCTGGTCGATCCCGAGAAGGCCGGCGAGCTGAAGATCTGGCCCGGCGACTGGCTGAACATCACCGCCGCCGACGCCGCACCGCTGCTCCCGGCGATGGAGGGCATGAAGGGATTGCCGATGGTGTGCATCTACGGCTCGGAGGAACCGAACGCCGCCTGCGCCGGCTTGCCGGCGGGGCTGGCCCGCAGCATCCGGGTCCCCGGCGGACATCACTACGGCGGCGACTACGGCGTGGTCGGCCGCGCGATCCTGGCGTCCCTGCCGCGCTAGTCCGCGTAGGCGTCGACGAAGGGCTGGAGGAATTGCCGGTAGGGCCCGGCGACGTTCAGGCCGTCCCTGTTGATCGGCCGGCGCACCTGCATGGCGCTGGCGGTCGCCACGGCGCGCTCGGTCATGTGCGGCGTGAAGACGGCGGCCTCTTCGGCCATGCCGCAGTGCTTCATCAGCCGGCGCGTCCAGTCCTCCGGGGCGTCGACCAGGTCGGCGTAGGGTACGACCAGCAGCCGCTCGCCCAGCCGCTGCCGCCAGAACGCCAGCATCGCGGCCTCGAGCCGGAAGTGGTGGGCGATGTCGACCAAGTCGTAGCTCCAGGCCACGCCGTGGATGAAGAAGGTGCGGAAGGCGGACCAGGCATTGTCCAGCGGGTCGCGCCGCATCCAGATCAGCGGCGCCTCGGGCAGGGCGGTGGCGATCAGGCCCAGGCAGCGGCTGACATCGATGGTCTTGTCGACGATCCGCCCCTCGGGCCCGAACCGCTCGTCCAACAGGTGCAGGTAGAGACCGCCCAACGCCTCCAGCGAGCCGCCCCCGGCCAGATATGTCTCGATAGACTTGCCCGAGACGCCGCCCGCGGCCACCGCCATGTGCTGGATGATGTTGAGTTCGCCCCCGTCCGCCACCGTGGAATGGCTGGCCAGGATCTGCTCGACCAGGGTGGTGCCGGAGCGCGGCAGGCCGGTGACGAAGATCGGGCGGCTTGTAGAGATCGTCTGACGGGCGTTCAGCTTCTCGATGAAGCCGTCCGGATAGCCGGTCCGCGCCGCCTCGGCGTTGGCGGTGTTGCCCTTCAGGCTGTAGGGCGACTGGCCGCGCAGGAGCCTGGCGCCGCGCGCGAAGGCGGCGAACGAAGCCTCGGGCTCGCCCCGGTCGGCGTGCAGCTTGCCCAGTGCGTAGCAGTAGCGGGCCAGTTCGGCCGGCGGCTGACGCTCGGCCGCCGGCCCGTCGGCCAGCAGGCGTTCGGCGATCTCCTGATCCTTCGCCAGGTTCGTGCTGGTCGCCATCGACAGCCAGGCCGGGCCCCAGCCGGGCCGCTCCTTCACCGCGATGCCCAGCTGTTCGCGCGCCTCGTCGGTCCGGCCCAGGGTCATGGCAGTGTTGCCCAGGACGTAGGCGTGGCCCGCCCGGTCCGGCACATTGGCCGGCAGCGAGGCCAAGAGATCATGGGCCTCGCCCAGCCGGCCGGACTGGGTCAGCAGGACGACCTTGGCGTACATCGCCTGCGGAGTACGGCCCTGCTCCTTCACAAAGGCGTCGATGGCGCGGCGGGCAAGGGTGAGCTCACCGCTCACCTGCATGAGCTGCGAAATCGAATGCCAGTGCGCTCCGATGCGGGCGCCGCTATCCAGAAGCTGCTCAACCGCCGCGTTTGCCGCCGCGCGGTCGCGCCGGGCGAGCGCCTGTTTGAGTCCTTCGACCAACGGCATCCATGGCGGGTTCGACATCAGGGTTCCTGGAACGGGGTTCTCAACTCGCGCGACAGGCGACTCAACTTGCGCACTAAAGGAAAGTGTTACCCAAGTGTTACCGGGTGATTGACGGGCTCGTTCCGTTGGGCCAGCGTGACTGCTGATATCAGCCCTGGGTGTAGTGGGAGTGGGGGTTAAAAATGACTTTCAAGAATCTTCTTTGTGTGGGCGTAGCAGCCGCTTCCCTCACCGCCGGCGCCGCGAATGCGGCGACGATCAACCTGATTGATCTGGGCGGCGTGGTCGGCTCGCCGGCCGAGCAGGGCTTCAAGGTTGCCGCGAATTACTGGGGCAGTCTGTTCACCAATACCGCCACGATCAACCTGGGCGTGAAATTCGCTCCCCTCCCGCCCAACGTGATCGGCTCCACCGGCAGCCGCCGCGCCGACATCTCAGTCGCCACGTACGAGAACCGGATCAACGCGACGAAGAGCGGCTCGGCGGTCGACACAGGGATCGTGCTGCCCGACCTGTCGGCCGGCGGCATTCAGGGCCTGACGGTCGGCGTGAACGGCTCGGGCAACAACGACACCGCCATCACGGCCGTCCTGGACGGCTCGCAGCGCGCCAGCCAGATTCTCTACGCCAACTCGGCGGTGATCAAGGCGATTGGCGGTCCGCTGGGGTCGCCAGGCCAGCTGGACGGCAGCGTGACGTTCTCCAGCACCTTCGGCTTCGACTTTGACCCGCGCAACGGCGTGACCGCCGGGACGTTCGACTTCATCGGCGTCGCGATCCACGAGATCGGCCACGCCCTGGGCTTCGTTTCGGGCGTCGACTTCTTCGACTATTACGGCTTCCCGAACGGCCCCGGCCGCGGCGCGCTGGGCTACGACCTGAACGACACGTCGATCTTCAGCGCCCTGGATATGTTCCGCTACAGCGCGCCGGGCACGCTGGACTTCCGCACCGGCGGCAAGAAGTACTTCTCCATCGACGGCGGCGCGACCGCGCTGTTCAACAACACCTTCGCCACGGGCCAGTTCAACGGTGACGGCCGCCAGGCCTCGCACTGGAAGGACACCCCCGGCTGCAAGATCGGCAACGGGATCATGGATCCCACCTTCTGCTTCGGTCAGACCGGGTTCGTGACGGGGCTGGACCTCGCCGCGTTTGACGCCATGGGCTGGAACCTGAACGTCGACGCGCTGACCTACAAGAGCAAGTCGACGGGCCGGATCCTGGGCGACTATCTCGGCACGGGCGCGCCCGAGCCGTCGACATGGGCTCTGCTGATCTCCGGCTTCGGTCTGGCGGGTTCGGCGCTGCGGCGTCGGCGTTTCGCCGCAGCCAAGATCGACTGATCGCAGCGATCTCGATTTGAACGGGCCCGCGCAGGCGACTGCGCGGGCCTTTTCGTTTGGGCCCAGACCGGCTCTTCGAAATGGCGACGCCCCCGTTGACGCGCCCGGCGTAAACCCGCTCAGTTAGCGCGACGCCCCGGCAAAGGGGCCGCGCCGAAGAAGAGGGAACGCCATGGCCGCCAAGAAATTCCCGGTCGAAGCCAGCCACATCCTGATGTTCGCCCGCTCGATCGGCGACGAGAACCCGGTCTACACGGACGAAGAGGCGGCCAAGAAGACCGAGGCCGGCGGCATCATCGCGCCGCCGACGTTCGTACAGGCCTCGGCCCAGTTCGACCCCGACTACTTCCTGCGCCCCAAGGTGGGCCAGCCCTGGTTCGGCTCGGGCAAGAACCCCACCGGCATCACCCGCGCGCCCGGCGGTGGAGGCGGCGGTGGCGGGGGCGGCGGCCTGCACGCCGAGCAGCACTACGAATACCACCGGCCCCTGCGCGCCGGCGACGTGCTGACAGCCACCACCTTCCCGGGGAAGACCTGGGAGAAGGAAGGCAAGCGCTCGGGCAAGCTGGTGTTCTCCGAGAGCGTCACCGAATACCGCGACGAGAAGGGCGAACTCGTCGTCACCGCCCGCGGCGTCGGCGTGCGCACCGAACGCCCCGTCGAACAACCCGCCCCGGCCAAGGCCTGAGGAGAGCGCGATGCCTTTGAAAGCGAGCGACCTGAAGGTCGGCGACGTCCACTCGGCCAAGCTGGTCGAGGACCTGAAGCGCACCCAGATCGTCCAGTACGCCGGCTCGTCCGGCGACTACAACCCGCTGCACACCGACGAGATCTTCACCACCCAGGTGGCCGGATATCCGTCGGTCTTCGCCCACGGCATGCTGACCATGGGCATGACCGGCAAGATGCTGACGGACTACGTCGGCGACGCGCGGCTGACCAAGTACGGCGTGCGCTTTACCAGCCAGGTCTGGCCGGGGGACTCCCTGGAGGCGACTGCGACGGTCACCGAGGTGGGCGGCGGGCTGGCGAAGTTCGACGTCTCCACCAAGAACCAGAACGGCGTCGAGGTGCTGTCCGGCTACGCCGAAGCCCGGGTCGACTAAAGCCGGCCCTCCTGTCGAAATGATATAAGGATATCTTTATATCATTCTTGGCCCGCGCCCCGGCGCGGGCTATGGTCGCTCGACAGGAGCCGCCGATGAATGACGTCAATCCGCGCCGCGAAGCCGTCGGCGAAGCGTTTTCGCTGCCGGCCATGGTCAAGGCCCGCGACCTCACCTTCGAGGCCGTGCGCCGCATCGCGACGGCGGTCACGCCAGGCATGACCGAGGGCCGCAGCCACGAGGTCGCCGACGAGATCCTCGCGGCCATGGGCATGGACCGCCTGTGGCACAAGAACGTCATCCGCTTCGGGCCCGGTACGCTGGAGACCTTCTTCGGCGACTTCCAGCCAGACTATGTGCTGCAGCCCAACGACATCTTCTACGTCGACCTGGGCGTGGTCTGGGACGGCCACGAGGGCGACGCGGGCGACACCTTCACGGTCGGCGACGACGCCGAGATGCAGGCCTGCGCGCAGGCGGCGCGGACGATCTGGGCCGCAGTCGCCCAGCGGTGGCGCAACGACGGCGCGACCGGCCAGGTGCTCTACGCCTACGCCCAGGACCTCGCCCAATCGATGGGCTGGCGGCTGAACTGGACAGTGAAGGGCCACCGGGTCTCGGACTTTCCGCACGCCATCTACAAGGCCGGGACGCTGGGCGATTTCGAGGCCGCACCGAAGACGGGCCTGTGGATCCTGGAGATCCAGATCGCGCACCCGACACGGCCGATCGGGGCCTTCTACGAGGACCTGCTTTACGCGCCCGACGCGACGCCGGCGCCCCACTGACTCCTGCTGACAGAACTGTCAGCAGGGCTGTGGCACATTCCCATCACACCGCTCCCGCGGTGGAGATGGAGGCCCAGATCATGCGTCACTCGATTCCGCTCGCCTGGTTCCTCCTGGCCGTCACCACGCTCACCATCGCGCCGGCGATGCTGGCCCAGGCCGCCGCGGCCTTCGCCGCCTGAGGCCGCTTCCCCCGAGTCGCTCCGACGGCGTACCCTCTGTTCGAGGTAGCCCGGCACGCGGTCCCGCGTTAGGTAGTCTGGTTACATAACGACGGGGAGAAGGCCATGCGGGCAAAGAAGTTGGCAGTCCGGGCGACGGGCGCGGCGCTGGGCCTGGGCGCAGCCTTGCTGGCTTTCACCGCGACGCCGTCGAGCGCCTTTGCCCAGCCAAAGGCCATGGCCTGCGACACCGGCGGCCTCAGCCTGCCCCCCGGCTTCTGCGCGACGATCTTCGCCGACAACCTGGGCAATGTGCGCCACATCGCGGTGGGCGCCGACGGCACGCTCTATGCCAACAGCTGGAACGGCTCGACCTATTTCCGCGCCGGCGTGCCGCCGCCCGAGGGCTTCCTGATGGCGCTGCCCGACGCCAACAAGGACGGCAAGGCCGACAAGGTGGTCCGGTTCGGCGTGACCCCGGCGGAGGGCTCCAAGGGCGGCACGGGCGTCGGACTCTACAAGAACGCCGTCTATGCCGAGATGAACGACCAGATCGTGCGCTACCCGCTTGCGGCGGGCGGCCTGCCCGCGGCGGGCAAGCCGCAAGTGGTGGTGAAGGACCTGCCGCTGGGCGGCGACCACCCCATGCATCCCTTCGCGATCAACGCCAAGGGCCAGCTGTTCGTCGACCTGGGCTCGGCGTCCAACTCCTGCCAGGCGCAGAACCGCCGGTCGGGCGTGCCGGGCGCGCAGCCCTGCACCGAACTCGAGACCCGCGGCGGCACGTGGCTCTATTCGGCCGACAAGCTGGACCAGACGTTCTCGCCGGCCCAGCGCTACGCCACCGGCATCCGCAACGGGATGGGCCTGTCGTTCGATGCGGCAGGCCGCCTCTACGCCACCCAGCACGGCCGCGACCAGCTGCCTCAGAACTGGGCCAAGCTCTACCCCGACGCCAAGACCGGCGCCGAGCTGCCGTCCGAAGAACTGATGCTGGTGAAGCAGGGCGGCGATTACGGCTGGCCCTTCTGCTACTACGACGGCGTCCAGAAGAAGCTGGTCCTGGCGCCGGAGTACGGCGGCGACGGCGGCAAGGCCCTCGGCGTCTGCACCGGCAAGACCCCGCCGGTCGCCGCCTTCCCCGCCCACTGGGGCCCTAACGACCTCAAGATCTACACGGCCAAGGCCTTCCCGGCCGCCTGGCAGGGCGGGGCGTTCATCGCCTTCCACGGCTCGTGGAACCGGGCGCCCGGTCCGCAGGACGGCTTCGTGGTGGTGTTCCAGCCGCTGAGGGAGGGCAAGGCGTCGGGCGACTACGTCGTGTTTGCCGACGGGTTTGCCGGGCCGGGCAAGGCGGTCGGCCGCGCGATCTACCGCCCCACCGGGCTGGCGGTCGGCCCGGACGGCGCGCTCTACATCTCGGAGGACACCAAGGGGCGCATCTGGAAGGTGACATACCAGGGCCCGGCCAACGCCCCGGTGACCGGTGCACCGGCCCCGCAGTATCCCGCCCAGACCGCGCCGAACTGAGCAGAACCAGGGAACGACAGCGATGACCCCGATCCGCGCCGCGGCGCTCGCGACCGTGCTTTGCCTCGCCGCGGCGCCGGCCGCCGTCGCCCAGGTCAGCCGCTCCACCCCGGGCCAGCCCGAGGCGCGCACCGTCCTGGAGCTGATGCCGGCCAAGGCCAAGCTCGCCGTCACCACGCCGGCCTTCAGGCCCGGCGAGCACATCCCCTTCGAGAACACCCAGTACCGGACCAACACCTTCCCGGGCCTGACGTGGAGCGCCGGACCGAAGGCGACCAAGTCCTACGCGATCATCATGCAGGATAATTCGCTGCTCTATCGCGGAATACCGATCCTGCACTGGGTGATGTTCAACATCCCTGCGTCGGTCACGTCGCTGCCGGCCGGCATGGCGCCCGACGCGAAGCCGGCCGGCTCTGCCTACGGCCCGAACTACATGGGCGCGGCCAAGCCCTACACCGGTCCGCGCACGCCGCCGGGCCCAGGCGACGACTACCACTTCGAGGTGTTCGCCCTGGACGTCATCGTTCCGGACGCCGCAGGGGCGGACTTCAAGGCCCTGACCGCGGCGATGGAGGGTCACATCCTGGCCAGCGGCGAAGTCGTGGGCCACGGCATCGCCGACCCCAGCGCTCCGCCCCCCGCGCCAAGGCCGGCCGCCGCGCCGCCGCCTAAGCAGTAAGAAGTGACGCGCCTCCGCGCCGGCAGGGTCTGAGCGAGCTCCTAGTCGTCGAAGATCGCCACGGCGCGGATCCAGCCGGCTGAGGCGCCGGCGATCTTCACCGGGAAGCAGGAGAGGGTGAAGCCGGTGGGCGGCAGGCTGGCCAGGTTGGTCAGCTTCTCGATCTGGTAGTACTCGCGCAGGCGACCGGCCTTGTGGCCTTCCCAGATGATCTTCGGGTCGCGGGTCTCGGCCCACTTCTTCGCGGTGTGCGAGAACGGCGCGTCCCAGGACCAGGCGTCGGTGCCCACCACTTTCACGCCACGCTCGGTGAGGTACAGCGTCGCCTCCTCGCCCATCCCGCAGCCCTTGTGGATGAAGCCCGGGTCGCCGAACACGGCGCCGGCGGCGGTGTTGACCAGCACGATGTCCAGCGGCCGGAGCTGATGGCCGATGCGCTTCAGCTCGGCTTCGACGTCCGCGCCCGTCGCCACATAGCCGTCGGCGAAATGCCGGAAGTCCAGCTTCACACCGGGCTGCAGGAAATACTCGAGCGGTCCCTCGTCGATGGTCGGCGCCGGCCGCGTCTTTACCGCCTGGTCGGTGGTGGAGTGGAAGTGCCACGGCGCGTCCATGTGGGTGCCGTTGTGGGTGGAGAGCGTGATCCGCTCCACCGCCCAGCCCTCGCCGTCCGGCAGATCTGCCGCCGTCAGGCCCGGGAAGGAATGGGCCATCTGCGCCACCCCGGCGTCGTGGCGCGTGTAGCTCACCTGCGGCCGCATCGTGTCCGGATCGGAGATGATGTCGTTGGTGATTGGGATCGACAGGTCGACCAGCCGTCTGCCCATGGCGCGTTCCTCCAGGCCTGCGTCCCGAGCCTACGCGGCCCGCCGGTGTGGCTCGACACATTTTCCGCACAATTTCGGCGCCGCGGCGGAACCGAAGACGGCCGCCGCATGTTGGGCGGTCGGACGGGGGACCTTGGGATCGCCGTGCAAACGGCGTCGGCTGGGAGGCCCCAAATTGAAGACACTGGCGAGCCCTGAGCGGGGCGTTGGGCTGGCGATGCGCCCACGCTTCGGCGAGGTGTACGCATGATCAGTCTCGCCCATTCCGCCCCGCGCCTCGGCGTGGCCGCGCCCAGACCCACCCGCGCCGCGACCAGCTTGCGCAAGCGGACCTTCGATGTGGTGGTCGCCGGCGTGGCGCTGATCGCCTTCCTGCCGCTGCTGGCGATCATCGGCATGGCGATCTGGATGGAGAGTGAGGGCCCGGTGCTGTTCCGCCAGCAGCGCACCGGTCTGGGCGGGCGGCCCTTCCGCATCTTCAAGTTCCGAACCATGACTGTCGTCGAGGACGGCGCCGGCCTGCGCCAGGCGGTGCGCGGCGACTGTCGGGTGACGCCGCTAGGCGCGATCCTCCGCCATCTCAGCCTGGACGAACTACCTCAACTGCTGAACGTGCTCCGCGGCGAGATGTCGATCGTCGGGCCGCGCCCGCACGCCCTGGCGCACGATGCGGCCTGGGCGGGGACCACGCCTGGCTACGCCGGCCGCTTCCGGGCCCGGCCCGGCCTGACGGGCGCGGCGCAGGTACAGGGGCTGCGCGGCGAGATCACCGGCGACGCCGGCCTCGCCGCCCGTATCGCCGCCGACAACGCCTACATCGAAGGCTGGACCTTCGCCGGCGACCTGCGCCTCGTGGCCCGCACGGTCCCGCTGCTGCTGGGCGACGCCAAGGCCTTCTAGACGGGGGCGAAGAGCCCCATCGCCGCGTGGATCGCCAGCGCCGCCAGCACCAGCGACGCCAGCATGAAGATCGAGAACCGGACCATGATCGGGTTGGCGATCGCCTGCACCAGGCTGTGCACGACGCGGAGGCCCACATAGCCCCAGGCCAGCCAGGCGTTGAGCCCGCCGCCGATGCCACCCACCGCCGCGGCCAGGCAGACCGCGTAGAAGATCGTCGGCTGCTCCATCAGGTGGTTGTAGTTGTCGGCCTTCCAGCGCACGTGCGGCGGGATGCGGGCGTTCAGCTCGGCAGCCGTCAGGGTCGGGTCCATGGGCATCTTGGCCGCCTGGATGGCCGGGATGCGGGTGGCGTAGAGCCAGATCTCCATCACCAGCGACCATAGAACCAGCGCCACGACCGGCTGCAGGATAGGACTGGGCATCGTGTTCCCCCCGGGGAGTCTCGGAGCCGGCAGGGAGCCTCGCGAACGCCGCGCCGTAAAGGCCGAAGACCTTGACGAATCCTGCCATCGGCCAGTGATTGGCTGCAGGAGGGGAGCCTCTGGATCTCGTCGTCTTCTTCGCCGTGCTGGCGGCCGCCCTGATGCATGCGGGCTGGAACGCCGTGGTGCGGGTGGGCGGCGACCGCTTCTCGTCGATCCTGCTGCTGTCGATGACCCAGAGCGGCTTGGCCCTGGCGCTGCTGCCGTTCGTGGCCCAGCCGGCGGCGGCGGCGTGGCCCTGGGTGGTCGGAGCCAGTTTGCTGCACACCGGCTACAAGCTGTTCCTGATCCGCGCCTACCAGCACGGTGACCTCACCCAGGTCTATCCGCTGGCCCGCGGCTCGGCCCCGCCGATCGTGGCCCTGGGCGGCATCGTTCTGTTCCACGAGCACCTGAAGCCGACCGGCTGGGCCGCGGTGGGACTGATCGCGGCCGGCGTGGCGCTGATGGCGTTCCGGGGCGGGAGCGGCGGCCTGGCGCGGCTGCCGGGCAAGGCGCTGGCCTATGCCCTGGTCACCGCCGGTTTCGTGGCGTCCTACACCCTGGCCGACGGGCAGGGCGCCCGCATCGCCGAGACCGCCACCGGCTTCGCCATGTGGATGTTCGTCGGCGACGGGACCACGATGCTGATCTACGCCGTCGCCACCCGCGGCTTGAAGGCGCCGCTGGCGGTGCTGTCGGAATGGCGGACGGGGCTGCCGGCCGGGACGCTGTCGCTGGGCTCCTACTGGATCGCGCTGTGGGCCTTCACCCGCGCGCCCGTCGCCCTGGTGGCCGCGCTGCGCGAGACCAGCGTGCTCTTCGCCCTGCTGATCGGCGTGGTGCTGCTGAAGGAAAAGGTCGGCCCCTGGCGGATGGGGGCGGGCCTCCTCATCGGCGCGGGCGTGGTGGCGATGCGGCTCTAGGCCGCGCCTCCCGATCCCGCGAGGTTGACGCGGGCGGCCAAGCTTCCTCTAAAGCCCGCCCGTGACGATCCCCGCCACCCACGCCCCGAAACAGCGCATCCTGCTGGGCATCGCGCTCCGGGTGGGGGCCATGGCGGCGCTCGCCTGTCTCTCCGCCATCGTCAAATGGACCGGTGGGCGCGGCGTGCCGGTGTTCGAGATCATCCTGTTCCGCAACCTGTTCGCCTTCGTGCCGCTGGCGATCTACATCTCGCGGACCACCGGTTTCGAGGTGCTGCGGACCCAACGGCCCTGGGGCCACGTGCTGCGCGCCACCATCGGCATGACCGGCATGGTCTGTGGTTTCTCGGCCGTGCAGCGCCTGCCGTTGACCGAGTCCACGGCGCTGCAGTTCACCTCGCCGCTGTTCATGACCGCGCTGTCAGCCCTGATCCTCGCCGAGCCGGTCGGCCGCCACCGGTGGGGCGCGGTGATCGTGGGGTTCATCGGCGTGCTGATCATGGCCCGGCCGATTCCGGGCGAGATGAACGTCGTCGGCGTCGCCCTCGGGATGGCCAGCGCCCTGGGCGCCGCCGGGGCGATGGTGGCGATCCGCCAGATCTCGGACACGGAGCGCGGCCCGACGATCGTCTTCTACTTCACCCTGGCCGCCACCTTGATGGGCGCGGTGGGCACGGCCTTCCACTGGGTGATCCCCGATCCGCTGACGCTGGCCATGCTGATCCTGGCCGGCCTGATCGGCGGGGTGGGGCAGATGCTGCTGACCGAGGCGCTGCGAAACGCGCCGCTGGGGATCATCGCGCCGTTCGACTACACGCAGCTGATCTGGGCGTCGGGCTTCGGGCTGGTGATCTGGGGAGAATGGCCGCATCCGCTGACCCTGGTGGGCGCGGTGATCGTGGCCGGCAGCGGGGTCTACATCCTGCATCGGGAACTGCGCCGATTCCGCGCCGCGTGATGCCTATCCGTTGAATTGACACAACTGTGTTACGGGCGGACCCTCCGCGCCTGCACCGGAGTCACCGCCATGCCCGCACGCCGCATCCTCGCCTTCGCAGCCGCCGCCACCGCGCTGGCCTGGGCGTCCTCGGCCGCCGCCGGAGCGGTCACGGTGATCGGCGGCGGGATGGCGCGCGAGTGCTCGCAGGCCGCGCTGGGCGGCGAGAGCGACGCCCGCTACGACGCCATGTGCACCATGGCGCTGGAGAGCGAGCTGCTCAGCCTGCGCGACCGGGCCGGCACCTATGTGAACCGGGGCATCCTGAAGCTTCGCCGCCACGACTTCTCCGCGGCGCAATTCGACTTCAACCGCGCCATCGAGACCAAGCCCGACCTGGGCGAGGCCTATGTGAACCGCGGCGCGGCCGCGGTCGGCGCCCGGCGCTACGCCGATGGCCTGGCCGACCTGAACAAGGCCATCGAACTGGGCGTCGAGGAGCCGGAGAAGGCCTACTACAACCGCGCGCTCGCCTTCGAAGGCCTCGACGACATGAAGGCCGCCTACTTCGACTACAAGAAGGCGATCGAGCTGAAGCCCGGCTGGGATCAGCCGCAGAAGGAACTGGCGCGATTCACCGTGGAACGGCGCTAGCCGCTCGGCCGTTGGGCTCCCATATGGCGCCCATGCGTACGCTCATCCTCGGCCTCTCGCTCGCTGCCCTGGCGGCGCCCGCGCTCGCGCAGAACACGCAGCTGGAGCTGGACAACCTGCGCGCCCAGCAACAGGACGCCGCGCGGCGGGCGGTCGCGCAGGACAATGAGCTCAACGCCCTTCAGGCCCGCGTGCAGACCGAGCAGGCCGTGGCCCAGCTGCAGATCCAGCGCCTGCTGCCGCCCCGGGCGCCGGAATTGCGGTACGACGCGACGACCAGTGCGACGACCGCGCCGGTTGTCTTGCAGAAATACCCGTCGATCCCCGACGCCGCCCTGGCCGACTCAAACCGCCGCGTCCGCGCGGCCGCGGAGCCCCGCTAAAGCATGGAATGGCAGGACGGCCGCAGCGGCGGCGGCATCGAGGATCGGCGCGGCCTTGGGGCTGTGGGCACCGGCGGACTGGGCGTGGGCGGCGTCGTATTGGCGCTGATCGGCTACTTCGTGTTCGGCGTGAACCCGTCCGACACCCTGAGCGCGGTCGGCTCCAACGCGCCGGTCGAACAGCAGCAAGGCGCGCGCGGGACGCCGGCCGACGAGGCGGGCCGCTTCGTCGACGTGGTTTCGACCAATGTCGACGACGTCTGGACCGCGATCTTCAAGCAGAACGGCCAACGCTACACGCCGCCGGACGTCGTGCTCTATGACGAGGCCACCGGCACCGGCTGCGGCACGGGCCAGTCGGCGATGGGGCCGTTCTATTGCCCCAACGACCGCAAGGTCTATCTGGACCTGTCGTTCTGGCAGGAGCTGGAGACCAAGTTCGGCGCCGGCGGCGAGGCCGCGCGGGCCTATGTCATCGCCCACGAGATCGGTCACCACGTGCAGAACCTGACCGGCGCCAGCGACCAGGCGCAGCGGATGGGCGCGCACGGCGCGGAGAGCGGCTCGGTGCGCCTGGAGCTGCAGGCCGACTGCTACGCCGGCGTCTGGGCCGCGCACGCCTCGGAGGTGTCGGGCGGCAAGGTCAGCCTGAACCCAAAGGACATCGAGGATGGCCTGCGCGCCGCCGCCGCGGTCGGCGACGACACCCTGCAACGCAAGATGCAGGGCCGCGTCGTCCCGGACAGCTTCACCCACGGCTCGTCAGCGCAGCGCGTCAGCTGGTTCCGCCACGGCGCGGAGACCGGCGACCCGGACAAGTGCGACACCTTCAGGGCCCCGGCGCTTTAGGCAGCTGGTGGCTCCGCTCTTCCCTCCCTTAATGGGGAGGGACATATCGCCGAAGGCGATCAGGGTCAGGAAGTGTGGGCCGGAGCGCGGCGAAGCGTGATTGGCAATCAGAGGGGTGGGCCGCCTCGATCTCGGAGCTTGATCGTGACTTCCCCACCCCGCTCGCCTTCGGCGAGTCGACCCTCCCCATTAAGGGAGGGAAGGCGGCAGGGGCTCCCAGCCGAGGCAGACGCCCACCGAGCGGCGGGCCAGGAGGTCGCCCGGGTCGATGAGGTCCAGTTCGACGTCCTTCGGCTCCAGCACCAGGGGCAGTTCGGTGCAGCCCGCGATCAGCACCTCCGCGCCGGCCTTGCGCAGGGTCTCGGCGTGGGCGGCCATCTCGCGTTTCACGTCGGCGCCCAGGTCGCCGGACTTGATCCGGTAGAGGGTGACCATGAACGCCTCCTGCGCCTCGGGTGGCAGGGTGACCAGGCCCATGGCCCGGGCGGCCAGGTATTCGCGATAGAGCTTCAGCGCGCCCTTGGTGCCCAGCACGCCGGCGCGCATGGCGCCGTCGCGGGCGGCGGCCTCGGCGCCCAGGTCGATCATGTCGATCAGCGGCAGGCCGCTGGCCCGCTGGATCAGGTCGGCGTGGGCATGGGCGGTGTTGCAGGGCATGGCCAGCACCTGGGCCCCCGCCCCGGCCAGCGCGCCCGCCATCTCGGCCAGCACCCCGCCGGCCATGGTCCCGGGCACGTTGCGGTCGGGGGCCTTGGGGTTGATGTCGGCGATGACCCGGATGTGGTCCTGGTCCTTCTCGGCGGGCGTGTAGGCCTGCAGCCGGGCCAGGTACTCCAGCGTCGCCGCCGGGCCCATCCCCCCGAGGACGCCGAGCACGAGGGAGGTGTCTTCACTCATGCGAGCTTGCCCTCCAACTCCGTCTGGTAGCCGAACAGGCCCTGCGCCCCGCCCGTGTGCAGGAACACCACCGTCTCGCCGTCGAACTTGCCGGCGTTGCTGAGCGCGATCAGGCCTTTCATCGCCTTTCCGGAATAGACCGGGTCCAGCAGGATGCCGTCAGTGCGCGCCGCCAGCTTCAGGGCGTCGATCACCGTCTGGTCGATCAGGCCGTAGCCTGCGCCGACGTAGTCGCAGTCCGCCACCACCATCTCCCGCGTCACTCGGTCCTTGTGGCCCAGCAGCGTCGCGGTTTCCTGGGCCAGTTTGAAGACGTTGGCTTCCTGGGTCTCCTTCGGCGCGCGCACGCCGATGCCCAGCACCGGAATGTCGGCGCCCATCACCGCCAGGCCGGCCACCAGGCCGGCGTGGGTGCCGGCGCTGCCGGTGGCGGTGACGATGCGGTCGATTTCCAGGCCGATGTCGTTGGCCTGGGCGACCAGCTCCAGCGCGCATTCGGCGTAGCCGAGCGCCCCGATCGCGTTCGAGCCGCCGCCGGGGATCACGTACGGCCGGCCGCCGGCGTCAGCGACCTCGGCGGCCACCTCCGCCAGCTTCTGGTTCATGTCCGTGCCGCCCGGCACGGTGCGCAGCTTCGCGCCCAGCAGTTCATCCAGCAGGACGTTGCCCGAGCGGTTGTAGTCCAGCGCGTTGGAGCCGGTGCGCGCCTCCAGGATGATCTCGCACTTCATGCCGAAGCGCGCGGCGGCGGCCGCCGTCTGGCGCACGTGGTTCGACTGGATGGCGCCCTGGGTGACCAGGGTGTCGGCGTCGTTGGCCAGCGCATCGCCCAGCAGGTACTCGAGCTTGCGGGTCTTGTTGCCGCCGCCGGCCAGGCCGGTGCAGTCGTCGCGCTTGATCCACAGCGCGGGTCCCCCGCCGCCCGGCCGGGCCAGGTGTTCCGTCAGCCCGGGCAGGGGCTCGAGCGGCGTGGGCAGGTGGGCGAAGCGGACGGGATTGTAGCGGGCGAAATGCATGGGCCACCCGCTATCTGGTTCCCGCTAAGGCTTCAACTTCCGTGGCAGGGCGGCGACCTCCGACGGCGTCAGCTTGACGATGGAAACCACCTGGCAAAGCCCACCGCGGGAGGTCAGCACCAGGTCCTTTGGCGCGCAGATCTTGTCACCGCCGATATAGCGGATGCCGAGCGGATCGGACGAGATCGAACTGCTCAGGCAGCCGTTGCCCATGGTGAGCCGGTACAGGCCCTTGCTGCGGCCCCGGGCGTCCATCAGCAGCGTGTTCTTGTCGACCACCGTGTGGTTGCCCAGGTCGCGGTCGAGAATGCACTGGTCGCCGGACAGGACCGTGCCAGTCGGCGGCGGCGGTCCCAGGGGGGCTGGCGCGGCGGCGGCGAGCGACGACGCGGCGGCCAGCGTCAGCGCGGCGGCAATGGCCATCCTCATGCGGCGATCCTCATGGTGCTTCCTGCGCCGGAAACGGATACGCCGCGGGACGCGCGGCGTCACCGGATTTGCGCGGCACAACTTCAGGTCTGCTGACGCGTTTTGATGCCCCTTCGCATACTAAGCTTTGTCCTTGCCCTCCCGCTTCGGCGCGCCCAAGTTCTGGGCAGTGCATTAGAAAAACTGGGTGACCGATCGTTCCTATTTTCGGTCAGGTTCCGCCCGGGCCAGGTTCACGGGGCGCCGCAAGAGCGCCGAGGGGGTTTTCCATGCGCACTTCTCATCAACTCGTCATGAGTTCTGCCGCGGTTGCGGCGCTGCTGGCCTGGGCGGGCCCGGCCTGCGCGGCCGACGCCCCCGCCGCCGACGTGCAGGAACTGGTGGTCACCGGCATCCGCGGCGCGCCACGCACGGTCATCGAAAGCCCGACGCCGATCGACGTGTTCAGCGCCGCCGACCTGGAGAAGTCCGGGCGCGCCGGCGCGTTCCAGCAACTGCAGACCCTGGTGCCTTCGTTCAACCTGCCGTTCCGGGCCGGCGGCGGCACCTCCACCGTGATCGCGACGGGCGGCCTGCGCAGCCTCAATCCCGACCAGACGCTGATCCTCGTGAACGGCAAGCGCCGCCACAAGACCTCGCTGATCAACGCCGTCTCCTCGCTCTACAACGGCTCGGTCCCAGCCGACCTGGACATGATCCCGGTGTCGTCCATCTCGCGGATCGAGGTGCTGCGCGACGGGGCCGCCGCCCAGTACGGCTCGGACGCCATCGCCGGCGTGATCAACATCATCCTGAAGTCCAACGACTCCGGCGGGCTGGCCAGCGCCAGCTACGGCCTGAACTTCGACCGCAAGGACGGCGACCTGACGCTCTATGGCTTCAACAAGGGCTTCAGGCTGGGCGACAAGGGGTTCGTCAACGTCTCGGTCAACTACAAGGACCAACGGCTCTCGAACCGAGCCTATCCCATTGATCCCAGCGTCCAGCTGTACCCGCTGGTGGGCGGCCAGCGCGATCCGCGCGAGGCCACCATCGACCGCCTGGTGACGAAGAACTTCGGCCAGCTGCCGCAGACCAACACCAATTTCGAGGTGAACACCGAGTACGACTTCGGCGGGGTCCGCGCCTACGCCTTCGGCACCTGGGCCCGGCGCGAGTCCGACCTGCCGTTCACCTACCGCACGCCCAACAACGTCAACACGATCCCGCAGCTGTTCCCCAACGGCTTCCGCCCCAACGAGGTGATCAACGAGGACGACTACGAGGTCACCGGCGGCCTGAAGGGCGAGTTCTCGGGCTGGTCCTGGGACCTCTCCACCGGCTACGGCGACAACGAGGCCAAGCTGCACACCTCCAACACCAACAACGCCAGCCTGGGCCCGGCCAGCCCGAAGACCTTCTACGTCGGCACGCTGGAATCCAGCGAGTGGACATCGAACCTCGACCTCACTCGCAGCTACGACCTGGCCGCCGCGGGCAAGCTGCAGGTGTCGTTCGGCGCCCAGTACCGGCGCGAGAAGTATCAGATCTCGCCGGGCGAGCCGGCCAGCTACGCCGAAGGGCTCTATACGGCGCCCGCCGGGCAGCCCTTCGCGGGCGTTCGTCCGCAAACCGGCGCGCAGGCGACGCCGGGGTTCCGTCCGGCCGACGCCAGCGACAGCTCGCGCCACTCCGAGGCGGTCTATGGCGAACTGGGCTGGGATGCGACCGACAAGCTCTTCGTCGGCGGCGCCGTCCGCTACGAGAACTACAGCGACTCCTCCGGCGACACGCTCACGGGCAAGGTCACCGGCCGCTATGAGCTGACCGACTGGCTCAGCCTGCGCGGCGCGGCCTCCACAGGGTTCCGCGCGCCGGGCCTCGCCCAGCAGCACTACGCGGCGACGTCCAGCCAGTTCCGGACCGTGAACGGCGTGAACAACCTGCTGCTGCTGATCAAGACCCTGCCGGTCAGCGCGCCGGAAGCCATCGCGCTCGGCGCCGAACCGCTGACCCCGGAGAAGTCCCGGAACGTCTCAGGCGGCGTCACCCTGCAGCCGATGCCTGGCCTCGACATCACCGTCGACCTCTACCAGATCAAGGTCCTGGACCGCATCGCCATCACCAGCACCCTGACCGGCGCGGCGGTGAGCAACATCCTGATCTCCAAGGGGCTCTCCGGCGACCTCTCGGCCCAGTACTACACCAACGCCATCGACACCCGCTCGCGCGGCATCGACGTCGTGCTGACCTATCGCTACGACATGGGCGACTGGGGGAATATCCGCTTCAACGGCGGCTACAACCACAACTCCACCAAGATCACCAACATCATCCCCAACCCGCCGGAGCTGACGGCCCTGGGCGCGGGCTTTGTGCTGTTCGGCCGGGCCAGTCAGGGGTTCCTGACCACCTCCTACCCGCGCAGCAAGGTCAGCCTCGGGCTGAACTGGGACTGGCAGAAGCTGAACGTGAACCTGCGCACCACGCGCTACGGCGGCTACACGGTGCTGGCCGACCTGGCGACGCAGGACCGCCACTTCGGGCCGAAGTTCATCACCGACCTGGAGGTCAGCTACAAGGTGCTGGACAACGTGACCGTGGCGGCCGGCGCCAACAACCTGTTCAACGAGTACCCGGACAAGAACGGGATCTACAATCCCGCCACCGGCAGCGGCCACTTCCCCGGCACCTCGCCGTTCGGCTTCACCGGCGGCTCCTGGTACGCCCGCGTCCAGTACAACTTCTAGGCCCGCGAGGAGGCCCGCCCGGTGCCGATCAAGAGTCTGTTCGTCGCGTTGATCCTTGGCCTCGGCTTGCTTGGGGGCGGCCCGTCGGTGGCCGCCCCGGGCGCCCATGGGGAAATCCTGTGGGACCGCTACGGGGTGCCGCACATCTACGGCAAGGACGAGGCCGGGGCCTTCTACGGCTTCGGCTGGGCCACGGCGCAGAACCACGGCGACATCGTGATCCACCTCTACGGCGAGGCGCGCGGGCGGGCGGCCGAGTACTGGGGCGGGGCGGCCAACGAGGAGCAGGACAAGTGGATCCTGACCAACGGCGTGCCCGAGCGCGCCGCCGAGTGGTACCGCCAGCAGACCCCGCAGTTCCGCGCCGACCTCGACGCCTTCGCCGCCGGCATCAACACCTACGCCAAGGCCCACCCCGACAAGATCGACCCGGCGGTGCGCCAGGTGCTGCCGGTCTCGGGCATCGACGTGATGGCCCATGCCCACCGGCTGATGCAGTACATCTACATCGCGCCCCAGAGTCGCACGACCGGCTCGGCCGAAGGTCCTGGTTCCAACGCCTGGGCGGTAGCGCCGTCCAAGTCAGCCAGCGGGCACACGTTGCTGCTGGCCAATCCGCACCTGCCGTGGCCCACCAGCTACTTCACCTACTTCGAGGCGGACCTGAACTATCCGGGCTTCCACCTCTATGGCGCGACGCAGGTGGGCCTGCCGATCCTGCGCTTCGCCTTCAACGACCGGATGGGGTTCACCAACACCGTCAACACTCTGCTGGGTTCGACCAACTATGAGCTGAAGCCGGCCGAGGGCGGGTACGTGGTCGACGGCAAGACCCTGCCGTTCACTACCGCGTCCAGGACCTACAAGGTGCGCCAGGCGGACGGGACGCTGGCGACGAAGACGCTGCCGATCCGCACCTCGATCTTCGGCCCGGTGTTCCAGCAGAAGGACGGCAAGTTGTTGGCGCTGAAGGTCGCGGGGCTGGATCGGCCCGACGGCCTCTACCAGTACTGGCAGATGGCCAAGGCCAAGGATTTCGCCGCCTTCCAGACGGTGCTGAAGCGCCTGCAGGTGGCGAAGTTCAACATCATCTACGGCGACCGCGAAGGGCACATCCTGTTCCTCGACAACGGCATCCTGCCCAAGCACGACAAGGGCGACCTGGCCTACTGGAGCGGCAATGTGCCCGGCGACACGCGGGCCAACCTGTGGACCCAGATCCACAGCTACGAGGAGCTGCCGAAGGTCGTCGATCCGGCCTCGGGCTTCGTGCAGAACACCAACGATCCGCCCTGGGTCTCGACCCTGCCGTCGCCGATCCAGTGGAAGGACTTCCCGCCCTACGTCGCCGCCAACGGGCCGGAGAGCCTGCGCTCGCAGCAGTCGGTCCGCCTGCTGGCCCAGCCGGGCAAGATCAGCTTCGACGCGTTCGTCGCCCGCAAGCTGTCGACCCACACCCTGATGGCCGACCGCGTCCTGCCCGACCTGGTGGCCGCCGCCGAGGCCGACCCCGACGCCGAGGTCCGCGCCGCTGCGACCCTGCTGAAGGGCTGGGACCGCGAGACCGTCGCCGACAGCCGCGCGGCGCTCCTCTTCGAGACCTGGGCCAACCGCTTTGCGCCCAACAACTTCACCAGCCTGGCCAACTACAAGGTGAAGTGGTCGCCCGACCGCCCGGTGGACACCCCCTCAGGCATCGCCGACCCGGCCAAGGCCGTGGCCATGCTGAAAGACGCCATCGCCGAGATGAAGGCCAAGTACGGCGCGATCGACCGGCCGTTCGGCGAGGTCAGCCGCTTCGCCATCGACAACGTCGACCTCCCAGGGAACGGCGGGTTCGGCAACACCGGCATCTTCCGCACCATCACCTGGGGCGCGCTGAAGGACGGCAAGCGCACGCCGCAGCACGGCGAGACCTGGGTGTCGCTGGTGGAGTTCTCCACCCCGATCAAGGCGGTGGGTATGATGAGCTACGGCGCCGCCAGCCAGCCCGGATCTCCCCACCGTGGGGACCAGCTGAAGCACCTGTCAGACAAGACCCTGCGCACCCTGTGGACCACGCGCGCCCAGGTGGAGCAGAACCTCGAAGCCACGACGCCCTACTGATGGAGACCGCCATGATCCGCCGCACCGTGACCCTGGGCCTGGCTAGCGCCGCCTTGGCCTTCGCCGCCGCGCCCGCCCTGGCCGCCGGTCCGCACGACGGGGCCTGGCAGTCGGTGCACGAAGGCTCCTATTGGAGCGACGGCAAACTGGCGCCGAACTTCAAGCTGACCGTCTGGCTGACCTTTGCGCCCAACAAGCTGACCTACCACTCCGAGAACACCACCGATCCGGCCAAGCCGTACATCTCCGACCACGTCACGACGCTGGATGGCACGCCGGCGCCGTTCCCGAACCAGGCGCGGTTCAACCAGGTGTCGGTCAAGCAGACCGGCCCGAACGACATCGCCATCCTCAAGATGAAGGACGGCGACGTCATCGCCGGCGAGTTCTGGACCTTCAGCGCCGACGGCAAGACCGCCGTCCGCCGCGGCGTCGGCAAGTCGCCGGAGGGGATCTCGAAGGCCTACGAGGAGCACTTCGCGAGGGTGAAGAAGTAACCGCCTCTCC
Organism: uncultured Phenylobacterium sp.; assembly: GCA_966096115.1. GTDB lineage: Bacteria > Pseudomonadota > Alphaproteobacteria > Caulobacterales > Caulobacteraceae > Phenylobacterium. The sequence goes on from CBHTUE010000047.1 coordinate 22,533, forward strand.
CTCTCTTCGCCGCGCTGCGCGCGGCTCGGGGGAGAGGAGTTACGGCTTCAGCTTCTTCGGCAGGGCCGCGACTTCGGCGGGGCTCATCTTGGCGATCGACTGGACGATGCAGCGGGTTTCAAAGCCGCTCTTGGAGATCGCCAGGTCCATGTCGATCGGCCGGCAGATGATGTCGCTGCCCGGCGGGTTGCGGGTGACGATCGGGTCCGAGGTCGTCGCGCCGCCCAGGCACGCTCCGCCGACGGTGATGCGATAGGTGTCGCGGCCGTTCACGTTCATCAGCAGCGTCTGATTGTCGGCGATGGTGTGGTTGCGGATGTCATGGCTGCGGAAGCATTGGCCGGTAGGCAGACCAGCGCCCTTCGGCGGCGGCGGGCCCAACGGCGACTCCTTGGCGGCCACGGCGGCCACGCCGAGGCTGGCCGCGCCAATAGCGGCCAGGGCTAGGATGGCGACTCTCATCGGATAGCTCCTTCACGTCCCCCGTTAATGCAGGATACGCCCGGACGGGTTCAGCGTCTGCATCTCACGAAGCGGGACGCGGCTTCGCCGGAAGCGCATCCTCATTTTGGTGGCGAGGGCGCCGCAACAGGCCTAACGTCAGGGCCATCCTCGGGGGGCCGCGCGCGAGTGGCTGAGAGGTGGGTGAGCCCACGACCCGTCGAACCTGATCCGGGTCATGCCGGCGAAGGGAAGGGCGCTTATCTCCCGATCCCCCGCCCGTGGTCCGTCCGCTCGAAGGGACGCGTCTATGAACAAGCCGATCGCCAACCTGCAGCCTGGCTCGATTCCCACCGGCGAACGCCCGGGGTCGAAGAAGGTGTACCAGCCCGGCGTGATCTGGCCCGACATCCGCGTGCCGTTCCGCGAGGTGGCGGTGCACCCGTCGGCCAACGAGCCGCCGCTGACGCTCTACGATCCGTCCGGCCCCTACACCGACGCCAGCCCGGACATCGACATCGAGCGCGGGCTCAACAAGACCCGCGAGCCGTGGGTGGTTTCCCGCGGCGACGTGGACCTGGTGGAAAACCCGCGCGAGGTGAAGCCCGAGGACAACGGCTTCGCCAAGGGCGCGCACCTGGCCCCGCAGTTCAGCGCGCCGCGCCGCGTCTATCGCGCCAAGCCCGGCGGCAATGTCACGCAACTCGAGTACGCGCGGCGCGGGATCATCACGCCCGAGATGGAGTTCGTCTCGATCCGCGAGAACCAGCGCCGCCAGGCCGGTGACGCCTTCATCCGCGACGGCGAGGACTTCGGCGCTTCGATCCCGGACATCTGCACCCCGGAGTTCGTCCGCGACGAGATCGCCCGGGGCCGCGCCATCATCCCGGCCAACATCAACCACACTGAACTCGAGCCGATGATCATCGGCCGCAACTTTCTGGTGAAGATCAACGCCAACATCGGCAACTCGGCCGTCCTCAGCCACGTGGCCGACGAGGTCGACAAGATGGTCTGGTCGATCCGCTGCGGCGCCGACACGGTCATGGACCTGTCCACGGGCCGCAACATCCACAACATCCGCGACTGGATCGTCCGCAACAGCCCGGTGCCGATCGGCACGGTGCCGATCTACCAGGCGCTGGAGAAGGTCAACGGCGTCGCCGAGGACCTGAACTGGGAGGTGTTCCGCGACACCCTGATCGAGCAGGCCGAGCAGGGCGTCGACTACTTCACCATCCACGCCGGCGTGCGGTTGGCCTATGTGCCGCTGACGGCGAAGCGGGTGACCGGCATCGTCTCGCGCGGCGGGTCGATCATGGCCAAGTGGTGCCTGAGCCACCACAAGGAGAACTTCCTCTACACGCACTTCGAAGACATCTGCGAGATCATGAAGGCGTACGACGTCTCCTTCTCGCTGGGCGACGGCTTGCGTCCCGGCTGCATCGCCGACGCCAATGACGCGGCCCAGTTCGGCGAGCTGGAGACCCTGGGCGAGCTGACCCAGATCGCCTGGAAGCACAACGTCCAGGTGATGATCGAAGGCCCCGGCCACGTGCCGATGCACAAGATCAAGGCCAACATGGACAAGCAGCTGGCCGTCTGCGGCGAGGCGCCGTTCTACACGCTGGGCCCGCTCACCACCGACGTGGCGCCCGGCTACGACCACATCACCTCGGCCATCGG
>CBHTUE010000048.1:0-24349 GCA_966096115.1 uncultured Phenylobacterium sp.
TTCGCCGGGATGAGCGGAAAGTAAGGCCCTTACCCGGCGTCTTCCAATGCCTGTTCGACCGCGATCGCCAGGTCGAGAGCGGCGATCGCCTCCTCGACCGTCACCACCGGCCGGGGGCTGAGGCCGCGCACCGCGTCCAGGAAGCCCTCGACGCTGGCGCCCAGCGGGTCCTTGGCGGCCGGCGTGTCGGCATAGTCGGCGTTGAGCGCGAACGGCGTGGTGTTGCGGAAGGTCCGGGCGATGAAGTCGATCTCCACCTCGCCGGAGGGGTAGACGATGCGCATGGTCCGCTTGCGCTCCGGGGCCAGCCGCGAGACGTCGAAGATGGCCATGAAGCCGCTCTCGAAGCTGACCTCGGCGCGGGCCTTGTCCCAGACGCCGTCGGGGCCGCGGGCGCCGTCCGCCTCGGCGGTCACGGGATCGGTGGCGCAGATCGCCAGCGCCAGGTCGATGTCGTGCACCATCAGGTCCAGCACCGCGGTCACGTCGCGGCTGCGTTCCGAGGGCGGGCCGTGGCGCAGCGCCTCCAGCAGCAGGGGCTGTTCGGGCACGTCCAGCAGGCCCATGGCCTGAAAGGTCACTCGCTCCTGGTGCCCGCAGGCCAGGACCAGTCCCTTGGCGGCCGCCGCCACGCGCAGGCGATCGGCCTCGACGACCGTCGTGGCGACCGGCTTCTCCACATAGACCGGCTTGCCGGCCGCGATCGCCGCCAGCGCCTGTTCGGCATGGTGGCTCGCTGGCGAAGCCACGGTCACCACGTCCACCGCCTCGAGGAACGCTTCGAAATCGCTGAAGGCCCTGCCGCCCAGCGGCATGGCGACCCTGGCCGCGCGTTCGGGGTGGGTGTCGTAGACCCCCGACAGGGTCACGCCCGGCAGGCGCGCATACTGGGCGGCGTGGTAGCCGCCGAATACGCCGGCGCCGATCACGCCCCCTCGCAAGGTCTCTGTCATGACGGCGCCCGTAACACGCGCCGCGCCCTCGACGCCACCCGCCGAAGGTCATACATCTGTTTGAACCACCAAGACCGCCCAGCCAGAGGAAGCGCCATGACCGCCTATCGCGAGATCCGCCTGAAGAGCCGCCCCGTCGGAATGCCGAAGGCCGAGAACTTCGAACTGGCCACGGTCGACCTGCCCGCGCCGGGCGCCGGCGAGGTGCAGGTGAAGAACCTCTGGATGACGGTCGACCCCTACATGCGCGGCCGCATGAACGACGTGCAGAGCTACACCCCGCCGTTTGCGCTGGGCAAAGCCATGGACGGCGGCGCGGTCGGCGAGGTCGTGGCCTCCGGCGACCCCGGTTTCAAGCCCGGCGACCTGGTGCAGTCCGGCTTCGGCTGGCGCGAGGGCTTCAACGCCGCGGCATCCAGCGTGCAGAAGCTGGACACCATGGGCCTGCCCCCGCAGGCGTTCCTGGGCGCTGCGGGCATGCCCGGCCTGACCGCCTACGTCGGCCTGCTGAGGATCGCGGCGCTGAAGGACGGCGACGTGGTGTTCGTGTCCGGTGCGGCCGGCGCCGTGGGCTCGATGGTCGCGCAGATCGCCAAGGCCAAGGGCCACACGGTGATCGGCTCGGCCGGCGGGGCGGAGAAGGTCGCGTTCCTGAAGGAAATCGGCGTCGACCACGTCATCGACTACAAGGTCGAGAAGGACCTGACGGCGGCCCTGGCCAAGGCGGCGCCGGGCGGCATCGACGTCTATTTCGACAACGTCGGCGGCGACCACCTGATCGCGGCCCTGAACGCCGCCAAGCCATTCGCGCGGTTCGCCCTGTGCGGCGCGATCAGCATGTACAACGCCACCGAACTGCCGGCCGGGCCGCCGAACCTGATGCTGATGGTCGGCAAGCAGCTGCGGATGGAAGGCTTCATCGTCTCCAGCTCGTGGGACATGATGCCGGCCTTCCTGCGCGACCTCTCCCAGTGGAAGAAGGAGGGGAAGGTGACCTGGAAGGAAACCGTCTTCGAGGGTATCGAAAAGGCGCCGGACGCCTTCCTCGGGCTCTTCAAGGGCGAGAACCTCGGAAAGATGCTGGTCAAGCTCGCCTGACCGCCTCCCCTTGCGGGGAGCGATGATCTACAACCTGTCGTCCTCCCCCGAGGCTGGAGTTTCCCGTGCCGCGCCTGTTCAGCGCCTACGTCATCGTCGACTGGAGCGCGTCCTCCAAGCCCAACACCGGGGCGGACTCAGTCTGGATCGGGGTGCTGAAGCGTGACGTGCGCTTCCGGCTGACCTTCGAAGCCTTCAACCCGTCGACCCGGGCCGAGGCGGAAACGAAGCTGGCGGCCCTGCTGGACGACTTCGCCAAGCGCTCCGAACGCGCCCTGGTCGGCTTCGACTTTCCGCTGGGCTTCCCGCGCGGCTACGCCGCCGCGCTGAAGCTGCCGACCGCGCAGCCGGCCTGGCGCGCCGCCTGGGACGACCTGGCCCACTACGTCAAGGACAAGCCCGACAACACCAACAACCGCTTCGGCGTGGCCGCCGGGGTCAACCGGCGGCTGACCGGCGGCCCCTTCCCGTTCTGGGGCTGCCCGCCGAAGGACACGCTGACCACGCTGCAGCCGAAGAAGACCCGCGACCATGGGCCGGGCGACCTGCCGGAACTGCGCCACGCGGAGCTGGCCGCCAAGGGCGCCTCGTCGATCTGGAAGACCTACTACAACGGCTCGGTCGGGGGTCAGGCGATCCTGGGCATGCCGGCGGCGCGGCGCATCAAGCTGGCGCGCGGCGACGCCGCCCGCGTCTGGCCGTTCGAGACCGGCTTCAAGGCGCTGACCGAGGCCGACCTCGAGGGCGTGCTGGTGGTGCTGGCCGAGGTCTATCCGTCGATGGTCAAGCCGCTGGGCGTGGCCGGCGAGGTCAAGGACCTGCAGCAGGTGCGCACCCTGGCGGAACACTTCGCGCGGCTGGACGAGGCCAACAAGCTGGGCGCCGTCTTCGGCCCGCCCAAGGGAGCCGCGGCCGACGTGGTGGCCGACGCCGAGCGCGAGGAAGGCTGGATCCTGGGCGCGGGGGTCTGACGCGGCCCTCACCGCTCGTCCCGCGACGGCCACCGCTCGGCACCGGCGCGACCGGCCGCGTCCCCACCGCTCCGCCATCCATCCCATCGGACTAGGCGCGCCGTTCGCCGCGATCTCCTTTACGGGCCTGACCGAAAGGGGACTAGCTTCGCCATGACCCGCCACGCCGTTCGCCTCGCCCGCTGGGCCTGCGCCGCCAGCCTGCTCGCCCTCGCCGCCTGCTCGAAGCCGCCGGTGGTCACCGCGGCGCCGGACGTGGACTGGCCGTTCTACGGCGGCGACGCCGGCGGCCAGCGCTATTCCACCGCCGCCCAGATCACCCCAGACAACGTGCGGCGCCTGGCGGTCGCCTGGACCTATTCCACCGGCGAGGCCAAGCGCCACGCCGCCGACATCGGCCGCGCCAGCTTCGAGAACACCCCGATCCTGGCCGGCGGACGGCTGTACATCTGCTCGCAGTTCGACGCCGTGCACGCGGTGGATCCCGGCACGGGCAAGCCACTCTGGACCTACGATCCCAAGGTCGACCCGACGATCCACTATCCCAACGACTTCACCTGCCGGGGCGTGACCTACTGGCGCGATCCCGCCGCCCCGGCCGGCGCGCCGTGCGCCGAGCGCATCTACTGGGGCACGGTGGACCGCCGGCTGATCGGCCTGGACGCCGCGACCGGAAAGCCCTGCGCCGGGTTCGGCCAGGGCGGGACGGTCGATGTCGGCGCCGGCGTGACCCTGACCCGCAAAGGCGAGATGGAGATCACCTCGCCGCCGGTGATCGTGCGCGACACCCTGGTGGTCGGCTCCTCCATCGACGACAACCAGCGGGTCCGGGAGGTCAGCGGCGCCGTGCGCGGCTACGACGTGCGCACGGGCGCGCCCAAGTGGAGCTACGACCCGCTGGCCACAGCCGGCCCTGGCTTCACCGCCGGCGCGGCCAACGTCTGGGCGCCGATGTCGGCCGACGAGGCCCGCGGCCTGGTGTTCCTGCCCACCTCCTCGGCCAGCCCCGACTTCTATGGCGCAGCCCGGCCGGGGAACGGCGGCCAGGCCAACTCGGTCGTGGCGCTGGACGCGGCCACCGGCAAGCCGGCCTGGAGCTTCCAGACCACCCACCACGACGTCTGGGACTACGACGTCCCGGCCCAGCCGACCTTGGGGACCGTCGCCTACGGCGGGCGCATGACCCCGGCGGTGATCCAGGGCACCAAGCAGGGCCTGATCTTCACCCTGGCCCGCGACAACGGCGTCCCGGTGATCCCGGTGCAGGAGCGGCCGGTCCCGCAGGGCGGTGCGCCCGGCGAGCCGCTGTCGCCGACCCAGCCGATCCCGATCGCGCCCAAGGGCCTGGCGCCGTCGACCATCGATTCGAAGGACGCCTTCGGGCTCACGCCCTGGGACCGCGCGGCCTGCAGGAAGCAGATCGACAAGTACCGCCATGAGGGGCTCTACACGCCACCCTCGACGCAGGGCACGCTGATCTATCCGTTCACCGGCGGCGGCGTGAACTGGGGCGGCCTGGCCTTCGACGCCCGGCGGCAGGTGGTCTACGTCAACACCTCCAGCGCCCTGCACCTCGTGCAGTTGATCCCCGCGGCCAAGGTGGGCGCCATGCACCAGGCCGAACTGGACAAGGAGGTCTCGCCGCAGGAGGGCGCGCCCTACGGCATGAAGCGCGACGTGGTGCTGTCGCCGATCGGCCTGCCCTGCAACCCGCCGCCGTGGGGCCAGCTGCACGCCATCGACATGAAGACCGGCAAGGTGCTGTGGGAGGTCCCGCTGGGCTCCACCCGCGACCGCGCGCCCGGCTCGCAGATCGTGCTGGGCGACATCGGGATGCCGGGGGTCGGCGGACCGATGGTCACCGCCTCGGGCCTGGTGTTCATCGGGCCAGCATGGACAACTACATCCGCGCCTTCGACGCGGCGACCGGGCGACCGGTCTGGCGCGGACGGCTGCCGGCGGGCGGGCAGGCGACGCCGATGACCTACGTCTGGAAGGGCCGCCAGTACGTGGTCATCGCGGCCGGCGGGCATTCGAAGCTGGACACCCAGCGCGGCGACACCGTCGTCGCCTACGCCCTGCCCGGCCCGCTCACCCGCTAGGCTAGAGCGCCCGGCGGCTCAGCATCCAGAAGCGGCCCAGCAGCAGGCCGCCGGACATGAAGCTGGCCAGGATCACCGCCCAGACGATGCCGTTGATGCCCATCTTCATCGGGATCGCCAGCCACCAGGCCAGCGGCATCATCACCAGGATGTAGCTGGCCAGGTGGGTGATCGTGGGCGCCCAGACGTCGCCGCGGGCGCGCAGCGACTGGGCGGTCACCACCTGCAGGGCGTCCGGCACCAGGAACAGGCAGCACAGCACCAGCGCCGGCGTCGCCATCGTGAGCGCCTGCGGGTCGTGGGTGTAGCGCGCGGCGATCCAGCCCGCCGAGGGCCAGACCACCAGGGTGACGACCAGGCCGAAGGTCGCCGTCACCGCGAAGGCCACCGCGCCCGCCCGGTTCACACCCGCCGGATCGCGCGCGCCATAGGCCTTGCCCACCAGCACCGCGGCGCCCGTCGCCAGGCCCAGGGGCACCATGAAGACGATGGCGATCACGTTGAGCACGATCGTCCAGGCCGCCACCGCCAGGGCGCCGATCCAGCCCGCGATCACGTTCAGGCTGGCGAAGGCCGCCACCTCGAAGAAGTTGGAGACGCCGGCGCCGTAGCCGATCCGCCGCTGTTCGACGGCCGCCGCCCGGTCGGGCTCGGGCTTGGTGAACACGCCCAGGGCGCGGGCCTCAGGCATCAGGGCGATGTAGCCCAGCGTCGCCGCCGCCAGGAACGTCCGCGCCCCGGTCGTGGCCCACGCGCCGCCGACGGCGCCCATGGCCGGCAGGCCGAACGTCCCCGGCACCAGCAGCAGGTCGATCGCCAGGTTGACGACGTTGGCGGCCCACATCGCCCAGGCCGCCGGCCCCGGCTTCGACAGACCCTCCAGCCAGAAGGTCGCCGCCACGCTCAGCCCGTAGCCCGGCAGCGACAGCGAGAAGATCACCAGCGGCAGGCTGGCCCCGTCGGCCAGGTCTTTCGGCAGGCCGAGAACATGCATGAACGGCGGCCCGCCGATCGCCAGGACCACGGTCGAGACCAGGCCGATCCAGAAGCTGTAGACCAGACCCCGGCGCAGCACCGCCCCGGTCAGGTCCCGCCGCCCCTCCCCGATCCGCCGCGCGGTCATCACCTGGATCCCGCTCATCAGGCCGACCGCCATCGTCAGGACCACGCTGGTCGGGGCCCAGGCCAGCGCGTGGTAGCCCAATTGCTTGGCCGAGAAGTTGCCCACCACCAGTGCGTCGCACAGCCCCATCGCCATGATGCCCAGGCGCGAGATCACCACCGGCCCGGACAGGGTCAGCAGCGTGGTCAGGTCGATGCGAACGGCGCTGCGGCGCGCTCCGGCGTCGCCTGGCGCCTGGGCCGCGCGGCGGTCCATGGCGGGTAACCCTGGTTTTCAAAGAGGCGCGGACACTGACGCCTGGGCCAGAAAACGCAAGACGAGCGTCACTGTCGCGCCCGCTCGGACGACGGCCGTGACCCGGAAGGCACATGGGCGATCGATTGCCCGGGCGCGCTGGGGGTATGTCGCCGCCCGCGTATCGAGCAGGTGGGAATGCCGGAGTGGGCGGCCAATTCCCCAAGGACCCTACGATGAAGCTCTCTGCCCTGACCCTCGCCCTATGCCTGGGCGCCATCGGCCTGCCTGCCGCCGCCCAAGCCTCTTCGGTTGCCGTGGATGACGAAACCAGCCCGGTCATGAAGATCCGCGTCGGCGACCTCGACCCCAGCCGCGCGGAAGGCGCCGCCGTGCTGCTGAACCGGGTGACGTGGACCGCGGCGGTCGCCTGCGGCGCGCGGCCGACCTTCGGCATCTCCGCCAAGCTGGCGTTCCGCAACTGCGTCCGCGCCAACACCCGGACGGCGCTGCAGGCGGTCAACGAGCCCCGCGTCACCGCCCTCTACAACGCCCGCAAGGGCGCCTCCAAGATCGCGGCGCGGTAGCGCGCGGCGCAGGTCATCCCTCCCCGTCAAGGGGAGGGATTTGCCTTAGATCGACACCGCGGCCCGCTGGGCGATGTCCGCGCGGTCTTCCTTCAGCTTCTCGGCCACCAGGAACGCCAGCTCCAGCGACTGTTCGCCGTTGAGGCGCGGGTCGCAGTGGGTGTGGTAGCGGTCGGCCAGGTCGCCTTCGGAGACCGAGCGGGCGCCGCCGAGGCATTCGGTGACGTTCTGGCCGGTCATCTCCAGGTGGACGCCGCCGGGGTGCACGCCCTCGGCCTTGCAGACCTCGATGAACGACTTCACCTCCGACAGGATGCGGTCGAACGGGCGGGTCTTGTAGCCGTTGTTGGCCGTCAGCGTGTTGCCGTGCATCGGGTCGATCGCCCAGACCACGTTGCGCCCGGCCGCCTTGGTCGCGCGCAGCAGGCCCGGCAGGCGCTGCTCGATCTTGTCGTAGCCGAAGCGCCCGTAGAGCGTGATCCGCCCGGGCTCGTCCTTCGGGTTCAGCACGTCGAGCAGACGCAGGATGTCGTCGGCCTCCATCGTCGGGCCGCACTTCACGCCGATCGGGTTGCGGATGCCGCGGAAGTATTCCACGTGCGCCCCGTCCAGCTGGCGCGTCCGTTCGCCGATCCACAGCAGGTGGGCGGAGGTGTCGTACCACTCGCCCGAGGTGCTATCGACGCGGGTCATCGCCTCCTCGTAGCCTAGCAGCAGGCCCTCGTGGGAGGTGAAGAACTCCACCTGGTGCAGCGCCGGCTGGCTCTCGGGCGTGACGCCGATCGCCTGCATGAACGCCAGCGTCTCGCTGATCTTGTCCGCGACCTCACGGTATCGCGCGCCCTGCGGACTGTCGGCCACGAAGCCCAGCGTCCAACGGTGGATGTTGTGCAGGTCGGCATAGCCGCCTCCGGCGAAGGCGCGGACCAGGTTCAGCGTCGCGGCCGACTGGCTGTAGGCCTGCATCAGCCGCTGCGGGTCCGGGATGCGGGCCTCGGGCGTGAACTCCATGCCGTTGATGTTGTCGCCGCGGTACGAGGGCAGCTCGACGCCGTCGATCACTTCCACCGGGGACGAGCGCGGCTTGCCGAACTGGCCGGCCATCCGGCCCACCTTCACCACCGGGCGGCCGCCGGCGAAGGTCAGCACCACCGCCATCTGCAGAAGCAGGCGGAAGGTGTCGCGGATGTTGTCGGCGTGGAATTCCTTGAAGCTCTCGGCGCAGTCGCCCCCCTGCAACAGGAAGGCCTTGCCGGCCGCGACATCGCCAAGGAGGCTTTTCAGGCGACGGGCCTCGCCTGCAAACACCAGGGGCGGCATCCGGCGAAGCGTGGTCTCAACCTGCGACAGAGCAGCAAAGTCCGGATAGTCGGACGGGATGTGCTTGGCGGGTTTTCCTCTCCAGGAAGCGGGCGTCCAGTGTTCGGTCATGGCTCTAACGTCAGGAAACCGCCGGTTTTGGCGGGCCGGGCGTTTTACCCGCAACGGCCGCGTTAAGCCACCGCTTCCTCCGTCGCGCCCAGGGCGGCGATGACGCAGACCAGCGCGCCCAGCGCCAGCCACCATTCCTGCCAGACGCCGAAGCTGACCGCGCCGAAGAACAGGTAGACCGCCGCCGATCCGGCCGCGGCCGCCGTGACCAGGCTGCGCGTGTCGCAGGCCAGGCGGCGGAAGGCCATGGCCCAGGCCAGCGCCGCCAGGCAGGCGCCCAGGACGCCCAGCTCCAGCCAGAGCTGGATCGCCCCGTTGTGCGGGTGCAGGCCGATGTTGGGGCCGAAGGTGCGGCTGGCGTCGAGACCCCAGCCGCGCAGCGGATGCTCGGCGATGCGCTGAACAGCGTAGGTCCAGTAGCCGACGCGCTCGCTCCACGAGAGCGGCAGGTGAAGGTTGGCCCCGCTCTGGATCAGGCCCAGCAGGCCGACCGGCATCAGGAGGACGAACACCGCCGCCGCCAGCGCCATGGCCTTGGGCGCCGAGCGGGGCCAGATCCAGACCAGGCCGCCCGCCGCCAGCACCACCCCCACCGCCAGCACGGGGGCGTCCGACAGGAAGATCTGCGACAGCACCGCCGAGCCGGCCGCCATCGGAACCGCCAGCCACCAGGGCGCGCCGGCCCGCCGGCCGCCGGCCGCGGCGACCGGCCAGAGCAGGGCCAGGACGAAGCTGCCCTGGGCGACGTTCTTGCGGCCCAGGTCGGGGCGGATCGGGTCGTGGATGGCGTTGCGCAGCAGCTGGTAGACGCCCGCGCCGGTGAACGCCTCGATCAGCAGCAGCACGCCGTAGGCCGCCAGGCCCCAGGCGAAGATCCTGAGGGCGCGCCGCCCCAGCCTGGGCTCGGCCCGGCGCGCGCCCTGCCAGGCCGACCAGTAGAGCACCAGCTGCAGGCCCAGCTTCAGGGCCACGCTGTCGTCCAGCTTGTGCGGCCGCTCCGGGCTCCACAGGGCCGACAGCGCCGCCCAGGCCACCAGCAGAAGCAGCACCACCGCAACCGGCGCGTCCTCGGCCCGGATCCTGACCAGCGGCAGGCACGCCAGGCCGACCAGCCCCAGCAGCGGCGCGAACCCCAGCGGGCCCAGCCACGCCAGGAGCGGCGTCAGCACCGCCGCCACGACCAGCGCCCACCCGGCGACGCGGCTCGCGCCGCCTCGCAGGGCTTCGCCCGCGCCGTCCGCACTCAAGGGACCCGTCCTGCGAAGCCTTGGCGAAGCAGGATCACGCCGCCTGGCCGAGGCCCGGGGGCATGTATTTGTCGCGCATGGTCACCAGTTCCTCGGCCAGCGTCGGGTGCACGGCGCAGGTGGCGTCCCACTGCGGCTTGGTCACGCCCATCTTCAAGGCGATCGCCGCCATCTGGATGATCTCCGGTCCGTCCGGCGCCACCACGTGGCAGCCCAGGATCCGCTCGGTCCCCTGCTCCACCACCAGCTTCATCATGCAGCGCTGGTGCCCGCCGTAGAAGGTCTCCTTCATGGCCCGGAACTTGGCCAGATAGATGTCCACCTTACCGTACTTGTGCCGCGCGTCGGCCTCCGACAGGCCCACCGAGCCGATCTGCGGCTGGGTGAAGATCGCCGAGGCGACCATCTCGTGATCGAAGGCGGTCGGGTTGGCGTAGAACTCGGTCTGGGCGAAGGCCGCGCCCTCGCGGATCGCCACCGGGGTCAGGTTGATCCGGTCGGTGACGTCGCCCACGGCCCAGATGTTGTCGACGCTGGAGCGCGAGTACTCGTCCACCTTCACCGCGCCGTTGGCCGTCAGTTCGACGCCGGCCGCCTCCAGGCCCAGGCCCTCGGTGTAGGGTTCGCGGCCGGTGGCGAACATGACCACGTCGGTGGGCAGGTCGTGGCCGTCGACGCAGCGGGCGACCAGGCCGTCGGCGGTCTTCTCGATGCTGCCGATCTGCGAGCCCAGGCGGATCTTGATGCCGCGGGCCTCCATTTCCTCGGCCACGTGGCTGCGAATGTCGTCATCGAAGCCGCGCAGCACGTTCGGGCCGCGGTGCACCACCGTCGTTTCCACGCCCAGGCCGTTGAAGATGCAGGCGAACTCCAGCGCGATATAGCCGCCGCCGGCGACCACGATCCGCTTCGGCAGCCTGTCCAGGTGGAACGCCTCGTTGGAGCTGATCGCCAGTTCGATCCCCGGCAGGTCCTTCGGCATCGCCGGGCGGCCGCCCGTGGCCACCAGGATCTTCGCCGCCGTCACCGGTCCCTTGCCCTCGATCTCGACCGTGTGGCGATCCTTCAGCCGCGCCTTGCCGTGCACCAACTCGGCGCCGGCGTTCTGCAGGTTGCGGACGTAGATGCCCGACAGCCGCGCGATCTCGTCGTCCTTGGCCATCAGGAACTTCGGCCAGTCGAACGTCGGATCGGGCATCGACCAGCCGTAGCCGCGGGCCGTCTCGAAAGTCTTCGTGAATTCCGAGGCATAGACCATAAACTTCTTGGGCACGCAGCCGCGGATCACGCAGGTGCCGCCCACGCGATGCTCCTCGGCCACCGCCACCCTGGCGCCGCTCATCGCGGCCAGCCGGGCCGCGCGCACGCCGCCGGAGCCCGCGCCGATGACGAAGAGGTCGTAGTCGTAGTCCGCCATACTCAGGCTCCAGTCCCGTTAGGGCTCCAGTTCGATGACGCCGGCGTCCGTGCCGATCAGGGCGCGGTCGGCGAGGTCGAGGAACAGGCCGTGGTCGACCACGCCGGTGACGCTCTTCAGCGCCGCCGCAAGGGCCGCCGGCTCCTCGATCCGCCCGCAGGCTGCGTCATAGATAAGGTTTCCGCCGTCGGTTCTTACCGGCTGGCCGTCCTTTCGGCGAAGCATCGGTGCGATACCCAGATCGCATTCCGCCAGGGCGTCGCAGATCCGGAGCGACGTGATCGTGTGGCCGAACGCCACCACCTCGATCGGCAGCGGGAATTTCCCCAGCATCTTCACCTGCTTGGCGGCGTCGGCGATGACCACGCACGACTTCGACGCCTCCCACACCAGCTTCTCGCGCAACAGGGCCGCGCCGCCGCCCTTGATCAGCGCCAGGCCCGGCCCGATCTCGTCGGCCCCATCCACCGTGAGGTCGATGGTCCTGGTTTCCCCCAGCTGCGCGATGCGGAGACCCAGGCTGGTCGCGAGGTCGGCGGTGGCCTGGGAGGTCGGCACGCCGACGATGTCCAGCTTCCGCGCGGCCAGGGCGCGGACGAACCAGGCGGCCGTCGAGCCGGTGCCCAGGCCCACGACCATACCGCTCTTCACCAGCGCCGCGGCGGCCTCGCCGGCGGCCCTTTTCTGCGCGTCCGCGTCACTCATCCCAAAATTCCGCTCATCCCCGCGAAAGCGGGGACCCAGGTGTTTTTGTGTTTCCGAGGCAGCCCTCGCTCCGCCGTCGCCGCTCGATCCGCCGCAACGAAAAAAGCCTGGGTCCCCGCTTTCGCGGGGATGAGCGGGAAATGGGTAAGGGTCACTTCTTCGCCGCCGCTTTCTTCGCGCCCATCGTCTCGCGGAACCGGGCCGCCCAGCCCTTCTTCTCGGCCTGCATACCGCGACCCAGCGCCAGGGCATCGTCGGCCACGTCCTTGGTGATCACCGAGCCGGAGCCGACATAGGCTCCCGCCCCGATGCGGATCGGCGCCACCAGCGCCGAGTTCGACCCGATGAAGGCGTTCTCGCCCACGTGGGTGTCGTATTTGAAGAAGCCGTCGTAGTTGCAGAAGATCGTGCCGGCGCCGATGTTCGCGCCCGCCCCGACCGAGCCGTCGCCCAGATAGGCCAGGTGGTTGGCCTTGGCGCCCTGCCCCACCGCGACGTTCTTCACCTCGACGAAGTTGCCGATGTGGGCGTCGGCGCCGATCACCGCGCCAGGACGCAGCCGCGCGTAGGGCCCGACCAGGGCGCCCTCCTCGACGCGCGCGCCCTCCAGGTGGCTGAAGGCGCGGATCACCGCCCCGGTCGCCACGCTCACGCCGGGCGCGAACACGACGTAGGGCTCCACGCTGGCGCCTGGCGCGATCTGGGTGTCCCAGGCGAAGAACACCGTCTCCGGCGCGGTCATCGCCACGCCCTCGGCCAGGAAGAACTCGCGCCGCCGCTTCTGGAACACCGCTTCGGCCTGGCTGAGCTGCATCGGGGTGTCGGCGCCCATCACCGCGCTCTCCGGGGCGATGTGCGCGCGGACCAGCGCCTCCTCGTGGACGGCCTCGGCGATGATGCTGGTGAGGAAGTATTCCTGCTTGGGGTTGTCGTTCGTCACCCGGCCCAGCCAGCGGAACAGGTCGGTGCGGCCGGCCACGTACATGCCGGCGTTGCAGGTCCTGACCGCCTTGACCTCCTCGTTGGCCTGGCTGGGTTCGACCACCCGCATCACGTGGCCGTCGGCGCCGCGCAGGATGCGGCCGTAAAGCAGGGCGTCCACCGGTTCGAAGCCCATGATCGCCAGCGCCGCCCCGTTGCGGCGCAGGGCGAACAGGGGTTCCAGGTCCTGCGCCTGCAGCAGCGGGCAGTCGCCGTTCACCACCAGCACGTCGCCGTCGAAGTCGGCCAGGGCGTCCTTGGCGCACAGCACCGCGTGGCCGGTGCCCAGCGGCGGGTCCTGCAGCACCGGCGCGGCCTCGCCCAGGCGCTTCACGACCAGCTCGCGCACCTCGGGGCTGTGGGCTCCGACGATGACGTGGATCCGCTCGCAGCCGGCGGCCTGCACCGTGTCGATCACCCGGTCCAGCAGGCCGCGGCCGCCCACCTTGTGCAGCACCTTGGGCACCTTGGACTTCATCCGCGTGCCCTGGCCGGCGGCCATGATCACGCAGGCTCTGGCGGTCATTCAGGCTCTCCCCAAGGCATCCCGAGTCTTCGGCGTGTCAGAGGCTTAGCAAGCCTTGTGGCGGGGCGCGAGAAGGGGCTAGCGTCCGCGCCTCGTTGTCGGGGAATCTCAATGGCATCTCGTTCGTTTCTGGCCGGCCTTCTGGCTGCGTCCGCCCTATCCGCGCTCGCCATCCCGGCCCAGGCCGCGCCCGACAAGGCGCTCGAGGCGAAGTTCGACGGGATGATCTCGACCAGCGAGATGGACGGCTGGCTGAAGACGCTGTCGGCCGAGCCGAACCACGTCGGCAGCGCGCACGACAAGTCCAACGCCGAGCTCACCCAGTCGCTGTTCAAGTCCTGGGGCTGGGACGCGAAGATCGAGACCTTCTGGGTGCTCTATCCGACGCCGAAGGAGGTGGCCGTCGCGCTCACCACCGGCGCCGGCGCGCCGTTCAAGGCGACGCTCACCGAGGCGCCGATTCCCGGCGACGAGAGCTCCAGCCGCATCAAGGACGAGCTGCCCGCCTATGTGGCCTTCCAGGGTGACGGCGACGTCACCGCGCCGCTGGTCTACGTCAACTACGGCATGCCCGCCGACTACGACGCCCTGGAGCGGCTGGGCATCTCGGTGAAGGGCAAGATCGTCATCGCCCGCTATGGCGCCGGCTGGCGCGGGCTGAAGCCGAAGCTGGCGCAGGAGCATGGCGCGGTCGGCACGATCATCTACTCGGACCCCCGCGACGACGGCTACTCCATCGACGATCCCTACCCGAAGGGCGCCTCGCGGCCGCCGCAGGGCTTCCAGCGCGGCTCGGTGGCCGACATGACGCTGTACCCCGGCGACCCGACCACGCCCGGCTACGGCTCGACCAAGGACGCCAAGCACCTGCCGCGCGAAGAGGCGGCCACGATCCTGAAGATCCCGACCCTGCCGATGTCCTACGGCGACGCCACGGTGCTGCTGAAGGCCCTGGACGGCCCGGTGGCCCCCACCGCCTGGCGCGGCAGCCTGCCGATCACCTACCACGTGGGCGGCGGTGACGGCGCCAAGGTCCACCTGAAGGTGGTCTCCGACTGGAGCCTGAAGCCGATCTACGACGTGATCGCCACGCTGAAGGGCAAGGAAGCCCCCGACGAGTGGGTGGTGCGCGGCAACCACCGCGACGGCTGGGTGTTCGGCGCCTCCGATCCCCTCTCCGGCCACGTGGCGATGATGGGCGAGGCCAAGTCGCTGGGGGCGCTCTACAAGGCCGGCTGGAAGCCGAAGCGGACCATCGTCTACACCAGCTGGGACGCCGAGGAGCCGATGCTGCTGGGCTCCACCGAATGGGCCGAGACCCACGCCGAGGAGCTCAAGAAGAAGACCGTCGTCTACATCAACTCCGACTCCAACAGCCGCGGCTTCCTGAACGTCGGCGGCAGCCACGCCCTGCAGCACTTCGTCAACCAGGTGGCCGCCGACGTCACCGATCCGCAGACCGGCGTCTCGGTCCGCGACCGCCTGCGGGCCGGCGTGGGCGTGCAGGCCGTGGAGAACTCGACCAACCCGCGCGCCGCGGCCCTGGGCCGCATCGCCGCCGACCCCACCAAGGACCTGCCGATCGAGGCGCTGGGCTCCGGCTCGGACTACTCCAGCTTCCTGCAGAACCTGGGCCTGGCCACGCTGAACCTGGGCTTCGGCGGCGAGGGCTCGGACGGCGGCGTCTACCACTCCGCCTACGACACCTATGAGCACCACACGAAGTTCGTGGACCCCGGCCTCGCCTACTCGGGCGCGCTCGCCAAGGTCACCGGGCGGATGGTCATGCGCCTGGCCGACGCCGACCTGCCGGTGCAGCGCTACGGCGACTTCGCCGACACCGTCTCGGGCTACCTCGACGAGGTGAAGCGGCTGGCCGAGCAGAAGCGCGAGGAGGCGGCCGCCCGCACCCGCCTGCTGGCCGCCGGCGCCTACAAGCTGGCCGACGACCCGACCATCTCGCGGGGCGATCCGGCGTCACTGGCGCCCTCCCCGCGCCTCGACTTCGCGGCCATGGACACCGCCGTTTCCAAGCTGAAGGCCAGCGCCGCCGGGTTCGACACGGCCCTGGCGACCAAGGGCGCGAGCCTCTCCACGACCCAGAAGAAGAAGCTGGACGCCGCCCTGCTGCCGCTGGAGCAGCGCCTGCTGCGCGACAAGGGCCTGCCCTTCCGCCCCTGGTACAAGAACATGATCTACGCGCCCGGCCGCTTCACCGGCTATGGCGCGAAGACCCTGCCGGGGGTGCGCGAGGCGATCGAGGAGCGGCGGTTCGACGACGCCAAGGCCTATATCGGCCTGACCGCCGAGGCGCTGACCGACTACGCCGCGGGCCTCGACGCGGCCACTGCGGTGATCAATGGCGGCTAGCGGCGGCCGGCTGGCCGGCGCGACCATCGCCTTCGACCTGGACGGCACCCTGGTCGACACCGCGCCCGACCTGGTCGGCACGCTGAACGTGCTGCTGAACGACGAGGGCCTGCCGGCGATGGCGCTGCAGGACGCGCGCCGGTTCATCGGCCGCGGCGCGCGCTGGCTGATCGAGCGCGGCTTCCAGGCGGCCGGCGCGCCGCTGGAGGCCACGCGGCTGGACCTGCTGTTCCAGCGGTTCCTCGTCCACTACCGGGCCCATATCGCCGACGAGAGCCGGCCGTTCCCGGGCTGCGAGGCGGCGCTGGAGGCGCTGCGGGCCGAGGGCGCGCGCCTGGCTGTCTGCACCAACAAGCTCACCGGACTGTCGGTCGCCCTGCTGGAGCAACTGGGCCTCGCACCGCGCTTCGACGCCATCGTCGGGGCCGACGCCGCCCCGGCCATCAAGCCCGACCCGCGCCACCTGCACGCGGCGATCGAGGCGGCCGGCGGCGCCATGGACCGCGCCGTCCTGGTCGGCGACGCCGCCACCGACGCCGGCGCCGCCAAGGCGGCCCGGGCCGGCCTGATCCTGGTGACCTTCGGCTACACCGAGACCCCGGTCACCGAGCTGGGCGCCGATATCCTCATCGACCACTTCGACGAGCTGCCCGCCGCCTGCGCGCGTCTGCTCTAGAGGGTCTTCAGGTACTCCACGAGCGCCCAGCGGTCGTAGGCGCTCAGGCCCGCGTTGCCGTAGTCGTGGCCCGCGTTGGAGCTGCCGGGCACGGGCTTGCCCGCGGCGCGCGCCGTCAGCGTCGAGTGGTTGGCGGTCGTGGCCGAGACGTAGCCGACCTCCTTCGGGTCGAACTCCCGGTTGCCGACCTCGAAGCTGGCCTCGCGCTGGTCCGGCGGCAGCAGCAGCTGGAAGAGCGTGCGCACCGAGCCGTTGTGCAGATAGGGCGCGGTGGCCCAGACGCCGTTCAGCGGCCGGCCCTTGTAGCCCAGGGTCGGATCCACGGCCTTCAGGCACAGGTCCTCCGTCGGGACCTTCAGCGGCGTCGACACCGCGCTCGGGGCCAGGCCCGGGGCGACGGCGGCGGCCGCGGCCGCGGGCTCCGGCTTCGGCGGTTTCTTCATCTCCAGGGCCGAATTCTGGAACGACCCCGCGATCGGCTTGCCCTGCCGCAGCAGGGCGCCGACCACCGCCACCTTGGTCATCTCCGACAGGTCCGCCCGCGGACCCATGAAGGTGAAGAGCCCGGTGGGCACCCCCTGCATCCAGCCGGAGTAGGCGTTCTTCGCGTACGCGTTGCAGGCCATCCAGATGTCGGTCCCGGCCGACTCGTGGATCGCACCGGCCACCTTCGTCTTGGGGTTCAGCATGGCCATCTGGGCCACGATCGGCGTCTTCACGTCGGCCCGGTCGGGCAGCAGCTTGTGGCAGCCGACACAGTTCCCAGCCTTCGGCGTCCCTCTGAGGTAGATGTCCCGGCCGTGCGCCACGAGTTGCTCGTGGGTGACGGGCTTGCCGTCATCGTCCACGGCCGTGGTGTTCCAGCCGAGCACGGTGGCGGGCCACGCCGGCGGGCGCAGCACCAGCAGCTGCGCCTCCAGCGTCTTCAGGCCCGCGACGTTCACGCTGGACGGGTAGCCCAGCTGGCCCTGCGCCACCTGGATGTCGGCGAACACCCCGATCACCTCGCCCGCGTTGCGGATCAGGGCGCCCACGTCTTCGCCCTGGATCGTCAGCTTCGGCGCGACGCCGTTCCACTGCACCTTGTCGTGCTGCGGCACGTTCCACAGGAAGGGGTAGCTGACCGGCGCGTTGGTGCGGTTGACGTCCTGCGGCGGCGCCATGTTCGGCGTCTCCACCATCCAGGCCACCTTGTTGAAGATATGCCCGAACGCGTCCAGCCGGCCATAGTCGGGGGTTCCGGGGATGTCGCTCAGCCGGCGCAGCTCGGTCTCGCGCGCCAGCACCCGCTTCAGGGCCGCATGCAGTCGCCCGCGGTCCTGCGGGTCGTCCTCCGGCCCCTTGGTCACCAGGTCCTTGATCGCCGCCACCGGATCCAGCCCGGGCTTCCACGGGTCCAGCGGCTTGTCGCGCAGCACCCGGTCGGCGAAGCGGCCGAAGCGGGCGTCGTCGGCGTCGGTGGCTTTCAGGGCGTCGTAGAGGGCCTTGGTGAACCCTTCGAAGTCCGACAGCGCCGGGCCGCCGTCCACGGTCAGGGTGCGGCCCTGGTAGGTCATCTGGGCCGTGTGGCAGGCGGCGCAGTTCATCCCCACCCAGATCCGGTCGTCGGGCTTGGGCTGGGCGCGCCAGGTAATCAGCGGCTTCGGCAGCTGGGCGTCGGGCGTGACGTCCTCGGTGAAGCCGATCGGCAGCGGCCGGCCCTGGCGGTTCACGTGCGGCAGGTAACCCCAGCGCTTGACGTTCTCGTCGGTCAGCAGCGGCTTGCCGTCCGCGTCCTCCAGCGCCAGCAGCCAGGAGAGCGGGATCAGCCGCGAGCCCTGCGAGGTCTCGTACCAGACCTGGCGATTGTCGGGCGTCCAGCGCTGGTCCAGCTCGGTCAGCAGCTTCTGGCTCTCGGCGTCGACCGGCGCGGTCGCCACCGGCTGGCCCTGGCCCGGGCCCTGGGCCTCGACCTTGGCAGGCCCCGTCGGCTGGCACGCGGCCAGCGCCAGCGCGGCCAGCAGGAAAACTTGGCGTCGCAGCATGATCTCGCCCCCTCGAACGACGTGATCTGGCGTCCCAAACGACAGGTTGTCCAGTACAATTGAGAGTTGCACGCCGCCCCGGGCCCGCCACCCGTTTGCCGGTCCGCTCGCGGTCCGCGACGCCGCACGCCCCGGCAGGCCGCTTGCGGCGCGCGAGCGTTGCGGCTATAGCCCCCGCCTTCCCGAGATGGATGCGTAGCTCAGCGGGAGAGCACCTCGTTCACACCGAGGGGGTCACAGGTTCAATCCCTGTCGCATCCACCATCTCCTTCTCCCGCACACAGCAAAAAGCCCCGGCCTAAACCGGGGCTTTCGCAGGACAGCCGAGAGGCTGGGTCGTGGATCAGGCCGCGAGCGCGGCGCGGCGCTGGCGAAGCGCCACGCCCAGGCCGCCGAAGCCGATCAGCATCAGCGCCCAGGTGACCGGTTCCGGCACCGCGACGTCGCCGACAGTGAAGGCGTAGTAGTCTTCACGGGTCGGGTTGGTCCACGAGATCGAAGAGACCAGCCCGTGGAACTGCAGCACGCCGTTGCCTTCCACGCCGACGGTGGTGTCGGACATCAGGCTGAGCGGGCCGCCGCCGTACTGATTGGTGGGGCCGCCGGCGACGATCGAGATCGACGGGCTGCCCTGGAAGTTGAAGCTGGTCGGCAGGCCGCCCTGCCCCAGGCTCCAGATCAGGAACACCGGGTTCAGCAGCGCTTGCGAGAACGTGATGGTGTTGAGCGTCGCCGCATCGCCGCCGCCGCCCAGCAGCTTCAGCGCGCCGTTGGCGTTGGTCGGCACGTTGGTGACCGGGCCGCCGGTGAAGGACGAGGCGGGATCGTAGCCGGCAAACGAGCCGCCGCCCGGAAAGATCAGGCCGCTCATCTCGCCGGTGTAGGTCACCGAAACCGCGCCGGCCGCGCCGGAACCGTTGGTTGCCCACTGGGTCCAGGTGACGCTCGCCTGGGCCGCCGATCCGGCGAACAGGGCGACGGTGGCGCCAGCCAGGGCGCAGGCCACTCTAAAATTCATGTCTCGTATCTCCCGAACGGACGCTCGAGCGAGTGTCCCATTAACCATTCTACGCGGGCTAACATGCACTCGTGACAGTTTCCCTCCTCAGGCGACTCGGACGCCCCGGGCCGGGTACCGCAAGTTGCCGCGAAGGCCGAAGGCTGGCGGCGTCAGCGCCGGTAGGCCCTGAACTCCTGTTCGGTCCAGGTCGCGACCCGGGTCGCGGCGTCCGCCAGCCAGGGTCCGCGGCGGCCCTTCAGGTCGGCCGCGATCGCCGCGGCCGCCCCGTCGGCCTGCGCGTGGACGGCGGCCAGGTCGGCGCCCATCGCGCCATACAGCCGTTCGCCCAGGCGGCGGCGCAGGTCGGCGAACTTCAGCTTGCGGCTGTTCGGGGCCAGCCGGCGCAGGACGTGGGTGTCGCTGAACGCCAGGAACGGGTCGGGCGCGCGCCCGGGACCCTTGATCAGCCGCGCGGCGAGGCCGAGGTCGGGCGCGCCGGGCCAGCACGACGCCACGCGGCCCTTCACCTCGCGCGCCATCGGGCCGCCCAGGAAGCGCCCGTGGGCCACGAACCGCGGCCGGCCCAGGCTGCCGGCCCCCGCCGAACGCCGGGCCATCCGCACGACCCCGTCCGCCGGCAGGGCGGCCAGCGCCGTCGCGCGATAGACGGCCGGCACGTCGGCCTCGTCCGGCAGGCCCTCGATCTCGTGCCAGAAGTCCTCGCGCTGCCGGTCCGAGGCGGCGAAGGCGTCGCGCAGCCACAGGGTCTCGCGCTCCAGCACGAACGGCTGCGGCGCCGCCAGGCCACGCCGGTAGCCCGCCAGGACGCTCGCCGCGACCCCGCCGGCCTCGGCCCGGCCGCCGGCCAGCAGCGTGCTGGCGCAGAGCCGCACCAGGTCCAGGGCATAGGGCGTCACCGCGGCCTCGTCGAAATCGTTCACGCCCCAGACCAGCCGCGCGTCCGCGTCGCGCCACAGCCCGAAGTTGCCCGCATGGGCGTCGCCGACGCTGCCGACCGCGGGCGCCTCCATCAGCCGGGGGCAGAGTTCCCCCGCCGCCTCGGCCCAGCGCCAGCAGGTGGCGCGCAGGAACAGGAAGGGGCTCTCGCGCATCCTCTTGTGCTTGCGCTTGAGGTCGTCCTCGCGGAAATCCGGCCCGAAGGCGGCGCGCAGGCTCTCCTCATAGGCGTCGATCGACGGTTGGAGCGGGATCATCCTCGGGCTCCCCACGGGCTGCCCGATCACCGCACACCGGCCGGCGCCTGTCTATCGCAGCGTCGCCCTACTCCGCCGCCAGCTGTTGCGGCGCGGCTTGGCGGCCGCGGATTAGCCGGCCGGGCAGCGCGCCGGTGGGCTGGCCCTCGCGATAGATCACCTGGCCGGACTTGAGGGTCGCCACATAGCCCTCGGCGTCCTGCATCAGCCGGCGCGCGCCGGTGGGCAGGTCGTAGACCATGTAGGGAACCTTCAGGCGCAGCCGGTCGAAGTCGATCAGGTTGAGGTCGGCCAGGTAGCCCGGCGCGATCACGCCGCGGTCCATCAGGCCGACGGCCTCGGCGGTGTCCTTGGTCTGGGCTTTGATCGTCTCCGGGAGTTCAAACCCTGGGCCGCGGGTTCGATCACGGCACCAGTGGGTCAGCATGAAGGTGGGCAGGCTGACGTCGCAGATCGCGCCCACGTGCGCGCCGCCGTCCGACAGGCCCGACAGCGTGTTCGGGTTGGCGATCATCGTGCGCACGTTGTCGAGGCTGCCCTCGACGTAGTTGTGCATCGGGAAGAACAGGAAGGCGCGGCCCTCGTCGGCGATCAGCGCGTCGTAGATGAGCTCGTCCGGATTGACCCCCAGCGCCTTGGCCCGGGCGCCCAGGCTGGTGGAGGGATCGGGCTCGTAGTCCAGCTCGTCGCCCTCGATCGCGTACATCTTGTGATGCGCGCCGGCGAGCGAGTTGATGAACGGGTGGCCCTTGGCCGGCGCCTCGGCGATGAGGCGCTCGCGGAACGCCGGATCCTTCATCCGCGCGACCTTCTCCGCCAGCGGCAGGTCGGCGATCTCGGCGTAGGACGGGCGGCTGATGAACGGGTGCGCGGACCCCTGCAGGCCCAGCATCAGGCCGACGGGCCGGCCGGCGATCTGGGCCTTGATCGGATAGCCCTCGGCCACGGCCTGATCGAGGCGTTCGGAAAGCCGGCGCCACTGGTCGGGGACCACGTCGGCCTGGACCATCGAGAAGCTGAGCGGCTGGCCGGCGATCTTGGTCAGGTCGCGGATCAGGCTGAACTCGGCGTCCATGTCCGGGCCGAAGTCGGACACCCACTGCAGGACGCCCGAGCCCGCGTCGGCGAGACCCGCCGCGATCGCCTCCATCTCGGCGCGCGCCGCCCCCAGGGTCGGCGTCAGGTCGCCGTCGGCGGTGCGGTGGACCATGGTGCGCGTGGTCGAGAAGCCCAGCGCGCCGGCCCGGATCGCCTCCGCCGTCAGCTGGCGCATCTGCTGCGCCTCGTCCGGCGTCGCGTCGTCGCGGTTCGCGCCGCGCTCGCCCATCACATAGACGCGCAGCGCGCCGTGCGGCACCTGCACCGCCACGTCGATGTCGTGCGGCAGGGTCTCCACCGCGTCCATGTACTCGGCGAAGCTCTCCCAGTTCCACTTCAGGCCTTCGTGGAGGGCCGCGCCGGGGATGTCCTCGACGCCCTCCATCAGGCGCACCAGGGTGTCCTCGTCGCCCTTGCGGACGGGGGCGAAGCCGACGCCGCAGTTGCCGGCCACCACCGTCGTCGCGCCCAGGGTCGACGACGGCGTCATCCGCGAGTCCCAGGTGATCTGGCCGTCGTAGTGGGTGTGGATGTCGACCCAGCCGGGGGTGACCATCAGGCCGGTGGCGTCGATCTCCTCGCGACCGGGCGGCAGGTCAGGACCGACCGCCACGATGCGGTCCCCGGCGATGGCGATGTCCGCGCGGACCGGCGCACCGCCCCGGCCGTCGAAGACCAGGCCGCCACGGATGACGAGATCGGCGTGTGACATGGCGTCTTCCCTGCTCTGAGGACACGAACGTGAGGCGCGGACGTCGCGGCAGGCAATTCAATTCTCTGGCGAACCGGGCCCTACCAGGGGTGGCCCAGTTCACCCATGAACGTTGCCATCAACTGCAGCCGGTAGTCGCCTGGCGGATGCTCGCCGTCGGCGGGCTCCCCCGCCAGCTGGTTATAGTCGGCCTTCGCCGGAATGATCCCGTTGGAGAAGCGGATGAACAGGCCGGTCAGGTCGGCCCGGGATTCCTCCACCCAGCCCGCCGGCTTGGGGTGGGCGTCCGGATGGTTCACCGCCTCGTCGGCCGCGGCGGCGGCGATCTGGGGAATCCGGTCGCGGACCCGCGCGTCCCCCGTCTTGCCCTTCACCATGTGGCCGAGCTCGTGGGTGATGTTGGCCAGGAACTCCCCCGTGTAGATTTGCAGGGCCAGCTTGTCCCTCGGCGGCGTGAGCAGGATGCCTTCCACACCGCCATAGCCCGTGGACAACTGCACCTGCGGGGCCGGCAGCGCGACTCCGGGCCCGGCCTCGAACTTCTGCCCCACCGGCTGGGAGGCCAGGTATTCCGCGACGATTTCCTCGGCCGCCGCGATCACGTCCGGGCCCGTCACGCTCGTGAAGTTGTAGTCGGCGGCGTCGGCGTCGTTCTCCGCCGACAGTTTCACGGCATCATAGAGGACGCCGCGTTGGGCGACGGGCGCGGTTCGCGCCGGGATCGGCCGCGTCGCGGGCGCGCCGAACGCGCGGGCCAGGCGGACGCGCTGATCCGTGGCCGCCGGGCCTTCCTGCATCAGCTGGGCGAGCGCGCGCATCCTTGTGCCCCGGGCGCTGAGGTCGGGCCGGGTCCCGGCGCCGGGCCGCGTGGATGTCTCCGGTTGCGCCGACGCCTGAGCCGGCCGCCGCGTGGGACTGAGCGCTTGCCGCATGGCTTTCCCCTTCGTCCTGCACCCGTGACCGCAGCGCATCACGGATGACGCGGCGCGACAAGGCGGCCCCGGTGATTTAGCCCGCCGCCGAATTCGGCTGGTCGGCGGCGAGCGGATCGGCGAGTTCGATCTCCAGGCGGCAATTGAGGCCGTCGGGATCGAACACCATGCGGCTGGAGCCGCCCAGGTCGCCCTTGACGCTGCCCTCGATCAGGCGCGAGCCGAAGCCGCGCCGTTTCGGGACCTTCACCGGCGGCCCGCTCTCCTCGCGCCACTGCAGGACCAGGACCGGCGGCACGCCGGCGCCCAGCACCGTCTGCCACGAGACCCGCACCATGCCGGTCGGCGACGACAGCGCCCCATACTTGGCGGCGTTGGTGGCCAGTTCGTGGAACACCATGCCCAGGGTCACCGCCACGCGGGTCGGCAGGTCCACGTCGGGACCGTCGAGCCGCAGTTGCTCGCTGGCGTAGGGCTTCAGTTCCTGGCTCAGCAGTTCGCGCAGGGAGGCGCTCTCCCAGCCGCCGCGAGTGAGCGCGTTGTGGGTCTGCGACAGGGCGATCAGCCGGGTCTCGAACTTCTCGCGGAAATCCTCGGGCGACTCGGCCCGCCGCGCAGTCTGGGCGGCGATCGACTGCACCGTGGCGAGCGTGTTCTTCACCCGGTGATTCAACTCGTTGATCAGCAGCCGCTGCTGCTCCTGGGCCACCATCGCCTCGGTGACTTCGACGTTGCAGCCGGTGTAGCCGACGAACTCGCCGTCCGCGTCGAAGCGCGGCGTGCCCTCGCACCGGAACCACAGGACGCGGCCGTGCCGATCGCGGCCGCGGGTGGTGTGCTTGAAGTCTGCGCGGTCGCGCATGGCGCGGCCGAAGGCGCGGCGATAGGCGTCTAGGTCCTCCGGCAGCACGATCTGCTCCCAGCCGGACCCGGACATCGCCTCCGCGG